>DASZHA010000011.1:0-4370 GCA_035938265.1 Candidatus Dormiibacterota bacterium
CAAGCTGGTGGAGACGGCCTCGGCGGAGCAGCTCTACCGCGAGCCCCGGCACCCCTACACCAAGGCCCTGATCTCGGTCATCCCGGTGCCGGACCCCACGGTGCAGCGGGAGAAGATCGTGCTCCAGGGCGACATCCCGAGCCCCATCAACCCGCCCTCGGGCTGCCACTTCAGGACCCGCTGCCCGATCGCCACCGACCTCTGCGCGGTCGAGGAGCCGCCGCTGCGCGACCTGGGCCACGGCCAGCACGCCGCCTGCCACTACGCCTAGCGGGCGAACGCCGGCCGTTGTTGAGGGCGGGGTGGCATAATTCGCGACTTAAGGGGGAAACGAACTCGTAACAGGTAGTGGAGGCTGCCTTCGGGCGGCGCTCGAGGTTACCCAGGTCCGGGCTCCACGCCCGGCGATCCTTGCAAGGAGGAGAGAGTTGCGACTTACCGCCACGAAGGCCAAGGGAATCGCCCTGGCCTCAATGGCCAGCCTCGGACTGGTGGCGTGCGGCAACACGCCGACCAACACCGGGACCTCGCTGGCCGCCGACCAGACCCTGAAGTTCCCCCTCCTGGGTGACTTCGGCAGCCTCGACCCCGGCGTCTTCGACGCCGAGACCGACTCGGAGATCGCGCAGAACATCTTCAGCGGCGTCGTCAAGTTCGACGACAACCTGAACGTGATCTGCGACCTCTGCTCGGAGCTGCCGTCCGTCAGCTCGGACGGCCTGACCTACACCTTCAAGCTGCGCCACGACGCGACCTTCTCCAACGGCGACAAGGTCACCGCGGCCGACGTCCTGTTCTCCTGGAACCGCGCCGCCGCGCTGCAGAACCCCTACGCGGGCAACTTCGGCCCGGTCGTGGGCTACAGCACCGTGGCCAAGAACAAGCTGACCGGCGCCGCCCTGGAGACCGCCCTGGAGAACGGCACCGTGGCCCTCAGCGGCCTTTCCAAGACCGACGACTACACCGTGGTCGCCAAGCTCTCGGCCCCCGCCGGCTACTTCGTGACCTCGCTGGCGCTGGTCTCGACCGGCTGGATCGTCGACCAGAAGGTGGTCAAGACCGACCCCGACAACTGGTGGACCAAGCCTGAGACCCTGATCGGCTCCGGCCCCTACAAGATGACCGCCCACATCCCCAAGCAGTCGGTCGACTTCGCGGCCGTGCCGAACTGGTGGGGCAGCCCCAAGCCGGTCATCCAGAAGATCCACAACGACATCCTGCAGAGCGCCTCGACCGCGGTCCAGGCCTTCGAGCAGAACAAGTACGACATCGTCGGCTTCGGCGGGTGGAGCACCCTCCCGGTCGATGACGTCAAGCGGATCAAGGCCGGCCCCAACGCCAGCAAGCTGCACCTCCAGAACAAGGTCCGCAGCTACTGGGTCAGCTTCAACATGACGATCGACTCCAAGCGTCAGGCCAAGGGTCCGTTCGCGGGTACCTCGAAGACCGCCAACGACCTCCGCAAGGCCTTCGCCCTGGCGATCAACAAGCAGACCGTCGTCGACGTCGTCTGCCAGGACATCATCTGCAGCCCGGCCACCGGCGGCCTGATCAACAAGGGCCTCCTGGGCTACCTGGGCGACAACGCCGACCCGCTCGGCAAGTTCGACCCGACCACGGCCAAGGCGCTGCTCCACTCGGCCGACCCGACGGGCAACCTGACCAAGGGCCTGGTCTACACCTACGACCCCAACAGCCCGATCAACGGGACCACCGCGACCAACCTGCAGGACCAGTGGCAGACCAACCTGGGGGTCAAGGTCGACCTCCAGCCGGTCGACCACGCGACCTTCATCAAGACCCGTCTGAAGGGTGGCTACGTCCTCAGCCGTGACGGCTGGCAGGCCGACTACAACCATCCCCAGGACTGGTTCGACAACCTCTGGGGAGCCCTCGCCGGTGGCGCCGACGGCACCACCACGGGCTACGTGAACCCGGCCTACGATGCCCTCCTCAAGAAGGCCGACGCCGAGTCCATGCCCCAGGCGCTGACGGACTACAAGGCCCTCAGCCAGATGCTGATCGACGACGTCGCCTACATCCCCCTGTACTACTCGGTGGGCGCCTTCCTCTTCGAGCCCTACGTCAAGGGCGCCGGCACCAACAACTTCTTCGATCACTACTGGAACGAGCTTTCGATCCTGCAGCATTGATCTGAGACCAGCTGGAAGGGCGCCCGGTGACGGGCGCCCTTCTGCTTCTCCATGGAAGGCGTGGCGAAAATCTTGATCGACTCCGAGAGCGGCGTGCCCACCGGCGGGACGGCATCGTGCTGACCCGCGGGACGCTCCTCTACATCGGCCAGCGGATGCTGCTGATCCTCTTCACCGTGATCGCCGTCAGCGGCGCGGTCTTCGCCGGGATGCACAGTCTGCCGGGCGACGCCTTCTTCAGCGAGCGCATCCACAGCGACGAGCAGGAGCGCCTGCTCCGGGCCCACTACGGGATGGACAAGCCCCTGCCCGTCCAGTACCTCAACTTCATCACCGGCGCCCTCCACGGAGACTTCGGCGAGTCGGTGATCAACCGGGGCACCAAGATCGGCCCGCTGGTGGCCCAGGAGGCCGTCATCAGCGCCGAGGTCGGCTTCACCGCGCTGCTCTTCACCGTCGGCCTGGGCATGATCTTCGGGGTGGTGGCGGCGGTGCGCCAGAACAGCTGGGTCGACTACGTGCTGACCACCGCGTCGGTGGTCGGGTACAGCATGCCCAGCTTCGTCATCGGCAGCTTCCTGCTGCTCCTGCTGGGCAAGTTCCTGTTCGAGTGGACCCACGGCGCCTTCTACTACGTAATCGGCTGGGACGGCCGCTACGGCACCTTCGGTCAGATCCTGGTTCCGGCGGTCGCGCTCGGCTTCCCCTACGCCAGCATCGTGGCCCGCCTGACCCGCGCCAGCATGCTCGAGGTGATCCGCCAGGACTACGTCCGCACCGCCCGCGCCAAGGGGCTGGCGGAGTGGGTGGTGATCGTCCGCCACGCGCTGCGCAACGCCCTGATCCCGGTCACCACCATCCTCGGGCCGCTGGTCATCGGCATCGTCACCGGCGGCGTGGTGATCGAGAACCTCTTCGGCGTCCCCGGGCTGGGCAAGGAGTTCTACACCAGCATCTTCAACCGCGACTACAACATCGTCATCGCCGTCTTCACCATCTACGCGGGGCTGATCGGCCTGGCCAACCTGGCGGTCGACCTGACGTACACCGTGATCGACCCCCGGATCCGCTACTGATGAGGGCCGGCGGGTGAGCGTGGTCCCCAGCCTGGTCGACCAGGAGTACGTCCCCGAGACCATCGTCCGCGAGCAGAGCAGCCTGTGGGCCGACGCCTGGCGCCGGCTCCGGCGCAACCGCCTGGCCCTGGTGGCCACGGTCTACCTCGGGCTGCTGATCGTGGTGGCGATCGTGGGCTTCTTCTACACCCCCTACTCGACGTCTCACCAGGGGGTCGGCCCGATCGAGGGCAGCTTCAGCGCCAAGCACTGGCTGGGTCTCGACAGCGCCGGCCGCGACATCCTCAGCCGGCTCATGATCGGCGCCCAGGTCTCCCTCGCGGTGGGCCTGGGGACGCAGGTCTTCGTGGTCTCCGTGGGGGTCGTCGTGGGGCTGCTGGCGGGCTACCTCCGGGGCGCCGTGGACAGCGTCATCACGCTGGTCATCAACGTCTTCTACGGCATCCCCGACCTGCTGGTGGCGCTGATCCTGGTGGTCGTGGTGGCCAACGGCAAGCCGTCGATCATCTTCATCATGATCGCCATCTCCGCCACCCGCTGGATGGACATGGCCCGCCTGGTCCGCGGCCAGGCGCTCTCGATCCGGGAGCGCGAGTACGTCGAGGCGGCGCGGGCCTCGGGGGCCAAGCCGGGCAAGGTGATCTTCGGCCACATCCTGCCCAACTCGCTCGGCCCGATCATCGTCCAGGCCACCTTCGGGGTGCCCCAGGCGATCCTCTTCGAGGCCTTCCTCAGCTTCCTCGGCCTGGGCGTGCCGCCGCCGACGCCGTCCTGGGGCTCGATGGCCTTCGACGGGACCCAGGCGATCCAGACCGCGCCGCACATCGTGCTGGTGCCCTC
This sequence comes from Candidatus Dormiibacterota bacterium, assembly GCA_035938265.1. Classification (GTDB taxonomy): domain Bacteria; phylum Chloroflexota; class Dormibacteria; order DASZGP01; family DASZGP01; genus DASZHA01. The sequence goes on from DASZHA010000011.1 coordinate 4,070, forward strand.
GATCGCCCTCTCCCTGACCCTGATGGCCTTCAACTTCCTGGGCGACGGGCTGCGCGACGCTCTCGACCCGAGGCAGAAGCGATGAGCTCCAAGGCGCCCGCATGACGGCCCCCATCCTCAGCGTGCGCGACCTGCGGACCAACTTCTTCACCGACGACGGCGTGGTCCAGGCGGTGCGCGGCGTCAGCTTCGACGTCAGGCCGGGGGAGACGCTGGGCATCGTCGGCGAGTCGGGCTGCGGCAAGAGCGTCACCGCGCTCTCGATCATGGGGCTGGTGCAGCAGCCCGGCCGGGTGGTCGG
>DASZHA010000012.1:0-6522 GCA_035938265.1 Candidatus Dormiibacterota bacterium
GGCGTCGGCGGCGGCGGCGCAGGCTCGCTCCAGCTGGTCAAAGGCCTTGGTCGCCTCTCCCGCCGGGGCCACGAAGAGGGCCGCCCCGGCCTCGGCGGCCAGGACCTCACCCAGCAGCGGCGCGGTGTGCTCGTCAGCGATCACCAGTAGCTTGCCCTCGACAGCCTCCTTGAGCCCCGCGCCAAGCTTTAGGGCCAGCCCGCGCTCTACGACCACCGGGTACGCGCTGCCCTCGGTGCTGACCACGATCTCAGCCACCGGCGCCCTCCGGCCGACCGAGCCCCATGCGGCGGCCGATGGCCACCACCTCGGAAGCCGCCGAGTCGACGTCGCGCCCGCTGGTGTCGACCGTGTGCGGTGCCTCCGCGTAGCGGGCACGGCGGCCCTCGAGGATCCTGACCAGCTGCTGGCGGACCTCGCCCGGGCTCTCGCCCGTGGCCAGCGGTCGGTTGCCACCGACGCCGATTCGGTCCAGCAGCTCATCGGTGTCGGCGCTGAGATGGACCACGACGTTGCCGTCCAGCACCAGGCGCCAATTGCCATCGTCCATGGGCACGCCGCCACCGGTGGCGATGACCGATGCGGGCCCCGCCAGGGTCTGGCGCAGGACACTGCTCTCGAACTCGCGGAAGCGCGCCTCGCCCTGGGAGACGAAGATCTCCTGGATGGTCATCGCCACCATCTCTTCGATGCGGCTGTCGAGCTCGACAAACGGCATGCCCAGCATCTCGGCGACGCGCGGGCCAAGCGTCGACTTGCCACTGCCCATGTAGCCCACCAGGACCAGGTGACCGCCCATAAACCCCAGCCCTAGCGCGTGGTGCGGAGGTAGCCGGCCAGGTTCCGCTTCATCTCGCGCACCGTGTCGCCGCCGGTCTTGGCCTGGAGGGCGCGGGCCAGGGTCAGCGCCACCATCGCCTCGCCGATGACGCCCGCGGCGGGGACAACGCAGACGTCGGAGCGCTCGTAGTGGGCCTGGATCTCTTTGCGGGTGGCCAGGTCGACGGTGGTCAGCGGCTTGCGCAGCGTCGAGATCGGTTTGAGGTACCCGCTGACCACCACCGGCATGCCGTCGGTGACGCCGCCGGTGAGCCCGCCCTGGCGGTTGGTCAGGTGGTAGAAGCCGGCCTTCTTGGAGTAGCGGGGCTGGTCGTGCACCTGGGAGCCCGGCAGCCGGGCCGCCGCCACCCCCGCACCCAGCTCGACCCCCTTGACCGCGGGGACGCTGGCGATCGCCTGGCTGAGCAGGCCGTCGAGGCGCTGGTCCCACTGGGCGTACGTGCCCAGCCCCACCGGCACCCCGGTGGCGACGACGGTGAAGACGCCACCCAGGGTATCGCCCTCCTTGCGGGCGCGGTCGATGGCGCGGATCATGCGCTTCTCAGCCACCGGGTCCGGCGTCCGCACCGGCGAGGCTTCGACCGCATCCCAGTCGATTTGATCGGGGACCCTGGCGTCGATCCCCCCCAGGCTGCGGACGAAGCTATGCACCGCTATGCCGAAGTTGCCTAGCAGCTGCTTGGCAACCCCGCCGGCGGCCACCCGGCTGGTGGTCTCGCGCGCCGAGGCGCGCTCCAGGACGTTGCGGACATCATCGAAGCCAAACTTGAGAGCGCCGGCGAGGTCGGCGTGCCCCGGTCGCACCCGCGTGACCTTGGTCGGCTTATAGCCGGTCGGCGCCGGGGACATGGTCTTCTCCCAGTTCTCGAAATCGCGGTTGGTCATAACCAGGGCGATGGGCGTGCCCAGGGTGCGGCCCAGGCGCACGCCGCCAACGATCTCCACGGCATCGCGCTCGATCTGTTGCCGGCCGCCCCGACCGTAGCCGCGCTGGCGGCGGCGCAGGTCGACGTCGATGTCCCGCGGGCGAAGCCGGAGGCCGGCGGGCACCCCGTCGACGATCACCACCAGGCGGGGCCCGTGCGACTCGCCCGCGGTCAGGAAGCGGATCACGCCGGCGACTGCCTCGCGTCCCGCGACCCCACGGGCGAGCCGGGAGGCTGCAGGCTCTCGTAGATCGCGTTGCGGAACTCCATCGGCCTGGGGACGAAGGTCAGCGCCTCGGCGCCGTCCCGCCCTGCAGTCTCCACCTCGACGGTCCCGTAGCCGAAGACGCGGCCGAACAACCCCTGGTAGGTGGTCACGTCCTGGACCCGCGACAGCCCGATGGCCCGGGAGAAACGGCTGATCACACCGCGGCGGGTGATGATCCGCTGGTCAGTGATGGTGTAGCTCTCGGCGCGCCAGCGAATGTACTGGACGTCGAGGAAGACGAAAACGACCAGGGCCACGAGCAGGATCGCGAACCAGCGCAGCTCCAGCAGCGTCCCGGTGACGGGCACCAACGCCGCCACCAAGATCAAGATCAACCCCAGCCCGACCACCAGGTAGCTGCGGCCGACCAGCACCAGGGGGTGCCGATTCACCTGGAGCACGCGCTGTTCGCCGGGCAAAAGCTCGGAATTGCGCTCGGAGTTATTGGCCATCGCCAAATCTTAAGGTCGGCCCTTGGCTCCGCCCGGTCAACAGCCTCCCGGGCCCGGGAGGCCACAGGGGAAGAGCAGGACCAGGATCGCCCCCAGGCAGAGGTACGGACCGTAGGGGATGTAGTCCCGCATCCCGCGCCGGCGGCTGACCAGGAGGAGCACCGCAATGACACCGCCGAGGATGATGCCGTAGAGCAGCGCCCGAAGGATGGGCGAGGTGAAGATGGGGAAGAACCCCAGCACGGCGCCCATGAAGAAGGCCAGCTTGGCGTCGCCGAGGCCGACGCCGCCGCCGGTGGCAACAACCAGGATGAAGAACAGGCCTCCGCCCACCAGCGCGCCCGCCACGGCGGTGATGACCCGTTCACCGACGCTGCCGGTGAGGAGCGGGTTGATGGGAGCCACGAGCAGCGCCAGCAGGATGGCGGGATAGATCACCCGGTTGAGGATCAGGCGGTGACGGGCATCGAAGACCAGGACCTGGATCAGCACCACGATCACCGCCCCCACCAGGAGGGCCTGGGGCGTGGCGCCGAAGCGGTAGGCGGTGTAGCCCAGCAAGCCGGCATCGAGGATCGGCGCCCAGAGCCGCTCCTGGGGCAGCGCGGGCTCGGTGGCCTCGTCCTCGGCGGCCGCCAGGCGCTGGTTGAGCAGGTGGGTGCCATAGCCAATCACCAACCCCAGGACCACGGCAGCCGCGACGGACAGCGCCTGGTTCATCGCAACCCGTCCTCGAGCGCAGCCCGCATCGCCGCCAGCGGCGCGGCATGGTTGGTCCACAGCTGAAAGGCAAGGGCGCCCTGGTGGAGCAGCATCTGGTCGCCCTGGAGGGCCATCGACCCCTCCTCCCAGGCGCGCCGGAAGAGAGGTGTCCCCCCGGGGCGATAAGCCAGGTCGAGCACCGTGCGTCCCACCAGCGGCACGCCCTCAAGCGGGTCCTCGCCCTCCAGGCCCAGCGGCGTGCAGTTGACGACCACGGCGGAGGTGCGCAGCTCATCGACCAGCTCCCACCAGGGCGCCGTCCGGGTGGACATGCCGCAATCGGCGCCGAGTTCCGCGGTGGCGGCGGCCTGCTCCGAGCGGCGCGCCACGACCACGATCTCTGTGGGCCCCCGGGGCAGGCTGCGGCTCAGCGCCAGCATGATCGCGCGGGCGCCGCCACCGGCGCCGATGACCAGCACCTTGGCGCCGCTGATTGCATCAACTACCGGCGCAAGGAGCCCTTCCCAGGCACCCTCCACGTCGGTGTTGTAGCCGCTCAGGCGCCCGCCGGTGTTGACGATGGTGTTTACGGCACCCAGGGTGGTCGCCTCGGCGTCGATGGCGTCAAGCGCCGAGGCCACCGCCAGCTTGTAGGGCACCGTGACGTTGGCGCCGAGGCAGTCCTCCTGACGCAGCCCCACCAACGCACCCGTGAGGCCGTCAGGCTCGATATCGACGGCTTCGTACACGTGGGGCAACCCCAGCGCGGCGAAGGCCGCGTTCTGGATTTCGGGCGACAGGCTGTGGGCCACCGGGTGGCCGAGGAGAACTACCCTCATGTCCCCCCGGCCTCACTGCACTCCGTACTGGATGATCTTCTGCTGGTGCTCGGCCAGGGTTCGGCTGAAATGGGCGTGGCCGTCCTTGTCGGTCAGGAAGTAGAGGAAGTCGGTGCTGGCCGGGGTAAGAGCGGCAACCAGCGAGCCGAGGCCGGGGTTGCAGATCGGCCCGGGCGGCAACCCGGTGTGCAAATAGGTGTTGTAGGGGGAGTCGATTGCCTTGTCCTGGTTGGTGATCGGTATGCCCGGAGCCCCCTTGGCGAACTCAACCGTGGTATCGGACTGGAGCGGCATGCCCGCTGCCAGGCGGTTGTAGAAGACCGAGGCGATCTGGCCGCGGTCCTCGTCGAACTTGCCCTCGCGCTCGATGATCGAGGCCAGCACCAAAACCTGGTAGAGGGTCAGCTTGTGGTCGGCGGCGTGGGCGCGCAGCTCGGGCGTCACCTGTTGCCCAAAGCGGTTCAGCTGGGCGTTGATGACGTCGTCCGGCGTGGCCTTGGCGGAGAAGTTGTAGGTGTCGGGGAAGAGAAAGCCATCGACCCCGGCCCCGGCCGGCCGGCCGGCCAGGAAGTCCTGGCTGAACTGGTCGTTCTTGACCGCGTCGAGGTAGGCCTGGGCGGTGAAGAGCCCCTTCTTGGCGATCACGTCGGCGGCCTGCTTGGTGGTGTAGCCCTCGGGGATCGTCACCGTGACCTGGTTCGCTTCCGAGTGCCCCATCAAGCCGACGACGTCGGCCAGGGTGGCCCCGCCGGGGACCTGGTAGTTACCCGCCTCAAGCCTGGAGTTGTAGCCGTTGAGCCGCACGTAGGCCTGGAACACGAGGCTGTTGTCGATTACGCCCTTCTGCACCAGGATGTCGGCCACCCCCGAGACCGAGGTGCCCGGGGGCACGGTGATGGTCAACGCCGGCTGGCCCACGCGGTGGGGCTTGCGGACGTCGCCGTCGTAGTAGCGGTAGCCGCCAAAGGCGACGCCGGCGATGGCCACCACCAGGATGACGATGGCGATGACACAGCCACGGCCGCGCATCAGCTCTTGGCTTCCGCGCGGTCCAGGTATGACTGCAGCAGCACCGCCGCCGCGGCGGCGTCATCGGCAGATCTCTTGCTGGACCGGCCAGGAGCCCGCGCCTTATGGCCACCGGCTCGAGGCGGCCTGCGCAGGCGTAGGGCCAGGTCGGTGGTGAAACGCTCATCCCAGAGCTCGACCGGGAGGCCGGTGGCACCCGACAGGTCGTCGGCAAGCGTCCGCGCCCTCTCGGCGGGGACGCCCTCGACGCCGTCCAGCCCCACCGCCAGGCCGACCACGATGCGGCCGGCACCGACCTCGCGCGCCGCGCCGGCGATGCGCGTCTCCACGCCGGGACCGCCCCGTATCACGGAGTACGGGGTCGCCAGCGTCTCGGTCTCATCGCTGACGGCCAGGCCGACCCTCACCTCCCCGGGGTCGACGGCCATCACCCTCATTGGGTCGGCGTGTTGTTCTGAACCTGTTCCTTGATGTCGATGCGCGCGCCGAGAAACGGCAGCCAGGGCACGAACGACGGCACCTGCGAGATCCTCACGTCGCTGGCGTCGATGTGGCCGAGGATGTAGGAGCGGGCCTTGGCCGGTGACTGCCCGGTGACGTTCTTCTTGAGGTCGTCGATGTTGACGGCGACGGCCATGAAGCCCGAGGCGGTGGCGTCCCAGATGACCATGCCCTTGTCGTCCTTCTGGGCGACCTTGTAGTCGAGCTTGGGGGTGTCATCCGTGAGCTGGTAGCCACCGGGAGCCTGGCGCTTGAGGGCGTTGGTCAGCACCTCCTTCATCTTGTTCTCGTCGAAGGAGGTCGCCTGGCCCTTGGCAGTGACGTTGGCGTTGAAGTTGCCGGCCTCGTCACCCGCCTTGTGGTCGTAGTTGGCGTCCACGGTGACGGTCTGGGTCTCGTCGATGATCTTCTGGCCGCTGGCCTTCGCCTTGAGATCGTCCTTGACCTTCTGCGCCAGCGGGTCGCCGAGGTCCTTCTTGGCGGTGTCCAGGTCGGTCTGGGACACGACCACCTTGCTGGTCGCCTCGGCCCCGTTGACGGTAGCGTCGGCATTATTCACCTGAAAGGCAGTTGAGTCAGGGTTATTCGTCAGATTCTTGATCGATCCGGCACCGACGTTGCCTGCCGTCCCTCCAACCTTGGCCTGAATCGGAATGGGCTGAGATGCCGAGCCTGGGGGCACATCGCTCGAGTCAGCCGTCGTCACGAACTTTTTCCCATCATCGGTGGAAACCTCCGTGTTCTTAGGGAGGTGCGCATTCCCACCACAGACGGGGTTGCAGTACGCGTGGGCGTAGGTAAATACGATTGATCCCGTTGCGGCGACGGCCGGGACATCCTTCTTGCCGGTGGAGTTGCGCTGCTGGCTCGTCGACTCCTGGGCCTGCTGCACCGTGGTCTGCACCGCCAGCTGGTCGGTTCCCGAAGGGGGCGTGACCGAACCGGTGACCGTGGGCGTGGCCGAC
>DASZHA010000013.1:0-3918 GCA_035938265.1 Candidatus Dormiibacterota bacterium
TTTGTCGCCGGCGCCGCCAGCGCGGGGATCAAGGCGGCCAGTGGTGGCCTGTCCGCCGCGCCCGGGCAGCTGGACGTCGCGGTCCTTTACTCCGAGCGCCCGGCGACCGCGGCGGCGGTCTTCACCACCAACAAGGTCAAGGCGGCGCCGGTGGTCATCAGCCAGCTGAACCTCGCCAACGGCATGGCCCGCGCCCTGGTGGTCAACGCCGGCAACGCCAATGCCTGCACCGGCAGCCAGGGATTCAAGGACGCCCTGGTGATGGGCAAGCTCTGCGCCGACGAGCTCGACCTCGACCCTGCAGAGGTGCTGGTGGCGTCCACCGGCGTGATCGGTCGGATGATGCCGATGGACATCGTCCACGAGGGTGTCGTAGCGGCGTCGCACGGCCTCAGCGTCGACGGCGGCGCGGCGGCGGCGCGAGCGATCATGACCACCGACACCCTGCCCAAACAGGCGGGGGCGACCTTCGAGTACGGCGGTCGGACGATCCGGCTCGGGGGTATGGCCAAGGGATCGGGGATGATCCACGTCAACATGGCGACGATGCTGGCCTTCGTCACCACCGACGCCGCGGTCGCGGCGCCCGACCTGGCCCAGGTGGTCCGCCGCGTCGCCGACCGCAGCTTCAACATGGTCACCATCGACGGCGACATGTCGACCAACGACATGCTCGGGGTTTTCGCCAACGGCGCCGCGGGCGGCGCGCCCCTGCTTCCGGGCGCCGGGCTGGAGGAGTTCGAGGTGGCCTTGCTGGGGCTCTGTGTTGACCTCTCGCGCCAGCTGGCTGGCGATGGCGAGGGCGCCAGCCGCCTCTTCACGGTGCAGGTGCGCGGCGCCGCGTCCGAGGAGGAGGCGCGCGAGATGGCGCGCACAGTCGCCAGCTCCAACCTGGTCAAGACCGCGATCCACGGTGGCGACCCCAACTGGGGCCGGGTGGTCGCGGCGTTGGGCTATTCCGGCGGTGAGCTGGTGCTCGACCGGCTCAGCGTCAGCATCGGCGACACCGTGGTATTCGCCAACGGCGCCGGCTTGTCGGAGATCGACCTTGAGGCCGTCCGGCGCGCCTTCGAGGCCGACGAGGTCAGCATCGCCTGCGACCTCGGTCTCGGCGAGGGCGACGCCACCGCCTTCGGCTGCGACCTGACGGCGGATTATGTCCGCATCAACGCCGACTACACGACGTAAGCATGCCCGCCCTTTGGAGGTCCCGATGACAGTAGATCGCGAAACCAACATCAAGAAGGCCGAGGTCCTGGTCGAGGCGCTGCCCTACATCCGCAAGTTCTATGGCGACACGATCGTGATCAAGCTCGGCGGGTCGGCGCTGGAGCAGGAGAAGATCAACATCCTCGAGGACGTGGTCCTGCTGCGCTACGTCGGCATGAACCCGGTGGTGGTCCACGGCGGCGGGGCCGAGATCAGCGCCATGCAGGAGCGCTTCGGCCTGGAGAGCAAGTTCGTCGAGGGACTGCGGGTGACCGACGAGGCGTCGATGGACGTGGTCAAGATGGTCCTCACCGGCAAGGTCAACCCCGACATCGTCGCCGCCCTCAACGGGCTCGGCGGCCAGGCCGTCGGCATGTCCGGCGAGGATGGGCCCTCGATCCTGGTCAAGCCGATGTCCAGTGTCAACGGCGAGGACCTGGGCTTCGTCGGCGAGGTGGCGCAGGTGAACGCCGAGCCCATCACGGCGCTGCTGGAGCGAAGCTACATCCCCGTGATCGCCTCGATCGGGCTGGGCTATGACGGCAAGTCATACAACGTCAACGCCGACACCGTCGCCGCCGAGCTGGCGGTGGCGCTGGGGGCGCGCAAGCTGATCGTGCTCACCGACGTCGAGGGCGTCCGCGACGCCTCCGGGAACCTGATCAGCGAGATCGTGGCCCACGACGTCACCGACAAGATCGCCGATGGCACCGTGACCGGGGGGATGATCCCCAAGGTCAACGCCTGCGTGCGCGCGCTGGCGGGGGTCGAGAAAGCCCACATCATCGACGGCCGGGTCTCCCACGCGCTGCTGCTGGAGCTGCTCACCGCCGAGGGGATCGGCACCATGATCGTCCCTGGGTGAGCGCGGCAGAGATCGAGACGCTGATGGCCGAGGAGCGCGAGTTCATGATGCACACCTTCAAGCGGCTGCCCATCGAGCTGGTCCGCGGCGATGGCTGGAAGGTCTACGACGAGACCGGCAAGGAGTACCTCGACATGGTCGCGGGTATCGCCGTCAACGTCCTCGGACACGCCCACCCCGCGGTGGTGGAGGCGGTTCGCTCGCAGGCGGGCGTGCTGATCCATACCAGCAACCTCTACTACACGCGGCCCCAGGTGGAGCTGGCCAAGAAGCTGCGGGCGCTTGGCTTCGACGGCAAGCTCTTCCCCGCCAACTCCGGCGCCGAGGCCAACGAGTGCGCCTACAAGATCGCGCGCAAGTGGGGCAAGCTCAACCGGGGCGGGGCCTACGAGGTGCTGTCAGCCGAGGGGTCGTTCCACGGCCGGACCCTGGCCAACGTCGCCGCCACCGGCCAGCAGAAGTTCAAGACGCCGTTCGAGCCCATGCCCGACGGCTTCCGCCAGGTGCCGTTCAACGACCTCGATGCGCTCAAGGCGGCCACCACCGACAAGACCGCGGCGGTGATCCTGGAGCCGATCCAGGGCGAGTTCGGCATCATCCCCGCGCGCGACGAATACCTCCACGGCGTCCGCGACTGGTGTGACGAGGCCAACCTGCTCCTGGTCTTCGACGAGATCCAGACCGGCATCGGCCGCACCGGCACCTTCTATGCCTTCCAGGGATATGGCGTGGTCCCCGACGTGGTCACCCTGGCCAAGGGCCTCGGCGGTGGCGTGCCCATCGGCGTCTGCCTGGCCAACGCCCGCGCCGACTGCCTCGAGCCGGGTGACCACGGTGGCACCTTCGGCGGCAACCCGCTGGCCACCACCGCCGCGCTCGCCACAATCAAGGCGATCGAGGCGGGCGGCATCGTCGACAATGCCCGCGAGGTCGGCGGCTACCTGGCCGAGCGCCTGCGCGAGCTGGGCGATGCCTTCGGCTGCGTCGCCGAGGTGCGCGGCCGGGGCCTGATGCAGGCCCTGGTGCTGGACCGCGACATCGCCCCACGCCTCCAGGAGGAGGCGCTCCACCACGGCCTCATCATCACCGCCGCCAACGACCGCGTGATCCGCTTCCTGCCGCCGCTGATCATCGGCAGGCCCGAGGTCGACAAGGCGATGGAGATCCTGTCGATATGCCTGGACCTGGTGCTGGAGAACGTCCACACCCCCGGGCCCGCGGCCACCGAGATCGAGGATGCGCCGTGATCGGCGACAAGCAGCACCGCCAGAAGGCGATCCTGGAGCTGGTCAGGAGCCGCCCCATCCACACCCAGGATGAGCTGGTGGAGGCGCTCCGGGAGCTGGACCACTCGGTGACCCAGGCCACCGTCAGCCGCGACATCCGCGAGCTGGGCCTGAGCCGGGAGCCGAGCCCCAGCGGCAGTCGCTACGCAATCCGGTCGGGTCTCAACGTCCGCCTGCCCCAGGTGCTGCGCGACTTCGTCTCCGCCGTCGACGGTGTGCAGTTCATGGCCGTGGTCCACACCCCGCCGGGTACGGCGAACCTGGTCGCCTTCGCCATCGACCAGTCGGGCTGGCCCGAGGTGCTGGGCACGGTGGCCGGCGACGACACGGTTCTGGTGGTCACCACCGGCGAGGCGGAGCGCCAGCTGGTCGAGGACCGGCTCCTGGAACGCGGCGCCGAAGCGGCCGTGCTGGCCGAGCCCGAGGCCAGCTGAAGGCGACCAGATGAGCAAGAAGAAGCTGGTGCTGGCCTACTCCGGCGGGCTGGACACGTCGGTGGCGATCCACTGGCTGGCCGAGCGCGACTGGGACGTGATGGCGCTGGCGGTAGACCTGGGT
>DASZHA010000014.1:0-3551 GCA_035938265.1 Candidatus Dormiibacterota bacterium
CGCCACCGCCTGGGCGCACGGCATCGAACAGGTCGATTGGTACTGCTACGGCGACGGCGGCAGCGACTGGCCGTACAACCAGGAGGCCGCCTTCGGCATCGTCGACACCAACGGGGTGCCCAAGCCGGCGCTGTACGCGTGGCAGACGCTCAACCGGCTGGTGGGCAGCCTGCCCTACCTCGACTCCCGCGCCCAGGCCCTGGGGCTGCCGGCCGACGGCAAGGCGCCGCGGTTCGGGGGCGGGACCCACGCGGTGACGGTGGTCTGGCTCGCGCCGGAGACGATGTTCACCGACCAGGGTGGCTTGCCTGTGGCCGGCGAGGTGGCTACCGTGCCCACGCCGCCTGGCACGGTCGCCATCTATGACATGAAGGGCGCGGCTATCCCGTTGGGGGCAAGCTTCCAAGCGTCGCCGTATCCGGTTTACCTGATTCAGGACCTGACGCTGGCCGGTAGCGAGCTGAGCGGCTCGGGGGCCGGTGGCGGTGGCGGATTGCCGAATACCAGCCGCTAGGCGCCAATCGAGCAGCGGCTCACAGTGACATTCTGACTCACTCGGGTGCGCCTCGGCCTAGCAGCGCTCGACGAATTCCGTCGAAGGTCGATCGTTACACAGATTAGTGGATATACAAACATTTGTTTGGTAGCGTTGAGCATGGGCGAGGGAGAGGGAAGGCTGGCGATGAGCGAGCGAGAGGACGAGCTCTGCGAACTCGCCGCCCGCGTCCACGCCGCCACCGCGAGGTTGGTCCAGATGGCCGCGGACCTAGACACATCCGGCTCGTGGCAAGGGACCGGGATCCGCAGCGCCGCCCACTGGCTAGCCCTCCATACCGGCGTCGCCGTGTACACCGGGGCCGAAATGGTGCGCGTGGGACACGCCCTCCGGGGCCTGCCGCTGATCCGCACGGCCTTCTCCGCCGGCCGGCTGTCCTTCGACAAGGTGCGCGCGGCCACCACCGTCGCCACCGCCGACGACGAAGCCATCTGGCTTGACGTGGCATTGTCGGCGACCAGCGGCCAGCTGGGGCGCATCTGCAAGGGCTTCATCCGCGCCACCGGCGCCGACGAGGCGGAGAAGCGCCAGGAGCAGCAGCGCCAGCGCCAGGTGAAGAGTTGGTGGCGTGAGGACGGCATGCTGGAGTTGATTGCGACCCTGCCACCCGAGGAGGGCCAGCTGGTCCGGGCCGCCATCGAGAACGCCGCCTGCCTGCGCGATACCCGCGGCAACGGTGAGGCACCGAAAGCCACGGACGCCGCCCATGCCGACCTGGAATCGACGCCAGTGATCGACGCCGACCCTGGCGCCATTAACCCGCACGGGGCACGGCGCGCCGACGCTCTCGTCAGGATCTGCGAACAGTGGCTGGCAGAGGCTGGCGCCAAGGCCAACACCAAGGCCAGGCGCCAGTTGGTGGTCCACATCGACGCCGAGACGATGATAGGCACCGCCAACGAGGGCCGTTGCCAGCTCGACGAAGGCCCCGGCGTCAGTCCCGATGTCGCCCGGCGCCTGGGCTGCACGGCTGACATCGTCGCCGTCATCGAGCGGGATGGCCAGATCCTCGATTTCGGGCGCACCCGGCGCCTGGAAACGCCGCGGATGCGAAGAGCCCGCGAGATACGCGATGGGACCTGCCGCTACCCCGGCTGCGCGGTTCCGGCGGTCGACAGCGAGGGGCACCACATTCGCTGGTGGGTGCTCGGCGGTCCGACCCGGCTCAAAAACGACGTCTCGCTCTGCCTCTTCCACCACCATCGAGCCCACGATGGCGAGTTCACGATCGAGGTCGGAGCCGATGGGTCGTTCACGTTTCTCACGCGGGGCGGAGTGCCGATCCTGCGGCCGCCCCACGCGGGAGTCGACCCGTCGTCCGGCGGGGAGCACCGTCTCCGCGCGCTGCATCGCGCGGCGGGGATGCAGATCGACGCACGAACACCGACGACACTGGACTACCAGTCGGCTGACCTGGGCTACGCCATCTCGGTCATCGCCGAGAACCTCGAAAGGCAGAAGCCCCGCGCCCCTTAGACTGCGCCGTTGGGGTCGACTCCCGGCGGACCATGCGATTCCATCCTTTGCAGGCGTTCCCGGACGTCTTCGATCCGGGTATGATGCCGCCGAGGGGTGGGGACCGGCTCGTAACCGAATTAGGAGGACATCGGGTATGAGCCAGACGTGGGATGACTTCTCTTCAACGACCAGCGACGACGACGCGACCGACACCACGGACGCCTCGGGAGACGTCGCGGACGCCAGTGCCGACATCTCCAGCGCGGCCAACGCCGCCGAGTGGGGCCAGTGGAACGAGGCCACCGGGGACGACGCGGTGGATAGTGCGAACAGCTACCTGGACGCGGCTCAGGTTGCCAGCGCCGAGGGCTTCGACGACGCGGCGGCCCAGGACCTGACTGACGCCGGGGCGCAGATGGACGTCGCGTCCGACTCTTATTCGGACGCCGCCGACAACTACGACACCGCCGCCTCGGACCTGTCCGACGCCAGCGCCGATCTCTCCAGCGCATCCGCGGACGTCTCCGACGCCGGCAGTTACGACGCTGGTGTCGCGGAGGAGTAGGGCCGCCGGACCACCACTAGACCAGGGGGACAACCCGACGTGAGCTTCATCTCGCTGCAGTTCGAGCGGCGGCTCCCGGGCGTCACGCTCCGGGACGCCAACCTTGCCCTGGTGCAGGCCATCAAGGCCGCCGGCTTCCAGCTGACGACCCAGCAACTGGGCATGGTCGAGGGCAAGCGGGGCTCCCAGATCACATCGATGGCGATGCAGAGCAAGCTGCCCATCCGCGTATCAGCCCGGCTTGTCCAGGTCGAGGGCGCCTGTGACGTGTACCTCGAGGCGCACGATGACTCGAAGGTGCCCGCCTCCAAGCTGATGGGCATGAGCGCGGCTTTCACCCGCGCCCTCAACGAGGTGCAGCAGCAGATGGACACGGCGTTGCAGCATCTGGCCCCTGGGGTGGCTTTCCCAGAGCCGAGGCTCTACAGCTCGGCGGCAAACCTGGGGGCGCTCGACACCGCCAACGCGGCGACCGTCAGCGCCGGCGACAAGGTGGTGGCCAAGGCCAACCAGCTGCTGGGCGGCCGCCAGGCCGAGATCGCGCCCCAGGCGTGGAAGGGCCTGGCCGGCGTCTTCCTTCAGGCGCCCGCGGGTACCGCGGCGCTGGAGATGCTCGAAGTCCACGCCCTCCTCAGCGCCGGTGCCCTGGTCAGCCTCCGGCCGGGATCGATGCCGCCCAACCTGGTGGCCGAGGTCGAGGCCCTGGTCATGCGCCTCGAGAGCGAGCTGGCGGGCCACGAGACCAAGACGCTTGCGATTGCGATCTCCAAGGAAGAGCAGCCGGTGGTCGAGTTCCTCCGCGAGCAGGCCCGGATCCGGAGTTCGCTGCCAATGCGCAACATGATGGTCTGCCAGACCTGCCGCTTCGAGAAGATCGTCAATCCCGACTACCAGCGGCTGGTCAAGCGCAACTCGCGCCTCAAGACGCTGCTGGGCACGGTCGGCGCCAGCTGGGGAGGATCGGGTGGCGGT
>DASZHA010000015.1:0-33989 GCA_035938265.1 Candidatus Dormiibacterota bacterium
TGGGTCACCTGGCTGCTGGTTCACCTGGTCCTGCTGGTCACCTTCCGCAGCCGGGTGCTGGTCCTGATCAACTGGGCCTACGACTACTTCTTCTACGACCGCCCGGTGCGCTTAATCGTCCGCGCCGACAGAGAGCGCTAACCGATCAGCTCGTCATCAGGGCCAGCCTCGGGCGCGACCGGCGGGGAGACCTCGGCGAGGCCCAGGTAGCTGATCTGCTCGGTGTTGACCAGCATGAAGTCTCGCCGGAAGCTTTCGAGCTGGGTGTTGGGCTGGGTTGGCGCCACCGTGGCGTTGGTGACCGGTAGGAAACGCGTCGCGGCCTGCGAGAGCATGTGACCCAGCTCCACCCCGGGGACCAGGTGGATGTTGGCGTTGATCGCGAACAGGTTGGCGTGGACCAGGACCCGGAAGGCATCCTTGGCCACCCGGGCGCCGGCCGCATCGGCCCTGCCCCCGGCCGGGGCCACCTCGTTCAGCTCGGTCATCAGTACGACCGAGGCCTTGTTGACCATTCCGTGGCTGTGCTCGTTGAGGCCCAGCAGGGCGCCGGGCGCGTAGGGGTACATGTGGACGTCGTCGAGGTCGATGTACGGTTCCGGCTCGTTGACCAGGTCGGTCAGCCGGCGGCTGCTATGGACGCGCCCATGGAGCAACATGTTCTCGGCAAAGACCTCCACGGCGTACTCGCGGATCTCGATCGACATGCTCGGGCAAACTTTAACCCGGCCACCGCTCTCCGGCTCGGCCTAACAATGGAAAAGGAGAAACAGCTTGGAGACATATCGCACGCCTGACGAGCGGTTTGAGGGCCTGCCTGGATTCGACTTCGAGCCCCATTACATCGAGCAGGACGGCCTGCGCCTGCACTACCTCGACGAGGGGTCGGGCGACCCGCTCGTGCTCTTCCACGGCGAGCCCACATGGTCCTACCTCTACCGTAAGATGATCCCGCCGCTGGTGGCTGCGGGCCACCGCTGCGTCGCGCCCGACTACTTCGGCTTCGGCCGCTCCGACAAGCCCCAGCAGCAGAGCTGGTACACATACGACCGCCACGTGGCCTCCATGAAGCGGCTGGTCGAGGAGCTCGACCTGCGCAACGCCACCCCGGTGGTGCAGGACTGGGGCGGGCCCATCGGGCTGAGGGTGGCCACCGAAATGGACGATCGCTTCGCCCGCCTCGTGATCCTCAACACCGGGCTCTGGCGCGGCCAGAACAAGATGTCCGAGGCCTGGTGGGCGTTCCACGACTTCGTCGAGCGGGTCAAGCCCGACCTGCCCATCGGGCTCTTGGTCTCCCGGGTCTGCGCCATCGAGCCGGCGCCGGAGGTGGTGGCGGCGTACGAGGCGCCCTTCCCCGAGCCCGACTCGAAGTGGGGCGCGGTGGCGTTCCCATTGCTGGTGCCGACCTCGCCAGCGTCGCCCGGCGCCGCCGAAGAGATCGAGCTCAACCGCCGCCTGGAGGAGTGGAAGAAGCCGGCCCTGGTCGCGTTCAGCGACTCCGACCCGATGTTCACCACCCGGACCGGGGAGCGATTCGCCGAGCGCATCCCAGGCGCGGGACCGCTGGTGGTCATCGAGGGGGCGGCCCACTTCCTGCAGGAGGACAGGGGCGAGGAGATCGCCGGGCACATCGTGGAGTTTCTCAAGACCAGCTGACTGGTCGGCGGGAGCCGATCGGCCCCCACTTAGAATGTGCCGGTGCCACGCACCCGCCTCACCGATACCGTATTTCGTGACGCCAACCAGTCGCTGATCCAGTCTCGCATGAGGACGGCGGACATGGTCGAAGTGGCCGGTGACCTGGACCGCGTCGGCTACCACTCCCTCGAGGTCTGGGGCGGCGCCACCTTCGAGGCCAGCCTTCGCTACCTCAATGAAGACCCCTGGCAGCGGCTGCGGGCGTTGAAGAAGGTGGTCCGGGACACCCCCCTTCAGATGCTGCTGCGGGGCCAGAACCTGGTCGGCTACAAGAGCTATCCCGACGATGTCGTCCGCCTCTTCGTCGAGCGCGCCGCCACCGCCGGGGTCGACATCTTCCGGATCTACGACGGCCTCAACGACCTCCGCAACATGGTCGTGCCGATCAAGGCCGCCAAGGTGGCGGGCCGCCACGTCCAAGGCGCGATCAGCTACACCGTGAGCCCCATCCATACGGTGCGGTCGTTCACCGCCATGGCCCGCGAGCTGGTCGACATGGGCTGTGACTCGATCGCGATCAAGGACATGGCGGGCCTGATCACGCCCGGCGAGGCGGGGCGGCTGGTGGCGGCGGTCCGCAAGGCCACCGACCTGCCGGTGGCCTTCCACACGCACTGCACGTCGGGCATGGGGCCGATGGCGGCGCTGGCCGCGGTCGACGCCGGCGCCGAGATCATCGACACCGCCATCTCCCCGTTCGCCTGGGGCGCCTCCCAGCCGCCGACGGAGTCGATGGTGGCGGCGCTGGCCGGCGGGCGCCAGGAAACCGGTCTCGACCTGGCTCTGCTCAGCTCGATCAAGGACAAGTTCGAGGCGCTCCTGACGAAGTACGAGCCCTACCTTGACCCGCGCGCAGTGCGGACCGACACCAACGTCAGCACCTACCAGATCCCGGAGTGGATGCTGGTCCGGATCCGCGACGAGCTGGCCGTGAAGGGCGCGGAGAAGAAGCTGCCCGAGGTGCTGGAGGAGATCCCCAGGGTCCGCGCCGAGATGGGCTACCCGCCACTGGTCACGCCCACCAGCCAGGTCGTGGGCGCCCAGGCGGTGGCCAACGTCCTCTCCGAGGAGCGCTGGGAGGACATCCTGCCGGAGACCCGCGATTACTTCCTGGGGTTGTTCGGCGAGCCGCCCGGCAAGCTCGACCCCAAGGTCCGGAAGCTGGCGATCAAGGACGAGGAGCCGATCACCGTGCGCCCGGCCGACCTCCTCGATCCGCTCGTCGACCGCGCCAAGAAGGACCTCCGCAAGGCGGGAATCCGGTCGGAGTCGCCCGAGGCCCTGCTCAGCTTCATCCTCTTCCCGGTGGCGGCGCTTCGGTTCCTGCGTGGCGAGGGCGGCGAGGAGAAGATCGAGGCCCGGAAATCGCGCAAACAAGAGCAGGCGGCGGCCACCGGGACGGGGGCCGCCGGTGGAGTTGAGTACCAGGTCGAGGTCGACGGCGAGGTGTTCACCGTCCGCGTCAGCGGTGGCGCCGCCGCGGTCGTGCCCGGCGTTCCACCTGCCGCGCCGGCCGCCGCGGCGGTCGCGTCCCCCGAGTCCGCAGCCACGGCCGGGGCGCCCGCGCCGGCCGCCGCCGGGGTGCCCTGGATCACCGGCGACGGCGCATTGAAGGCACCCATGCAGGGCCTCCTGCTCAAGGTCCTGGTCTCCGCCGGAGAGGCTGTCAAGCTGGGCCAGCCGGTGGCGGTGCTGGAGGCGATGAAGATGCAGAACGACATCACCGCCTCCAAGTCCGGCACGATCAAAGAGATCTACGTCCAGGAGGGCGCGGTGGTGACCCCCGGCCAGGTCCTGATGGTGATCGAGTAGTGGCGCGACGCGTCGCCAAGAAGGAGATCCGCAAGATCCTTGTCGCCAACCGGGGCGAGATCGCCGTGCGCGTCATGCGCGCCTGCCGGGAGATGGGCATCAAGACCGTCGCCGTGCACTCCGATGCCGACGAGACGGCGCTCTTCGTCAAGATGGCCGACCAGGCCGTGAACATCGGGCCGCCATCGGCGGCGATGAGCTACCTCGACAAGGGCAAGATCCTGGCGGCGGCGAGGAAGACCAGGGCCGACGCCATTCACCCCGGGTATGGCTTCCTGTCCGAGAACGCGGAGTTCGTGAAGATGTGCGACCGGGCCGGAGTCACCTTCATCGGACCGCCGGCCAAGGCCATGGAGAAGATGGGGGACAAGGTCTCGGCGCGCAACACCGTGAGCAGGGCGGGCGTGCCCATCGTGCCGGGAACGCCGCCCATCAAGGATCCCAAGGAGGGCGAGGCGTTCGTCAAGAAGGTCGGCCTGCCGGTGCTGGTCAAGGCCGCCGCCGGCGGCGGCGGCATCGGCATGAAGGTTGTCGAGAAGGCGGAGGAGCTTCTGCCCGCAATCGAGACCTGCCAGTCGACGGCGAAGCAGGCCTTCAGCGACGACACCATCTTTATCGAGAAGTACGTCGCCGAGCCGCGCCACATCGAGATCCAGGTGGTCGCCGATCGCCATGGGAACTACCGCCACCTCGGTGAGCGCGAGTGCAGCATCCAGCGCCGCCACCAGAAGGTGCTCGAGGAGTCGCCCTCGCCGGTGATCACGCCAGAGCTGCGCCAGAAGATGGGCGCGGCCGCGGTCGAGGCGGCCCGCGCCTGTGGCTACTTCAACGCCGGCACCATCGAGTTCATCTTCAGCCGGGGCGACTTCTACTTCCTGGAGATGAACACCCGGCTCCAGGTGGAGCACCCGGTCACCGAGATGGTCACCGGCATCGACCTGGTGCGCACCCAGATCCGGGTGGCGCAGGGCGAGGAGCTGGGCTTCGCCCAGGAGGACGTCCGCCCAAACGGCTGGTCGATCGAGTTCCGGGTCAACGCCGAGGACCCGGCCAACAACTTCATGCCCGCGCCGGGCCGCATCAGCGCCTACCACGAGCCGGGTGGCCCCGGCGTCCGGGTCGACTCGGGAGTCTACGCCGGCTACACCATCCCGCCCTACTACGACTCGATGATCGCCAAGCTGGTGGTCTGGGGGGCCGACCGCGAGCAGGCCATCCAGCGGGGCCGCCGGGCGCTGCTCGAGTACTCCATCGGGGGCGTCAAGACCAACATCCCCCTGCACCTGGCCCTCACCGAGACCAAGGACTTCGTCGCCGGGAAGCTCTCGACCCACTTCATCCCCGACCACCCAGACCTGATGGACCGGGTGGCGGAGCTGGTCGAGTCAGGCGTGGGGTTGCAGCTGGGCGGCACGGACGCCGCCCGCGTCGCGGCTGTGGCGGCCGCGGTCCAGCATCACCAGGCGCTGACCTCCGGCTGATGACGGTCCTGGTCACGGGCGGCACCGGGGCCCTGGGCAGCGAGGTGGTCAAGCGCCTCCTGGCCGGCGGCGCCGATGTGCGGATCACCAGCCGTCGGGCCGACGCCACCGCGCCCGACGGCGTCGAGGTGGTGCAGGCCAACCTCGGCAGCGGTGAGGGCTTCGAGCGCGCCGTCGACGGCGCCGATGCGATCGTCCACCTGGCCACCAGCTTCACCCGCAGCCACGCCGATGTCGACGGCACGGCGCAGCTGCTGGCAAAGGCCAAACGCGCCGGGGTCGTCAACTTCCTGTTCACGTCGATCGTTGGCATCGACCGCGAGCCGATCGGCAGCTATCCCTACTACCGCACCAAGCTCGAGACGGAGCGTGTGGTCGAGGCCTCGGGCGTGCCCTGGACGATCCTGCGGGCGACCCAGTTCCACTCCCTGGCGCTGCGGGCGCTGCAGGCCAGCGACCGCCTCCCCTGGCAATGGATCGTCAGCGATGCGCGCTTCCAGCTGGTCGACCCCGGTGACGTGGCCGAGCACGTCATCGACGCCATCGAGGGCCGGGCCAAAGGTCGGCTCCCGGACATCGCCGGGCCCAAGGAGGAATCGATGGAGACGATCGCTCGCGCCTATATGCGGCACCGAGGCAGCCGCAAGCCCCTGCTCAAGACCTGGATCGACTTCGGCTTCGGGCGCGGCTTCGTCGCCGGCCAGAACCTGGCGCCGGCCGATCGCCAGGTTGGCAAGGTTTCGTGGGAAGACTTTCTCAGCCTCCGGCCGGTGCTCCGCGCCGCCGCCTAGGTCTTAGTGCTGGAACCCGCGGACGTGGGGTTCCTGTTTCTCCGGGGGCTTGTCGGGCGGTATCGCCTCCAACTTGGGCTTCCAGCTCTCCTTGCGCCAGACCTCGTAGCGCTGGCCCAGCCACTGGACGTTCTCCCATGTCGCCTCCGATCCGCCAGCCTTCTGCCACCCCGGGATCAGCGGCTTGACCAGCGGCCATAGAAACTCGAAACCCAGCGGGCCGTCGAAGTAGACATCCTCGCTGAGCAGCCCGCGCGACACCAGCACGCCCACGGACTCGAAGAAGGCCATCACCGTCGTCAGCTGGGTGCGTTCGGAGCTTCCGACCGGGTGCTGCTGGTCGAGGTCCTCGTAGTTCTTGGCCTTGAACTTGCTAAAGACCCAGCTGCGAGCTACGACCTGGGCCTCGGTCTGGGTGCTGTTGAAGAGCTGCACGTAGAGGATGGCGTCCTGTCCGGTGGGCTCGGGCATTAGTGCAGGGTACGGGATGGGGCGGCGCCTTGGCTAGGATTGACTGATGGCGCTGGCCGACAAGAAATGCGTGGCCTGCACGGCGGAGACGCCCCCGCTGACCGGCACTGAGGTCAACGAGTTGTTGGCGCAGCTCGACGGCTGGCAGCTGAACGACGCGGGCCACCTGAGCAAAGCCTTCAAGCTCAAGAACTTCGTCGCCGCCGTCCACCTCGTCAACGCCATCACCCCGGTGGCGGAGGAGGAGGGGCATCACCCCGACCTCCACGTCGGCTGGGGCACGGTCGGCGTCGAGCTCTGGACCCACGCCATCAACGGCCTCAGCGAGGCCGACTTCATCATGGCCGCCAAGATCGACCGGGTGGCGGCCGGGGACGGGAGCGCGACCTGACTGTCCCGTTTTCCAAAACGGGTGCCTTGATATGATCTCCGCGTTCGGGTGACCCACTTTCGCCGCTTCCCAACCCCCACTGCGTGAGCCGCCAAGCGCGCCGCTCACCGCTTCCGATTACGTGATCTCCCGCTACGCGCACCCCCGGATCCGCGAGATCTGGTCGCCCCGGTCGAAGTTCGACCGCTGGCTGCGCATCGAGGTCCTGGCCGTCGAGGCCTGGGGCGCGCTGGGCCGGATCCCGGCCGACGACGTCGACAAGATCCGCGCCGCGTCCTACCGGCTGGAGCGCATCGACGAGGTCGAGCGCGAGGTCGGCCACGACGTCATCGCCTTCGTCACCGCCGTGGGCGAGACGCTGGGGCCGGAGGCGCGCTGGGTCCACCTTGGCCTGACCAGCTCCGACATCCTCGACACCGCCATGGCCACCCAACTGGTCGACTCCGCCGACATCCTGGTCGAGGAGCTTGACGTCCTCGCCCGGGCGCTGGAGATCAAGGCGATCGCCCACCGCGACACCATGGCCCTGGGCCGCAGCCACGGCATCGCCGCCGAGCCGCTGACCTTCGGCTTCAAGCTGGCGGGGTACGTCGCCGAGCTGCAGCGCGACCGCGCCCGCCTGCTGGCGGCGCGGGAGGAGGTGGCCGTCGGCCAGCTTTCAGGGCCGGTCGGCACGCACTCCAGCGTCGACCCTGAGGTCGAGGAGTTCGTCTGCCAGAAGCTCGGCCTGCGGCCCGACCCGGCCTCCACCCAGGTGATCGCGCGCGACCGCCACGCCGCCTACATGGCGGCGCTGGCCCTGACCGCGGGCACCCTGGAACGGCTGGCCATTGAGGTTCGCCACCTGATGCGGACCGAGGTCGCCGAGCTGCGCGAGCCCTTCACCGAGAAGCAGAAGGGCAGCTCGGCGATGCCCCACAAACGCAACCCGGTGATCGCCGAGCGACTATGCGGCCTGGCCCGGGTGCTGCGCGGCAACCTCCAGGTGGCGATGGAGAACACCGCCCTCTGGCACGAGCGCGACATCTCGCATAGCTCCGCGGAGCGGATCGTCTTCCCCGACTCCTGCGAGCTCCTCGGCTTCATGCTCACCGAGGCGACGCGCATGGTGGCGGGGATGGTCGTCTTCCCCGAGCGGATGGCGGCCAACCTCAATGTCGCCGGCGGCATCGTCTTCAGCCAGCGCGTGCTGCTGGCGCTGGTGGAGAAGGGAATGGCCCGGGACGACGCCTACCGAATCGTCCAGGCGGCCGCGCTCAAGGCCTGGGACGAGGGAGGCAACTTCCGCAAGGAGCTGGAGGCGGACGCCAAGGTAGCCGAGCTGCTCACGCCGTCGGAGATCGGCGAGCTCTTCGACCCCACCTGGCACGTCCGCCACCTGGACACGACCTACAAGCGGGTTGGCATCGGAGAAGAGAAATGACACTGGAGGCGAGATGAGCAGATCGCGTTCCCTGGCCGAGCTGGATCCGCCCCTGATGGATGCGGCCGCGCCGGGCCTCAGCCTGTACAGCCGAGGTAAGGTGCGCGACACCTTCGACCTCGGCGACCACCTCTTGATGATCGCCACCGACCGGGTATCGGCGTTCGACGTGGTCCTGCCCAACGGCATCCCTGACAAGGGCAAGATCCTGACCCAGATGTCGCGCTGGTGGTTCGAGCGGACCAGCGACATCTGCCCCAACCACATCGACAAGCACAGCTCGTGGCCGTCGGAGCTGTCCAACGTCAAGACCGACTGGGAGCCCCGCAGCATGATGGTCAAGACGGCCAAGCGCATCGACTACGAGTGCATCGTCCGCGGCTACCTGGCGGGCTCCGGCTGGTCCGAGTACAAGAAGCAGGGCACCCTCGCCGGCGTGCCCCTGCCGTCGGGGCTGGTGATCTCCGGCCGCCTCACCGAGCCCCAGTTCACGCCCTCAACCAAGAACGACGAGGGACACGACGAGAACATCTCAATAGCTGACATGGCTCGTCAGATCGGGACGGATATGACGGCAAAGCTTGAGGAGTTGAGCATCAACCTCTATAGCACGGCGGCCGCCATCGCCCTCGAGCGAGGCGTGATCCTGGCCGACACCAAGCTGGAGTTCGGCGTCATCGGCCGCGACATCCACCTCATCGACGAGTGCTTCACCCCTGACTCCTCGCGCTACTGGGACGCCGAGACCTACAAGCCGGGCGTGCCCCAGGAGGCGATGGACAAGCAGTACCTGCGCGACTGGCTGGAGACCACCGGCTGGAACAAAACGGCGCCGGGGCCGGAGATCCCGGAGAGCGTGGTGCTCGGCATCCGTGACCGCTACCTCACCGCCTACCGGCGCATCACCGGCCGCGACTCCGTCTGATGGCCGGCTACACCGCCGAGGTCTACGTGGTCCTCAAGCCGTTGGTCAATGACCCCGAGGGGTTGGTCATCGGCGACGGCCTCCGCAACCTCGGCTTCGCCGGCGTGAAGACAGTGAGGTCGGGGAAGTACCTGACCATCGAGCTCGAGGCCGACGACCGCGCCGAGGCTGAGCAACAGGTCGAGGAGGCCTGTCAGAAGCTGCTGGCCAACCCGGTGATTGAGGACTACCGGTTCACCGTCCGCGAGGTGAGCGCGGCCACGTGATGACCGCCTGATGGCGGCGTCCTTTGGCGTTGTCGTCTTTCCCGGGACGTGGTCCGACCGCGACTGCTTCTACGCCGTCCACGACCAGCTGCACCAGGAGGCGCGCTACATCTGGCACAAGGAGCGCGACCTCAGCGGGCTGGACTGCGTCATCCTGCCGGGTGGCTTCAGCTATGGCGACCACCTGCGCTGCGGCGCGGTGGCCAGTCTTTCGCCGGTGATGGATGAGGTGCGGGAGTTCGCCGACCGAGGCGGCTTTGTCATCGGCATCTGCAACGGCTTCCAGGTGCTCTGCGAGTCCCACATGCTGCCCGGCGCGCTTTTGCGCAACGCCAGTACCCAGTTCCGATGCATGCCCACCAACCTGTTGGTGGAGAACACGTCGACACCCTTCACCACCGAGGTCACGCCGGGCAGCGTGCTACGGGTGCCGATCTCTCACGGCGAGGGCAACTATTACGCCGACCCGGAGACGCTGCGGATGCTGGAGGACACCGGCCGGGTCGTCTTCCGATACGTCGACGGCGGCGGCGCAGCCACGCCGGAGGCCAACCCCAACGGCTCGGCCAACAACATCGCCGGCATCGTCAACGAGGCCGGCAACGTCCTGGGGATGATGCCCCACCCCGAGCGCGCGTCGGACCCGCTGCTGGGCGGCGAGGACGGGCTGGAGATCTTCCGCAGCATCGTCGAGAACTCGGACCGGGTGGTGGTCGGGTGACCGCGGCCATCGACCCGACGATCCTCCACGAGGTCGCCCTCACCCCCCCGGAGTACGACCGCATCGTCGAGCTGCTGGGCCGCGAGCCCAACCGCGTCGAGCTTGGAATCTTCGGCGCGATGTGGTCCGAGCACTGTGGCTACAAAACCTCCAAGCCGCTGCTGCGCAACTTCTCATCCGCCGGTCCCGCGGTGCTGCAGGGCCCGGGCGAGAACGCCGGCGCGGTCGACATCGGCGAGGGCTGGGCTGTCGTCTTCAAGATCGAGTCGCACAACCACCCCAGCGCCATCGAGCCCCATGCCGGCGCCGCCACCGGCGTGGGCGGGATCCTCCGCGACGTCTTCACCATGGGCGCCTTCCCCATCGCCGCCCTCGACTCGCTGCGCTTCGGCCCCCTCGACCAGCCGCGCAACCGCCACCTCTTCGGCGGCGTGGTCGGCGGCATTGGTGACTACGGCAACTGCTTCGGGGTCCCCACCGTGGGTGGCGAGATCTACTTCGAGGACTGCTACACCGAGAACCCACTGGTCAATGCCATGGCCGTCGGCCTGATCCGCCGGGACCGGCTGATGCGCGCTCGGGCTGAGGGCAAGGGCAACCTGGTGATGCTGGTCGGGGCCGACACCGGACGCGACGGCATCCACGGCGCCACCTTCGCATCGGTCGAGCTGAGCCAGGACTCCGAGTCCCGCCGCCCAGCGGTGCAGGTGGGCAACCCGTTCCTGGAGAAGCTGCTGATGGAGGCCTGCATGCAGCTGATCAAGGAGGAGCTGGTGGTCGGCATGCAGGACCTGGGCGCCGCCGGCCTGACCAGCTCGACGGTGGAGTCGGCGTCGAAGGGCGGCATGGGTATCGAGATCGACGTCGCCGAGGTCAGCCGCCGCGAGCAGGGGATGGACGCCTACGAGGTGATGCTCTCCGAGTCCCAGGAGCGGATGCTGATCATCGTCGAGCCGGAGCGGCAGAACGACGTTCTTCGCGTCTTTCGCAAGTACGACCTCCACGCCGACGTCATCGGCGAGGTCACCGACACCGGCCGGCTGGTCGTCCGCGACGGCGAGCGCGTCGAGGCGGACGTCCCGGTTGGCCTGCTGGTGGACGAGGTCCCCTACCGCTACCCCGAGGCCCACCCCTCACCGGAGCGGGCCGCGATCCGGGCCCAGGCCATCGACCTGACCGGGGGGCCGGGTCCGGCCGAGGCCTTCCGCCGGCTTTTGGCCTCGCCCAATATCGCCAGCCGGGAGGGCGTGTTTCGCACCTATGACCACCAGGTGCAGAACAACACGGTGGTCCTCCCCGGTGGCGACGCCGCCGTCGTTCGGATCAAGGGCACGCGGCGGGCGATCGCGATCACCACCGACGGCAACGGCCGCTACACCTACCTCGACCCGCGCCTGGGGGCGGCCCTGGCGGTCGCGGAGGCGGCCCGTAACGTCGTCGCCACCGGCGCCCGGCCGCTGGCGGTGACCGACTGCCTCAACTTCGGCAACCCCGAGAAGCCCGAGGTCTTCTGGGAGCTGCAGCAGGCCGTCGAGGGGATGGCGGAAGCCTGCCGCGAGCTGGAGGTGCCGGTGGTGTCGGGCAACGTCAGCCTCTACAACGACACCAGCGGCGTCTCGGTGTGGCCGACCCCGGTGGTCGGCATGGTCGGCCTGATCGAGGACATCGCTGCGGTCACCCGCGTTGGGTTCACCAGTCCGGGCGACGTGATCGTACTCATCGGCGAATCGGCGGAGGAGCTGGGCGGCTCCGAGTACGCCCGAACCGTCCTGGGCACGGTGGCCGGGCATCCGCCCCGGGTCAACTACGACCTCGAGTTCCGCACCAACGACGTGGTCCTGGAGATGATCAACCAGGGCTTCCTCAACTCCGCCCACGACCTGGCCGACGGTGGACTGGCGATCGCGGTCGCCGAGTCGTGCTTCGCCGGCGGGGTGGGGGCCCGCATCGATCAGCTGAAGCGCGGAGACCTCTCACCCGAGGCGCTGCTTTTCGGCGAGACCCAGGCGCGCTACCTGGTTTCGATCGACCCCGGCGAGCGCCGGTTGGCGGAGGTGCTGGCGACCGCCCGGGCCCACAAGGTCAGCGTCAGGGCGATCGGGGTCGTCGGCGGCGACCGCATCGAGATCGGTGAATGGATCTCCGAGCCACTGGCCGATGCCCGGGCGGCCTGGGAGGGCGGCCTCGGCTAAGGCCGCCCGTCGCCCCCAGTCTCCCTGGGTGGAATCGGCGGCCCGACCAGCTCCAGCCCGTACGCGGAGGCATGGGTCATCCAGCCTTCGATGTTGGGGGGCAGGTCTGGCAAGCGCAGCTCCGCCGCCGGGACGCCGACCTTCTCGTAGAGCGTCTCGAGGCCGCCGGGAATCACGATGCCGATCATGCGCGCGCCGTCCGGGCCCGGCCGGAAGGCGTGGGGGACGCCCTTGGGCAGGTACACGAAGCTGCCGGGACCGCATTCCCATGTCTCATCGCCGCAGCGCACCGTCATCTCCCCCTCGAGGACGATGTTTATCTCCGACTCGTGGTGATGGATGTGGAGGGGCGGGGCTGCCATCCACGTCATCCGGGTATCGAGGGCGGCCATCTCCCCGCCGGTCTCCTCGCTGGTGGCCTTGACCAGCATCAGCTGACCCATCGTCCACAGCGCCGTGCCCTCATCGGCCGACCGAACCACGGGGACCACCTGGGCGGCGGCCGAGCTCATGTCCCCACTTCTATGGCCGCGGCCATCGGCTCCATGCTCACCAGCGCCCGCAGCGCCGACACGATCCATCGCCCAATCCGGCTCATGGTGTCCTCCTCGCAGTCTAGCTTCACTCAATGCATAGACACTGTAATGAACGCAGTGATACTGTAATACACATGGCGACGAGAGTCAAGTCCAAGCACCGGGACAAGGCGGAGTCCGGCCTGTCGTATCGCCAGCAGCAGGCGCTGGCCACCCGCCGCCGGATCGCGGCGGCGGCCCGCGGCGTCTTCGCCAGCGAGGGCTACGCCGCCGCCAGCATCGAATCCATCGCCAAACAGGCGGGCGTCGCCACACGGACGGTCTACGCCGCCTATGGCACCAAGAAGAACATCCTGGGGGCGGTCTGCGCCCTCTGGCTGGAGGAGGCACAGGTGGCCGAGGCCTTCATGCGAGGCATGGGCGAGCCCCAGCCGCGCAGGCGCCTGGCGGCCATCGCCGAGGCCAACCGCAACCAATGGGAGAAGGGCATCGACGTCATCCGCATCCTGCAGAGCGCGGCCTCAGCTGACGCCAGCGTCGACCGCATGCTCCACGGCTGGATGGACGACCGCTCGGGTGGCGTCCGGCAGGTGCTTGCCGGCGCGGAGCAGAGCTTCCGGCCGGGTATGGACATCGAGACCGCGATGACCATGGTACGGGGCCTCAGCGTGCCCGAGGTGTACATCGAGTTGACCGGGCAGGGCTGGAGCCCGGACCGCTACCAGGCCTGGCTAACCGAGACCCTGGAGTACCAGCTGCTGGGCCGGAGACCCTCTTTCAGCTGGCTGTCCGCCGACCCCGGCTGATCAGCGTCGCTGGGAATGCGGACGCTTGCGCTGGCGGTTGCTCTAATGTGGGCCGCCGACCTATAGACTTGCCGGAGGTGGATGGCGACACGCCCATGACGGGCGGACCAACAACCTGGTCGGGCTACGGAGGCGCCGGGCACGACGACAAGCCTCGGGACGAGTGTGGCGTGTTCGGGATCATCGCCCCGGGTCACGAGGTGGCCAACATCACCTACTTCGGCCTCTATGCCCTTCAGCACCGCGGCCAGGAGTCGGCGGGCATCACCGTCAGCGACGGCGACCGGCTGAACACCGTCAAGGACATGGGCCTGGTTGCCCAGGTCTTCGACCAGCCCAACATCCTGGGCGGACTGCGTGGCGACCTCGCCCTCGGCCACACGCGCTACTCGACCACCGGCTCCAACAAGCTGGCCAACGCCCAGCCGATGATCTATGAGCACCCCCAGATCGGGCCCATCGCCATCGGCCACAACGGCAACCTGACCAACTACCACCAGCTCCGGCGCGAGCTCGAGGACAAGGGCGTCCAGTTCGACACCAGCTCCGACACCGAGGTCATCCTCCGCCTCATCGGGCAGACGCCGGGCGCGGACGTCGAGACCGTCCTGCGGCGCTCACTGCCTCGGCTCGAGGGCGCCTACTCGCTGGTCTTCCTCACCCGGGAGTCGGTCATCGGCGTCCGCGACTCATTGGGGGTGCGCCCCCTGGTGCTGGGGCAGTACGAGAACGGCTGGGTAATCGCCAGCGAGACCTGCGCCCTGGACACGGTGCGGGCCAAGTTCGTGCGCGACATCGAGCCGGGCGAGATCGTGGTCGCCAAGAAGGATGGCGTCAAAAGCCTGATCGCCCAGATCTCGCTGCGCAAGGCGGCCTGCATGTTCGAGTTCATCTACTTCGCCCGCCCCGACAGCAACATGATGGACAAGAACCTCTACGAAGCCCGCCGCCGGATGGGCAAGGAGCTGGCCCGCCAGCGTCCCACCGAGGCCGACGTCGTCATCTCATTGCCTGACAGTGGCACCCCCGCCGCCCACGGCTTCGCCGAGGAATCCGGCATCCCCTTCCGCGAGGGCCTGATCAAGAGCCGCTACATCACGCGGACCTTCATCCAGCCTTCGCAGTCGCTGCGAGAGGCGGGGATCCGGCTCAAGTTCAACCCCGTGCGCCCCGTGCTCGAGGGCAAGCGGGTGGTGATCGTCGACGACTCCATCGTCCGGGGCAACACCAGTCGCCAGATCGTCGAGCTGCTGCGCTGGGCCGGGGCCAAGGAGGTCCACATGCGGGTGGCCTCCCCGCCGCTGCACTACCCCTGCTTCATGGGCATCGACATCGGCAGCAAGAAGGAGCTGATCGCCGTCGGCCGGACCGAGGAGGAGATCCGCGACGTAATCGGGGCCGACAGCCTCAGCTACCTGAAGATGGAGGGGCTGGTCAAGGCCACGGGCCACGCCATCGACAACTTCTGCCTGGCCTGCTTCGACGGCGAGTACCCCGTCAGCGTCCCCGTCCAGCTCGAGATGGACAAGCTCTCCCTCGAGCCCAAGCAGCGGCTCGAGCCCGCCGGCCGCCCCGGGGCCTAGTCAACTCGGATACCATCCCCAACGGAGAGACCTGGGGATGACGGTGACAACGAAAGGCCCGGCACTGGTCCACAACGACCAGGTGATCCCCATCTGGCGCAGCGTCAGCCTCGTCGGCCGTGAGGACCCCAGCACCGGGGCCATCCCCGACATCGACCTGACCCGGCCCGACGATGCGCGTACGGTCTCCCGCAAGCACGCGCGCATCGATTGCCGCGAAGGCACCGTCTATGTCAGCGACCTGGGGTCGACCAATGGGACATATGTCAACGGCCAGCGCCTGCCCGCCCTTGAGGAGCATCGGCTGGCGGCCGGTGAGCGCGTCCGCTTCGGCCGAATCGAGCTCGTCTACCAGCCTGACGCGCCCTGGCCCGCCGGGGTGACCCCGGAGTGGGAGCTCAGCACCGCCCGGATCCGCGCGCGCGAGACGATGATCAGCGAGCGGGTCGCGCCCGAGGTTGAGAGCCGGCGGCACCGGGCCCTGGCGACGGTGATGTTCACCGACATCGCCAACTCCACCGTCCTGGCGGCAAGCATGGGCGACAAGGATTGGCGCGAGCTGCTGGCCACCCACCACGACGTCGTTCGCCGCCAGCTGGCGCGCTTCGACGGCCGCGAGGCGCGGACCACTGGCGACGGCTTCATGGCCACCTTCACCAGCCCGGCGTCGGCGGTGCGCTGCGGCAGCTCGGTGATCGAGGAGGTCAAGCGCCTCAGCATCCACGTGCGCGTCGGACTGCACACCGGCGAGGTGGAGGTCTGGGGCGGCGCCATCCAGGGCGTCGCGGTCCACATCGCGGAGCGGGTGACGGGCAAGGCCGGCCCCGACGAGCTGCTGGTATCGGCGACCCTGCGGGACCTCGTAGCCGGTTCGGGCATCCAGTTCTCCGACCGCGGCTACCGTGGCCTCAGAGGGGTGCCGGGCAGGTGGCGCCTCTATGCGGCCACCACCAGCGAGGGAGTCGCGCCGGGCTAGGCGGCGACGATCCGGCTGAGCAGCTGCACGTACTGGATCAGGCTGCGGACGCCTAGGAACTCGTCCCGGACCCGCTCCATCGCGCCGAGCCCAATTCGCTCGGCCTTGTCCGGGTTGGACAGCAGGTCGACGACCGCCGCGCCGTACGCCACCAGGTTCGAGGCGTCGTCAAGAAGGATTCCCGTGACGCCGTCCTCGATCTGGTCCTGGATGCCGCCTATGCGGCTTGCCACCACCGGGCGGGCCTTCCACATCGCTTCGGCCACGGTCAGCCCGAAGCCTTCGGCGAGGCTCTTCTGGACCACCACCGTGGACTTCCGCTGGAGCGCGTTGACCATGGCGGCGTTCTCCTCGCCGTCGTCCATCGGCAGGCAGGCCAGGTGGACCCGTCGGCGGATCGCGTCGGGCAGGCTCCGCCACAGCGCTATGGCGCCGTTGAGCACCTCCAGCCCTTCGGGGTCGTCGGAGACGGCGGCCGTCATCGGACCGGCGTACATGAGGTGGGCGTCGCTGGCGGGGGCGATGTGGTCAGCGAAGCCCTGGATCACCCCCAGCGGGTCCTTGAGAGCGTCCCAGCGCGAAACCTGGAGGACCAGGCGGGTGAACTCATCGGGCAGCTCTTCGGTGTAGACCTCAGAGGCATGGACAACGTCCGCGGGGGTGCCGTCCTGGCGCAGGAAGATCGCCTTGGGGAAGTTGTTGCCCTTGATCAGGCCCGCCTTGGCCAGGATCGCCAGCACTATATCCGGGTCCATCTCGCGGTTCTTGGGCGAGAAGGCGTCGATCGAGGGCGCGATCAGGTAGGTCTTGGCCTCGTCGAGTCCTTCCCAGACAAAGGTCTTGCGGGAGAAGACGTAGGCATCGGCCTGGACCACATACGGCCGCAGGAAGTTCCAGGCGGTGCGGGCCAGGTCATCGGGATTGTCGATGCCGACGTGGCAGCGCCACACCACCGGGACCCCTGCCGCCTTCAGTGCCGGGATCATGCCCGCGGTCTGGGGGTCGTGGAGGAGGGCGATGTCGCGCTCGGTGTTGACGGCCGTGAGGAACTCCTCCACGTTGGGTTGGAGGGCGGCCTCGTACTTCTGGCGCTCGGCATCGCCGAGCTGCCCGCCGTCGCCGATGAAGGAGTGGAGGTGGTTGTGGATCCGCTTGGTGATCTCGAAGAAGTCGGCGTTGCCCTTGATCACCGTCCAGCGGGCGTCGACCCCGGCGCCGCGCGCGTAGGCCAGCAGCGATCGCAGCATCTCGGCGACGCCACCGCCGGCCGAGGTTGAGTTGACGTTCCAGATGGCCCGGCCGGCGAACACCTCCTGCGCGGTCTCGATCGCCTCCTGGACGTCCTGGACCTTCTCCGGGGTGATCACGGCCTCGTACCGCTCCGGCGGCAGGGGCGCGATCTCGACGTGCTCCAGTAGTCCCACTCCGGTCCTCCTAGACACGGCCGCGCCAAGGGCGGCCACGAACGATGTTCCGCACAGCTTACTGTGCGACCGCAATCGAGATCGCGGAAGCCGGCCAGCGGCTAGAATCTCAGCCCGGATGGGCGACTGTTGGGCGACCTGAGGTACATCGACGCCGGCGTGGACATCGACGCCGGCAACCGCGCCGTCAGCTTGATCAAGCAGGCGGTGGGGTCGACGCACACCGACGCGGTCCTCGCCGGGCTGGGGCGCTTCTCGGGCGCATTCGCGCTGCCCTTGGGCTACACCGAGCCGGTGCTGGTGTCCAGCACCGACAGCGTCGGCACCAAGGTCAAGCTCGCCATCGCCACCGGGCGGCACCGCGGCATCGGCGTGGACCTGGTCAACCACTGCGTCAACGACATCGCCGTCAGCGGCGCCGAGCCGCTCTTCTTCCTCGACTACTTCGCCACCGGCAAACTCCAGCCCGAGCTGCTGGCCGAGGTCGTGGCCGGTGCCGCCGACGCTTGCAAGGCCGCCGGCTGCGCCCTCATCGGGGGGGAGACCGCCGAGATGCCCGACGTCTACGCCCTGGGCGACTACGACATCGCCGGCTTCATCGTCGGCATCGTCGAGAAGGCGGCCCTGATCGACGACACCCACGCCGCGGCGGGGGACAAACTGATCGGTTTGCCCAGCAGCGGTCTCCACACCAACGGCTTCTCGATGGTGCGCTACCTCTTCAAGGAGGAGACGCTCGATACCGTGCCGCCGGGGCTGGGCCGCAGCCTGGCCGACGAGCTGCTGGAGCCCCACCGCTCCTACCTCGAGCCGCTGCGCCTGGCGCGCGGCGCAGCCACCATCCTGGGGGCGGCCCACATCACCGGTGGCGGCCTGGTCGAGAACGTGCCCCGCGCCCTCCCCGACGGCCTCGCCGCCGAAATCCGGCGCTCCACCTGGGAGGTGCCGCCGATCTTTCGCCTGATCGAGTCCCGCGGGGTGCTCGCGGATGAGATGTGGCGCACCTTCAACATGGGCATCGGCATGGTGCTGGTTGTCCGGCCCGAGGCCGCGGCCGAGGTGTTCCGAGCCCTCGATGGCAGCGGTGCCGTGGAGATCGGCTCCGTCGTCGAGCAGCGCGGCCCGGAGCGGGTGCGGCTGGTTTGACCCGCCTCGGGGTCCTGGTCTCCGGTCGCGGAACCAACCTGGAGGCGATCCTCCGCGCTTGCGACCAGGGCGCGTTGCGCGCCGAGGTGGCCGCGGTCCTGGGCAACCGGAAGTGCCACGCCATGCACACCGCGGTGACGGCGCGCGTACCCCTGGTCAAGGTCTTCGCCCTCAAAGCGTTCGATGGTGACGCCGGCGACCGCGACCGGGCCATGGCCGATGCCCTCGAAGGGGCCGGCGTCGACCTCGTGGTCTGCGCCGGTTACGACCGCATCCTGCACGAGGACTTCGTCTCCCGCTTCAACGGCCGCATCCTCAACGTGCACCCCTCACTGCTGCCCGCCTTTGGCGGCAGCATGTCGGCGATCGAAGAGGCGCTCGCCGCCGGCGTCACGCAGACCGGGGTGACGATCCACTACATCGAGCCGTCCACCGTGGACGCCGGCACCGTCGTCGCCCAGGAGGCGGTGCCGATCCTGCCCGATGACACGGTCGACTCGCTGGAAAAGCGGGTGCACGACGTCGAGCACCGGCTCTACCCCGCCACCATCCAGGCGTGGATCGACGGCAGGGTGGCCCGACCCGCGGGGGCAACCAGGTGAAGGCGATCCTCTCGGTCTACGACAAGAACGGGATCGAGGACTTCGCCCGGGGCCTGGTCGAGCTGGGCTTCGAGGTTTACTCCACGGGCGGCACCCACCGGGCGCTGGAGGCCGGCGGCGTCGAGGTGCACTCGATCAGCGAGCTGACCGGCTTCCCCGAGATCATGGACGGGCGAGTGAAGACGCTCCACCCTGGCGTGCATGCCGGCATCCTCGCCAACCGGGCCCAGCCGTCGCACATGGAGGCGCTGGCCGAGCAGGGGCTGTCTGCGATCGAGCTGGTGGCGGTCAACCTCTATCCCTTCGAGGCGACCGTGGCCCGCCCCGGCGTGAGCGTGGAGGAGGCGGTCGAGAACATCGACATCGGTGGCCCCACCATGATCCGCGCCGCCGCCAAGAACCACGCGTCGGTGCTGGTGGTGGTCGACCCGACAGACTACGCTCCGGTGCTCGAGAGCCTCCGCGGCGGGGACGTGCCCGAGGCCACCCGCCGTCGCCTGGCGGCGGCCGCCTTCGCCCACACCGCCGCCTACGACAGCGCCATCGCGGAGTACACCCGTGGCCTCGAGGAGAGCGAGGAATGGCCCCGGCAGTACTCGGTGGCGGGGACCAAGGCGCAGGACATGCGCTACGGCGAAAACCCCCACCAGGCGGCGGCGCTCTACCGGCGCGGCGTCGAGGCGACCGGCGTGGCGGGCGCGCGCCAGCTCCAGGGCATCGAGCTCTCGTACAACAACATCGTCGATGTCGATGCCGCCTGGGAGCTGGTGCGGGACCTGCCCGCCCCCGGCGCCGCCATCATCAAGCACACCAACCCTTCGGGGGCCGCTACCGCGGAGACCCTGGCGGAGGCCTACCAGCGCGCCTATGACTGCGATCCCCAGTCAGCCTTCGGTGGCATCGTCGCCCTCAACCAGGAGGTCGACCAGGAGACGGCCGAGCAGATCGCCACGATCTTCGTCGAGGTGGTGGTCGCACCCAGCTACTCGGAGGCTGCCGCCCAGGTGCTCAGCGCCAAGAAGAAGGTCCGTCTGCTGGCGGTCGAGGCGGCGCCCCCCAAGCCCGTGATCAAGGTCGTGTCTGGAGGGTTCCTGGTGCAGACCCCCGACGTCGGCGGCATCGGCCGGGCGGAGATGCGCAGCGTCGGCGTGCGCCAGCCGACCGAGACTGAGTGGGCCCAGCTGGAGCTGGCCTGGAAGGTCGTACGCCACGTCAAGTCCAACGCCATCGTCCTGGTTCGGGACGACGCCGCCGTCGGCGTCGGCGCCGGCCAGATGAGCCGGGTGGAATCGGTGAAGCTGGCCGCGCAGCGCGCCGGCGACCGGGCCCACGGCAGCGTGCTGGCGTCGGACGCGTTCTTCCCTATGCCTGACGGTGTCGAGGCCGCCGCCGACGCGGGGGTCACCGCGGTCATCCAGCCGGGCGGCAGCGTCAAGGACGCGGAGGTCCTGGCGGTGGCCGACGCCCGGGGGATGGCGATGGTGTACACGGGGCAACGCCACTTCCGCCACTAGCGGAGGCCCGTCGCCGGGCGCCGACAATCTAGGTATGGCGGATCGTGTAATCCACTGGTTCCGGCGCGACCTGCGCCTGGAGGACAACACCGCGCTCCACCACGCCCTGCTGTCGGGCAACCCGGTGGTGCCGGTCTTCATCCTCGACGACTACATCCTTCGACAGGGCATTGCCGGTGAGCATCGGCTGCGCTTCCTACGCACCGCGCTGGTCGACCTGGACCAGCGGCTCCAGGAGCAGGGGTCGGGGCTGGTGGTGCGGCATGGCGACGCCGCGCGCGAGCTCAACCGGCTGGCCGAGGAGACCGAGTGCTGG
This sequence comes from Candidatus Dormiibacterota bacterium, assembly GCA_035938265.1. GTDB lineage: Bacteria > Chloroflexota > Dormibacteria > DASZGP01 > DASZGP01 > DASZHA01. Next base: position 21,078 of record DASZHA010000015.1, read on the forward strand.
GCGGTCTACTTCAACCGGGACCACACGCCGTACGCGCGGCAGCGCGACTCCCGCGCCACCCGCGGGCTCCAGCTGACCGGCGTCGTCACCCAGGTCTTCGACGACCTCCTCCTGGTGCCCCCGCCGGCTCTGATGGACGAGGACGGCGGTGTGCCTCTCACCTTCGACGCGTTCAGCCGGCGTTGGTTCAACGTCCTCGACCTTGACCCCGAGCCGCTCCCAGACCCTGAAGCGGCCAGCTTCATGGTCCGAGCTGAGCTCCCCGCCTCGGTCGACGACTGGCCAGAGATCCTGGCGCCCGGGCTGCGCGAGCCGTCCCCCTGGCCCGGCGCCACCCCCACCTCCGCGCAGGAACGCCTTCGTCACTTCGCCGCCGATTCGCTGGCGGGCTACGAGCGCGGCCGCGACCAGCCAGGCGAGGAGGACGGCACATCGCGGCTCAGCGCGGCCCTCAAGTTCGGCACCATCTCGGTCCGCGACGTTGCCCGGGCCGCCCTCCGCCGGGCCGCGGCCGACTCCCGGGCGCGGACCGGCGCCGAGCGCTTCGTCCGCGAGCTGGCCTGGCGCGACTACGCCGCCAGCCTGCTGCAGGCCCACCCAGACCTCCTCCAGCGTCCGCTGCACGAGCCGTCCTGGGCAGAGCGGGTCGGGCCTCCGGCCGAGGAGAAGGAGGCGCGCCTCCAAGCCTGGGTTGACGGCCGCACTGGCCTGCCCCTGGTCGACGCGGGCATGCGCCAGCTCCTGGCCGAGGGGTGGATGCTTCACGGGGTGCGCAGTGTGGTGGCGTCGGTGCTGGCCCACCAGATGGCCTGCGACTGGCGGGTGGGCGAGGAGCACTTCGCGCGCTACCTGGTCGACTGCGACCTGGCCAGTAACGACTTGGGCTGGCAGTCGGCGGTCGGCGTTGGGGTCGAGGCCCCGCGCGACCAGCCGGTCCTCAACCCCCAGCGCCAGGGCGAAACGCTCGACCCAGAGGGCCAATACGTCCGCCAATGGGTGCCGGAGCTGGCCCGGGTTCCCGCCAGCCACGTGCACCAGCCGTGGGCTATGAGCCAGGAGATGCAGGCCGCGGCCGGCTGTCGCGTCGGCATCGACTACCCGGAGCCAATCGTGCCTCCGGATGGGCCGGGCGAGTTCAGCCGTTAATCCAAATCTCCCCATTCGGCTACGATGCCGGGGTGACCTTTAGGCCGAGCCGGCGCGAGGTTCTCATGGCGGGGGCGGCGGCGACAGCGGGAATGGCCAGCGGCGCACTCCCCGACGTGCTCCTCCGCGCCATGGCGGCCGGGCCGTCAGCCGGCAAGCTGAGCGACATCCAGCACGTCGTCTTCCTGATCCAGGAGAACCGCTCCTTCGACCACTACTTCGGCGCCTACCACGGCGCCCGAGGGCTGAACGAGTACATCTCTGGTACCGCCACGGCCGCGGGCCGGACGTGGAACGAGCAGTACACGGCCCAGGACCTGACCGCCTCGGGCGCCACCGTCGCGCCCCCCAACCCGATGCGCCCGTTCCACCTCGATACCGCCGCCGGCGGGGCGTGCAGCCACGACATCGACCACCAGTGGGTGACCCAGCACAAGTCATGGAACGGGGGACTGATGGACAAGTTCCTCAGCGCCCACCTGGCCTTCGACCAGTACACCGGCACCGCCGGTCCTCTGGTTCCACCCAACTACGCCAACGGCCCCCTGACGATGGGCTATTACAACCGCAGTGACCTGCCCTTCTACTACGCGCTGGCGGACAACTTCACGCTCTGCGACAACTACCACACGGCAGCGATCACCGGCTCGGCCTCCAACTGGATCTACGCCTTTTCCGGCATGATCGACCCCGCCGGCCAGCTCGGCGGGCCGGTGCTGAGCACCCCCACCACCGGGAACACCCAGGACTACTTCACCAAGTACTACGGGAAGATGAAGTGGACCACGATGCCGGAGCGCCTCGAGGCCAAGGGCATCAGCTGGAAGGTCTACGGCTCGCCTGACTTCGTGAACCCCGTCTTCAACGACAACTTCCTGGTCTTCTTCGACAAGTTCGCCGGGCCTGGGCTCAACCCAACCCTGACGCAGAAGGCATTCGGTGACGTGAACTGGGCGGGCGGCACGCCCACCAGCTTCATGCTCGACTGCCAGCTGGACCGGCTGCCCCAGGTCAGCTGGTTGGTGGCGCCCGAGATCTGGTCGGAGCACCCGCCCACGCCTTCGGCCCTGGGCCAGGACCTGGTGCACAACATCGTCACTGCCCTGGCCAGCAACCAGAACGTGTGGAACAAAACCGCGCTCTTCATCACCTGGGATGACAGCGGCGGCTGGTTCGACCACGTGTCGCCGATCACTGCCCCCCCGGGGACCCAGGGCGAATACCTCACCTGCAGCGATGCCCAGCTGTACGACCGCCTGCCGTGGCCGGCGGCTCAGCCGCTCCCTGCCGAGGGACGGCAGGTTATCGGGCTCGGCTTCCGGGTGCCGATGCTGATCATCTCGCCCTGGACGCGCAACGCCAGCCCCTCGTCCGGGCCCCTGATCGCCAGCCAGGCATCGACGGGGGATGTGTACGACCACACGTCAATGCTCCGGTTCCTCGAGACCCTGTTCTGCGTCGAGGCTCCCAACCTGACCGCCTGGCGACGCGCAGCTGTCGGCGACCTGACCGGCGCCTTCAACTTCGCGGCGCCCGATACCAGCGTCCCGCAACTGCCTGCCACCCTGGCCGCGACCACGACCGCGTTGCTGACCCAGGAGTGCATCGCGGCGCCGTCAATGACGGAGGGCAACCACGGGCTCTATGCCTACAAGTTCCCGGCCAACATCCCGGTGCCCAGCCAGGAGCCCCTGCCTGAGGGGGGCAGCGTCCAGGGGCCGTCCGGCCAGGTGCTGGCCTCCGGTTGCGTACCGCCGGCAAACCCACCCGGTGGCGGCTCGAATGCAGGCTCCACCCCGGTTGGCGCTGGAGGCGAACTCCCCAACACGGCCGTGCCGCCGAGGCTGGCTGCCGGTGGTGCGGCGGCGGTCACCGCCGTCGCGGTCGCGGGATGGGCGGCGCGGAGGTCGCGGAGCCGAGTCAGGCGATCCCTGCCGGTGGAGGCCGGTTCGGCGCCCCCGTCGGAGGATCCGTCGCCCGGTTGACTTACGCTCCGGTGGAGGGCTAGCCTCCGGGTCTACGCGGCGGACCGGCTGCCGCCCAGTCCGCGGACAGACGCGAGGGGAGGGTCAAAACGCCTCGAGGACTGAACCCAAGTCGCCCTAATCTGCCTGCTGGTCCGTGGCCAGATATTCTTGCCCCAACGGATAGGGACGAGGCCGACAGGGACGAGATGGTTCAACTTTCGATACCAGAGGCTGCGGTTGCGCTGGGAGTCAGCGTCGACACGGTAAGGCGGCGGATCAAAGCCGGCCTCTTACGAGCACGCCGGGACGACCATGGCACCTACGTGGTCGATTTGCACGACGCCCCCGCCAATGTGGGGGACCACGCGCACTCCGCGGACGCCCCCGCCGCGCAGGCCGAAGAAGGCGCCCCGGCGCCCTCGACCCGTCCCATGGCCACCGACGAGCACCTCTTCAAGAACGCGCAGCGGCGCGCCTCGGACTTTCCCCAAGAGATCCAAAGCCTGCGCGAGCTGCTGGAGGTCGAGCGCCAGCGCAACGATGAGCTCCGCGAGCACCTCGCCTTTCAGCGCCGCCAGCTGGAGAAGGCCGACGCTGACCGCGAGCGCCTGGTGGCCGTGCTCGAGACCCAACAGCAACAGTTCGGCATAGAGCAGCTGCAGCGGATCCTCGCCCAACCCGCCGCCGCCAACCACGAGCGGTAGCTAAGCGTCTAGGGCTGACAGGCTTGGGTTGGTGGGCAGGAGCCCGCTCGCCCTCAGTCGGCCATAGAATCTCCTGACCGATGGAGGCCTTGCCGGTAGTCCCCGCAGCCTCTGACTCCGCAGGGATTGCGGCCATGCCTAGCTGGGACATGGACCGGCTGGTGACCTACAGCCGCAGCCTCACCGTCGACCTGACCTACCGCTGCCTGGCTCGGTGCGGCTACTGCGAGTACAGGTCCGACATAGGCGGCCTGGTGTCGATGGAGGAGGTGGACCGCCTGCTGGACCTGGCGGTCGAGGGTCAATGCCGCGAGATCCTGGTGATGTCAGGGGAGAAGCCATGGGAGCTGCCCGACATCGCGGCCGAGCTTGCCCGGCGGTACCCGTCCCGCGGTCCTGGACCGCTGTCGTCGGAGACGGCGGAGGCCGCCTTCATAGATCTCGCCATTGAGGTTGCCCGGATGGCGATGCGTCGTGGTCTGCTGCCACACTCCAACCTCGGCGTCCTCAGCCGGCAAAGCCTGGAGCGGCTCAAGCCGTGGAACGTGTCGATGGGCCTGATGCTGGAGACGGTGAGGGACGACCTCAAGGCCCACGAGGGTCGCTACCGCAAGGTCGCCGCCCGGCGCCTGCGCCACATCGAGGATGCCGGCGAGCTCCGCATCCCCTTCACCACTGGGATCCTGGTGGGCATCGGCGAAACCCCTGATGACCGGCGCGCCGCGCTCCGGGCGATCGCGGAGCTGAGTACCCGCTATGGGCACATCGAGGAGGTCATCATCCAGGACTTCCAACCCAAGCCGGGCACGCCGATGGCGGGATGGCCCCCGCCGGACGCCGCCACCATGCGGGACGCGGTGCGGGCGGCCCGCGAGATCCTGCCGCCGGCGGTGAAGGTCCAAGTGCCGCCCAACCTGCTCGCCGGAGCGCCCACCGGGACGGCCGACTGGAGCGACCTCCTCGAGGAGGGCGCGCGCGATCTCGGTGGCATCTCCCTGAACGGCGACTCGGTCTCTCCCCACCACGCCTGGCCGGCGGTGGAGGAGCTGGAGCACACGGTTCGCCGTCGGGGGTACCGGCCCATGGAGCGACTGCCCCTCTACGCCGAGTCCACCGCCGACCTCCGCGCCGCTGCCGACAGCCTCCGCCAGGAGTTGGTGGGTGACGAGGTGACCTACGTCATCAACCGCAACGTCAACGTGACCAACACCTGTGTCGGGAGCTGCCTCTTCTGCGGCTTCCGTCGCAACCCCAACGATGGCTCGGCCTACTGGCACGACCGCGCCGCCATCTTCGTCAAGATCGAGGACGCCGTCCGCCGCGGCGCCACCGAGATCTGCATGCAGTCGGGACTGATGCCCGACCTCGACCTGCGATTCTTTCTCGAGCTCTTTGAGGACATCAAGGCGCGTTGGCCCGAGCTCCACCTCCATGCGCTCTCGCCGGAGGAGATCCGCTGGCTGGCCAGCCTGGAGCGTCGATCCGTGCGGTCGGTGCTGCAGGATCTCAAGGTTGCCGGCCTGGGCACACTCCCGGGCACCGCCGCCGAGGTGCTGGTGGAGGAGGTGCGGGCCGTGATCTGCCCCAACAAGCTCGACACCGACGCCTGGGTCGAGGTCGTCCGCACCGCCCACGAGGTCGGCTTCAAGACCACCAGCACCCTGATGTACGGACACATCGAGACCTGGGAGCACCGGATCCGGCATATGCAGGTGATCCGGGACCTGCAGCGGCAGACCGGCGGTATCACCGAGTTCGTGCTGCTGCCGTTCCAAAACGAGCACAATCCCCTCTCCAAGCGCTACCCGATCCCCAAGGTTCCGCTTCAGGACTCACTCAAGCTGGCGGCGCTGGCCCGCCTCTACTTCGGCAAGGACATCCCCAATATCCAGACCAGCTGGGTCAAGATCGGCGTCGACGGGGTGCAGGAATCGCTGCGCTGGGGGGCCAACGACTTCGGTGGCACCCTGATGGAGGAGACCATCTCCCGCAGCAGCGGCGCCGATCATGGCAGCAACCTCGAGCCGGAGGAGATCGTGGCCGCGATCAAGGCGGCGGGTCGGGAGCCGCGAGAGCGAGCCACCGATTACAGCACCCCGCAGCGAGTCCGCGACCTGGGCCAATCGGCGATCCAGCGCGAGCAGGTCTACGATCCTGCGCTGGCTCGCCGGGAAGCCCATCCCAATCTCGCCCGGCTGAAGCCACTCGACCCGGCGGTGGCGCGACAGGCCTAGAAATTGGTCAAAAAACCTGCAAGGAACACCTGCGTAACTACGTCTTACTTGTCACAATAGGGTCTCAAAACCCGCTGAAAATAGGGGTCGGCACGCCCTGCGCTGGCAGGGGGGGTTGGGCCAAGCAATCGAAGGGAGATTGATGCAGTGACTAAGTCTGGGGTCTCTGAACACACAACCTGGGGCCGCCGCGCGCTGCGGCTCTGCATTCTGGCGTCGAGCCTGGCGGTGGCCTCTGCCACGCTGGCGGTCGCACCGGCATATGCCGCGACCGCTTCGACCGCGACCTGTCCGACGGGGTCGGCCGCCGTGACAAGCTTCAGCTACAAGGTCGGAACCACGAGTGTCGCCCTGAATACGGTCAAGCCGGGCGACCACGTACTGGCGACCTTCACGGTGGCCGATGGCTGCACCGATGTGCAGGTCACCTTCGCTGCCTACAACGCGGTCCCGGGTCATCCGGATAACCTTGACGGCCAGACCTTGGCCAACAGCACGACGGGCCACTTCGCTGCCGGTGTGCACACAGATGCGCTCTCGATAGACATCCCGTGCGCGTGGCAGGCTGACCTGGTGACTGGTGCCGTTATCACCAAGTTCGATACCACGGTCAACCCGGCGGTCACCTATACCGCGCGCGGTAGCCTCGTTGACGCGGGCAGCGGCGAGGGCGTTTGCGTGACCCCGAGCCCAACGCCCACGCAGAGCGAGAGCCCGACGTCGGGCGTCAGCGGCGCGACCACGAATCCGAGCACCAACAGCTCGGTCCTGGGAGCAGCAGTGGTAGCTCCCGCCACCGGCAACGGTAGCGAGGCCATCGCCGGCTTCATCGCCGTGCTGATGGTACTGACCGGTATCGCCGTCCTGGCGGAGGTTCGCCGCCGCCGCCTGCGCGACTGATCCCAACGATTAGATAGACACCCCAGGCACCGAAGGAGGGCGAGGCCACCAGGCCCCGCCCTCCTTCATTTTCTGTCGCCAGTGCCCCCGACGCCTGCCGACCCGCGACCCCAGGACGTACCATCGGTCGGAGTTGGCAACCGCCGACGGCCGATGGAGGTACCGCTGATGGGAGGCAACAGCGGGGGACCGGCAGTCTTCGCCCCGCTACCGATCGAGCGCGTCTACCTCGGCGCCGGCGCGAGCCAGCAGCTGAATGGCGAGCTGGAGCGGATAGGCGTGGGGCGCGCCCTCCTGCTGACCAACCGAAGCCTGAGCAGCGGGCGCCTACTGCCCCAGGTGCGCGCGGCGGCGGCCGGCCGGATCGCGGGCGAATTCGCCGAGGTGGCCCAGCACAATCCCAGCTCGACGGTGGATGCGGCTCTTAAGGCGCTTGTCGCCGCCGACGCCGACGGGCTTGTGGCCTTCGGCGGGGGGAGCGTTGTCGACGCCGCCAAGGCGGTCAGTCACAACGCGGCTGAGCGGCTTCCGATCGTCGACCTGGCCACCACTTTGTCTGGCGCCGAGTTCGCCTGCAGCTTCGGCCAGACCGACGACGTCACCCGCGTAAAGCTGGGCGCCCGTGACCTGAGCCTCACGGCCAAGGCGGTCTTCCTCGACCCCGACCTCACGGCCGAGACCCCGGACTGGCTCTGGGCCGCCACCGGCATGCTGGCCATCGACCACGCCGTCGAGACCATCCTGGCGCCCAACGCCCTGCCCTATCTCGACGCCCTGGCGGCCAGCGCCCTGGAAGTATTCAGCAAGAAGCTCCTGCTTTCCCTCACCGGCGCCGAGGCGCCCCGGCTGCTGTGTCTCGAAGCTGCATGGATGGCGCATGCCGGCTCCTTCCACATCGAGTGGGGCCTCAGCCACACCATGGGACGTCAGCTCGGACCACGCTTTGATATCCCCCACGGCTACACCTCCTCGATCCTGCTGCCCGCCGTCGTCGAGCTGCAGCGGGACGAGAAGGTCGAGGCCGAGGCCTGCGTCGCCGAGTCCCTGGGGGTCGACTCGGGTGGCGCCGCCGACGCCCTGCGTCGCCTGGCCGGCGAGCTGGGGCTGCCCACCACCCTGCGGGCGGCCGGGATCAGCGACCGCGCCGCGGTCGAATCGCTCTTCGAGGGGAACGAGCCGGCGCTGGCTGTGATCGACCGGGCCTGGTAACGGTCAAAGCTTTCGCACCCAGGCGTCGATGCCCCGCTTGGGCCGGAGGGTGATGGTGGGCTCGGCCTCGACCCTGGTGCCCGGGGGCACCACCACCTCGAACTCGCGGGCCAGGTTGGCGATCACCAGTGTCGCCTCGAAGATGGCGAAGTCTGAACCGATGCACTTCCGCTGCCCGGCGCCGAAGGGGAAGTAGGGTGCCTGCCGCAGCTTGGGCTCGTTCTCCGGCAGGAAGCGCTCGGGCTTGAACTCGTCCGGCTCCTCCCAGAAGCCGGGGTGCCGGTGGGAGACGTAAGGGCTGAGCATGATCGTGGTGCCAGCGGGGATCCTGTAGCCGCCGATCTCGTCGTCGGCGAGGGCGTCGCGCTCGATCGCCCAGCCGGGCGGGAAGAGCCGCACCGCCTCGTGGATCACAGCACTGGTCAGGGGAAGGCCCGCGACGTCATCAGCGGTGGGCTCGCGATCGCCAAGGGCGGCACGCAGCTCCTCCCGTACCCGGGCCGCCACGTCGAGGTGCTGCGCCAGCAGGTACCAGCTCCAGGCCAGCGCTGAGGCGGTGGTCTCGTGGCCCGCGACCAGGAACGTCATGATCTCGTCGTGGACCTGCTGGTCGCTCATGGCGGCGCCGTCCTCGTCCCTGGCCGCCAATAGCATCCCCAGAAGGTCGGTGGCCTCGCCGTTCGCGGGCACGCCGGCGGCATGGCGCTCGGCGATCATCGAGTTGACCAACTCGTCCATGGTGGCGTGGGCCTTGGTCCAGGCCTGGTCCTCGGTCAGCTCCAGCTTGTCGAGCTCCCTGGGCAGCAGGACGATCACCGACTGGGTCCGGGCCAGCGCCTCCTCGAGCAGGATCTTGAGCGCCGGCTGGACCTGGGGAGCTCGCTCTCCGATGTCGGAGCTGAACAGCGCCCGGCCGACGATGTCCAGGGTCAGCGCCAGCATCTCGGCGGAGATGTCGATGTTGTCCTGCTGGCGCGCCAGCGCGTGCCAGCGCACGCCCATGTCGCGGCACGCCTGGTTCATGGTGGTGGCGAAGAGCGCGATCTGCTCCCGGTAGAACATCGGCTGGATTAGCCGCCGCTGGCGCTTCCAGAGGTCGCCGTCGCTGGTGACCAGCCCGTTGCCCACCATCTCCTGGATGGGCCGGTAGGTGAACGCCTTGGGGTAGTTGGCGGCGTTCTCCTGGAGGACGTGGTGGATGTGGTCGGGGTGGCGCACGAGGTGGATCACCAGGTGCGCCGGCTTGGGTCCCAGTCGGAACCGGACCACGTCGCCGTAGGTCTCGGCGGCCTGGAGCAGGGTTCCGAGGGGGTCGCGGTTGAGCTCCTCGAGGGACCCATGGGCCCAGTCGCCATGCGGCCCGGGCGCGGCGGGCTGGGGCGGGTCGCCCATCTGCAGCCTTGGCATCGGCCTGGCCTCCCTTCCTTGCCCCCGATTCGAACTAAGACGCAGGATAAACTTGCTCGTGACGCAAAAGGAGGCCTGAATTCCCGCGATGCCGATGAACCTTGCCCAGAAGATCATTTCCGAGCATCTCGTGGCCGGCGAGATGAAGCCCGGGTCCGAGATCGCCATCACCATCGACCAGACCCTGACCCAGGATGCCACGGGGACGATGGCGTACCTGCAGTTCGAGGCCCTCGACATCCCCAAGGTCAGGACCGAGCTGTCCGTCAGCTACGTTGACCACAACATGCTCCAGACGAGCTTCGAGAACGCCGACGACCATCGCTTCCTGCAGAGCTTCGGCGGCAAGTACGGCGTCTTCTTCTCCCGGCCCGGCAACGGCATCTGCCACCAGGTCCACCTCGAGCGTTTCGCCATCCCCGGCAAGACCCTGCTCGGCTCCGACTCCCACACCCCGACGTCGGGAGGGGTGGGGTCCCTGGCGATTGGCGCCGGCGGTCTCGACATCGCCGTGGCGATGTCCGGCCAGCCCTTCTACACGGGCATGCCCAAGATCCTTGGCGTCCGCCTCGAGGGCCAGCTGCAGCCCTGGGTGACGGGAAAGGACATCATCCTTGAGGTGCTGCGCCGCCTGACCGTGCGCGGAGGCCTGGGCCGCGTCATCGAGTACCACGGCCCCGGGGTCGCCCACCTCTCCGTGCCGGAGCGGGGCACGGTCTGCAACATGGGCGCGGAGCTGGGCGCCACCACGTCCATCTTCCCCAGCGACGAGCAGACCGCCTGGTTCATGTCGGCCCAGGGCCGGGGCGGCGACTTCGTTCAGATGATGGCCGACCGCGACGCCGAGTACGACGAGCTTGAGGTCATCAACCTCGACGAGCTGGAGCCGCTGATTGCGCGCCCCCACTCGCCCGACAACGTGGTCAAGGTCAGTGAGGTCGAGGGCACGCCCTGTAGCCAGGTGGCCATCGGCAGCTGCACCAACAGCTCTTTCAGCGACCTGACGGTGGTGGCCAACGTGCTCAAGGGCCAGGTGGTCCACCCCGACGTGTCGCTGGTGATCACGCCTGGCTCACGCCAGGTCTACGAGATGATCTCGCAGTCGGGCGCGTTGGCTGACCTGATCACCGCCGGCGCCCGGATTCTCGAGTCGGCCTGCGGTCCCTGCATCGGCATGGGCCAGGCGCCTCCGTATGGCGGCGTCAGCGTGCGCAGCTTCAACCGCAACTTCGAGGGCCGTTCGGGCACGCCCAACGCCCAGGTCTACCTGACCAGTCCGGAGACCTGCGCCGCGACCGCCCTGACCGGCCAGATCACCGACCCCCGCAAGCTCGGCGAGCCGGTCCGGGTGCGGATGCCGGAGCACTACCTCATCGACGACCGCATGATCATCCCCCCGGCCGAGAACCCCGAAGCGGTCGAGATCATCCGCGGCCCCAACATCCAGCCGCTGCCCCGCAACGAGCACATGGCGGATGCGATCACCGGCCGCGTCCTGATCAAGGTTGGCGACAACATCACGACCGACCACATCATGCCTGCGGGTGCCAAGGTGCTGCCGCTGCGGTCCAACATCCCCAAGATCTCGGAGTTCGTCTTCAGTGGCGTCGACCCGGAGTTCGTCAACCGCGCCAACAAGGCCAAGGATGAGGGTGTCGGCGGCGCCATCGTCGGCGGCAGCAACTACGGCCAGGGCAGCTCCCGCGAGCACGCCGCGCTGGCCCCCATGTACCTTGGCGTGAAGTTCGTGCTGGCCAAGTCGTTCGCCCGCATTCATCGCGCCAACCTGATCAACTTCGGCATCGTGCCCCTCGGTTTTGTCAACGAGGCTGATTACGATGCCATCAACCCCGGCGACGAGCTCGAAATCCAGGGCGCGCTGGGTCAGCTGGAGGTGGACTCCAAGATCACCATCCAAAACCAGACGCAGGGCGCCAGCTTCGAGGCCGAGCACGCTCTGACCGATCGCCAGATCGACATCATGAAGAAGGGCGGACTGCTCAACTGGATCAAGGAGCAGGCCCAGGGTGATGGCGCTGACGGCACGGGCGGCGCCGACGGCGCCGGGTCCCACCGGGTCGCGGTCGGGGCTGGAAAGACAGCGCCCGAGGTCGACGCCGAGCACTCCACCCTGACCGGGGGCCCTGGCGCCACCGGCGGCTGACCGACCGGGACTTCAGGGCACGACAGACCTCCTGGCCGGCCTCCCCGCCGGGCTGCTGGCCCGGCTGGACGACACCTGGTACGAGAACTTCGCCGCCTGGGCCCGCGCCCATCCTGACGGCGAGGTCGGCACCACCGGTGGCTGGCGGATCGCGTCGCTGGGTTCGCCATGGCCCTTCTACAACGTCGCCACCGCGGTCAGCGACGGCTTTGCCGCCGCCGGCGGCACCGCCGCGGACCTGACCGCGGCGTTCTCCGGCACCGCCGGCTACAGGGTCTGGCTTCGCGACGGCATGGACGATGCCGAGGCCGTCCTGCAGGCGGCGGGTTTCGCCGCCATTGACGAGCTGCCCGCCTTCTGGATGCCTTTATCTGAGGTCACCGCCTGGGCGGCGCCGGACGGCTATGAGGTGGTCCGAGCCGTCACCGATGACGAGGTGGTGGAGTGCCTCCTGGGGGATCGCTGGGCCGGCTACATGGACGACGCCGAGGTGGCCCGCACCTTTCCCGACCCGGCGGCGATGGCCAGGGTGGGGGACCGCAGCTTCTACCTGGGACGCAGGCAAGGACAGCTGGTTGCCACCGGCCAGACGATCTCCATCGGTGGGGTGGTCGGCACCTACGGCATGTGGACCGCTGAGCCCCACCGTCGCCGGGGGTTGGGCAACGCCATCCTCGCCCGCGGCCTGCTCGACGCCCGCGCCGAGGGCAAGGAGATTGCCAGCATCCAGGCCTCGGAGATGGGGGCGGGCATCTACCAGCGGGCCGGCTTCCGCAAGTTCTGCAACTACCGGATCTTCCGTCCGCCGATGTGACCCATGCCCGGCTGGATCGAGACTCTTTCGTGTGTGGACAGCCGGGTACGGGCCAGTCAGAATTACCGCCAGTGAGCGGCTCATTGGACGACGAAGAACGCGACGCAGAAGAAATCCCTGAGCCCGGGGAGGACGACCCCGATGCCCTGGCAGCCGGCAGTCCCAGGCTGTACCGCCTCCGCCCCCAGGGCCTGCGCCCGGTAGCTCGGGTGCGACCCGGATCTAGGCGCCGCGGACCTCTGCGAAACGATTGCCCCCCCGACCAACGTCGGCTGGGGAGGTTGCCCACCAGCCGCACGCGCCTTCGTTGAGCGCGCGGGCGCTCTCCGCCCCCGACAGCCCCGAACCGCCTGAGCTTCCTCAACCC
>DASZHA010000016.1:0-5527 GCA_035938265.1 Candidatus Dormiibacterota bacterium
TTAGCGCTCTCTGTCGGCGCGGACGATTAAGCGCACCGGGCGGTCGTAGAAGAAGTAGTCGTAGGCCCAGTTGATCAGGACCAGCACCCGGCTGCGGAAGGTGACCAGCAGGACCAGGTGAACCAGCAGCCAGGTGACCCAACCGACGAAGCCGCGCAGCGTGAGACCGCGGATGTCGACCACGGCGGCGTTTCGCCCGATGGTGGCCATGGTGCCGCGGTCGAAGTAGTGGAACGGCTTGGGCTGGCGACCGCGCGCCTCGGCGGCGATGATGCGGGCCACCGCCTTCCCCTGCTGGAGGGCCACGCCGGCCAGCTGCGGTAGCGGCTTGCCCGCGTGCATCGACTCGGCCATGTCACCGATGACGAACACGTCGCGGCGGCCGGGGAGGCGGAGGAACTCGTCGACCCGCACGCGCCCACCGCGGCCCAGCTCGACCCCGGTCTGGGCGCTGAGGCTGGATGCCTGGATACCAGCGGTCCAGATCACCGTGGCCGCCGGGATGACACGGCCGTCCCGAAGGCGGACCTCCTCGTCGGCGACCTCCTCCACCGGAGCATTGAAGACCAGCTCGATGCGCTTGCGCCGCAGGGTCCTGGCCGCCGTATCCCGCAGGCTGGGCGGAAAGGCGCCAAGGACGTGGTCCACCGCCTCAACCAGGGTGACGCGGACCTCGGCGAGGTCGAGCCGGGGGTAGTCCTTGCGCAGGACCAGGTAGATCAGCTCATGGAAGGCGCCGGCCAGCTCCACGCCGCTGGGGCCGCCGCCGATGATGACGAAGCTGAGGAGCCGGCGCCGGCGCTCAGGGTCCTGGGTCCAGGCCGCCTCCTCGAACGCCTCCAGCACCTGGTTGCGGATCGCCAGCGACTCACCCAGGTCCTTGAGCGCGAAGGCCTTCTCCTCGGCGCTGTGGTTGCCGAAGAAGTTGTTGACGCTGCCCGCCGCCAGGATGAGCTGGTCGAACTCGACCTCGCCCTCCGCGGTGTGGACGCATTTGCGGTCGAGGTCGATGCGCTCGACCGCACCGACCCGGAAGTCGACGTTGCTCGCGCCGTGGAGCACCCCCCGCACCGGGTAGGCGATCTCCGATGGGTCGAGTAGGGCGGTCGCGACCTCGTACAGCAGCGGCGTGAAGAGGTGGTAGTTGTGCCGGTCGAGGAGGGTGACGTCAACCGGCGCCCGGCGAAGGCGGCGGGCAGCGTTCAGCCCACCAAACCCCGCCCCAATGATGACGACCCTTGGTCGCCGCGCCTCTCCCACCCCTGAAGCTTAGGGAGAGGGTGCCGCGGTCAAACCTCAGGCCTTGCTGGCGTCCTCGACGAACTTGCGGCGCAGCGATTCGTACGCTTCGGCGACCTCGGGCCGGCTCAGCCCGATGATCTCGGCCGCCAGGTAGGCGGCGTTCTTGGCCCCGGCCTCGCCCACGGCGACCGTGGCCACCGGCACGCCCGGCGGCATCTGGACGATCGCCAGCAGCGAGTCGAGGCCGTTGAGGTGGCCGGAGGCGATGGGGACGCCGATCACGGGCAGCGTCGACCAGGCGGCCGCCGCCCCCGGCAGGTGGGCCGCCATACCCGCACCGGCGACGATCACCTTGAGACCTCGTTCGCGCGCGGTCCGCGCCCACTCCGCCATCAGCGCCGGGGTCCGGTGCGCCGAGAGCACCCTGATCTCCGACTCGACGCCCAGGTCAGCCAGCGTGTCGGCGCACTTCTGCATCACCGGAAGGTCTGACTTGCTGCCAACCACGATCCCGACCTCGACCAATGCTTGCTCCTTCTTTTAGGGCTAGCTGGTGACCGCCAGCTCCTGGGCAGCGATGTCGCTGCGGTAGAAAACGCCGTCAAAGGTTACCCGGGCGGCGTTGTCGTAGGCGCGCTGACGGGCGTCGGCCACGGTGTCGCCCAGGGCCACGATGGTGAGCACCCGACCCCCGCTGGTGATGTAGCCGTTGGCCGTGTGACGGGTTCCGGCGTGGAACGCCATCACGTTCTCATCGAGGGTATCGAGGCCCTCGATGGGTAGCCCGGTGTCGTACTTGTCGGGGTAGCCGCGGCTGGCCAGGACCACGCCCGCGGTGGCCAGCGGTCTCCAGCTCAGAGGCGCGCGGCTGACGTCGCCCTCGGTGCACGCCAGCATCACCTCGACCAGATCGCTGTTGAGCCGGGGGAGGACCACCTGGGCCTCGGGGTCGCCGAAGCGGGCGTTGAACTCGATCACCATCGGGCCGGCCTCGGTCAGCATCACCTGGGTGTAGAGGCAGCCGCGGTAGGGGGTGCCCCTGGCCGCCAGCTCGGTGACCACCAGCTGGGCGCACTCGCGCACGATCCGCTCGGTCATGGCTTCGTCGACATCGGAGGGCGGGCTGTAGGCGCCCATCCCGCCGGTGTTGGGGCCCTGGTCGCCATCGCCGGCGCGCTTGTAGTCCCGGGCGGGCGCCATGGGGACGGCGCGCTCACCATCGCAGAGGCACATCAGGCTCACCTCAGGGCCCTCCAACCGCTGCTCCAGGATGATGCGCGCGCCGGCCGCGCCGAAGGCGCCTTCGACCATGGCCCGGTCCACCGCCTTGAGCGTCTCGGCCACGGTGGTGCAGACCACCACGCCCTTGCCGAGCGCCAGCCCGTCGGCCTTGACCACCAACGGCCGGTTGACGCGGCGGATGTAGTCGCGGGCGAGGTTGACGTCGTCGAAGGCGCGGTAGGCCGGGGTGGGCACCCCCGCCGCCTGCATCACCTCCTTCGCGAACGACTTGCTCGACTCGATCCGGCCGGCGGCAGCCGTAGGCCCGAATACCTGGCGGCCGGCCTTGCCCAGGTGGTCGGCAACCCCGGCGGCGACGGCGTTATCGGGGCCGATCACGGTCAGGTCGATGTCGTACTCGTGGACCGCCGCCAGCACGTCCGCCGGGTCCTGGGGATCGATGGTGATGTGGGTGCCGACCGCCTGGGTGGCTCCGCTCCCCGGCGCCGCCATCACCTTGTCGACGATCGCCGAGCGCTCGCACATCCATTGCAGGGCGTGCTCGCGGGCGCCAGAGCCGAGGACGAGGACCTTCACAGGGAAAATCGTAGCCGCCAGGGCCGCGGAGGGACCGTTATTGGCAGTTGAGCTGCCCGGTCTGGCCGCCGGTCACGGCGATGCAGTTCTGCTGCTGGTTGGGATGGCGCATGAATACCAGCACCAACAGGATGATCACGATCGCCACCACCACCAGCCCGATGATCGCGAACAACCGGTTCTTGCTGGGGTCCTCGGTGGGGTCCCGGGACGTGGCCCTACTCCCACTCGATGGTGGAGGGCGGCTTGCTGGAGATGTCGTAGACCACCCGGTTGACCCCGGGGACCTCGTTGACGATGCGGGAGGAGATCGCGCCCAGGACGTCGTACGGCATCTTGGCCCAGTCCGCGGTCATGCCGTCGTCGCTGGTGACCACCCGGACAGCGACGACGTTGGCATACGTGCGCAGGTCGCCCATAACCCCAACCGACGAGATCGGCGTCAGGATGGCGAAGCTCTGCCAGACCTCGCGGTAGAGACCGGAGCGCTTGATCTCGTCGATCACGATCCAGTCGGCCGCGCGCAGGGTGTCGAGGCGGTCCCTGGTCACCTCGCCGATCACCCGGATGGCCAACCCGGGGCCAGGGAAGGGCTGCCTGAAGACCATGTCCTCGGGGAGCCCCAGGGCCAGGCCGACCTGCCGCACCTCGTCCTTGAAGAGGTAGCGCAGCGGCTCCACCAGCTCGAACTTGAGGTCCTCGGGAAGGCCACCGACGTTGTGGTGGCTCTTGATCTTGTGGGCGTGGGTGGTGTCGTGCGAGGTTGATTCGATGACGTCGGGATAGAGGGTCCCCTGGGCCAGGAAGGCGGCGTCGTCGAGCTGGCGCGCCTCGTCGGCGAAGACCTCGATGAACTCCCGGCCGATGATCTTCCGCTTCTCCTCGGGGTCGGTCACCCCGACGAGCGCATCGATGAAGCGGTCGGAGGCGTCGACGTAGCGAAGGTCGATGTTGAGGCCGCGGCTCATGATATCGATCACCCGCTCGCCCTCCCGCAGCCGGAGCAGGCCGTTGTTGACGAAGACGCAGGTCAGCTGGTCGCCGATGGCGCGGTGGACCAGGGTTGCGGCGACGGCGGAATCGACACCTCCACTCAGCGCGCAGATCACGCGGCCGCGGCCCACCTTGGCCCGGATCTGGGCCACCGCCGACTCGATGAAGCTGGCCGGCTCCCAAGAGCCCGAGCACTCGCAGACGTCGTAGAGGAAGTTGCGGATGATCTCCTTGCCCAGCGGCGTGTGGACGACCTCGGGGTGGAACTGGATGCCAACCCGGCCGCGCTCATCGCCGAAGGCGGCCACCGGCGAGTTGCCGGAGTGGGCCAGGACATGGAAGCCCGGCGGCGGGGCGCTGATGATGTCGCCGTGACTCATCCACACCGGCATCTGGTTGGGCATCCGCCCAAAGATGCTCTTCTTGTCGTCGACCACCAACGAGGCCAGCCCATACTCCCGCTTGCTCGATGGCTCAACCCCGCCGCCCAGCTGCTCCGCCATCAGCTGCATGCCGTAGCAGATGCCAAGCACCGGGACGCCGAGGTCGTAGATCGCGGGGTCGGGGTGGGGAGCGCCCTCCTCGTAGACCGAGGCGGGGCCGCCGCTGAGGATCAAGCCGCGGGGGTTGAGCTCGCGGAGTTGATCGATGGGCGCCGTGCCCGGCACCAGCTCGCAGTACACCTTGGCCTCGCGCACCCGCCGCGCGATCAGCTGGCTGTACTGGCTGCCGAAGTCGAGGACCAGGACCGTCTCGGGCGCCGTCGGGGGGGTCTGGGACGCGACCTGGCCAGGCTCGAGGTTGCCGGGCTCTTCGGTGGTTTCGACCAGGGGCACACTCAGCGGCGGCGTCGCGTCCTGCACCGCTGACTTGGTCATCTGGGGCCTTTAGCCCTTCGCCCCCATGCCGACGTGCTGCGCCTTCTGCGCCTGCTTGCCCTCGCTGGTGATCGCGGGGGCGATCACCATCTCAACCTGCTGGAACTCGTGGATATTCATCGCGCCGCACACGCCCATGCAGCTGCGGATGGCGCCGCTCAGGTTCTGCGAGCCGTCGTCGACGTGGGCCGGACCCACCAGGACCTCGGCCAGCGACGCCAAGGTGCCGACGTGGATGCGGGTGCCGCGGGGCAGGTTGGGGTCGGGCGTGGCCATGCCCCAGTGGTAGCCATGGCCGGCGGCCTCGTTGGTGGCGGCGAAGATGCTGCCGATCATGACGGCGTCGGCCCCAGAGGCGAAGGCCTTGCAGACATCGCCACCGATGCGCATGCCGCCGTCGGTGATCACGGGCACGTAGCGGCCGGTCCGCTGGTAGTGGTCGTCGCGGGCGGCGGCGACATCGCTGGTGGCCGTCACCTGGGGGACGCCCACCCCGAGCACACCGCGGGTGGTGCAGGCGGCGCCGGGCCCGACGCCGACGAGGATGCCGGCGATGCCCTCCTCCATCAGCTCCAGCGCGGTGTTGTACTCCACGC
>DASZHA010000017.1:0-9254 GCA_035938265.1 Candidatus Dormiibacterota bacterium
GTCTTCTACCCCGGGGTCGTGCAGACCCTGACCGGTGGCGACGGCGGAGCCCTGGTCGGCCTGGCGGCTGACGCCGGCGTGTACGTGCTCCTGGCGCTGGGCCTCAATGTAGTGGTCGGTTTCGCCGGGTTGCTGGACCTGGGGTACGCCGCCTTCTTCGCAATCGGTGCCTACACCTACGGCCTGTTGGCCTCGGCGCAGCTGGCCTCGAGCCCTATCCACCACGCCTTCCACATCCCCTTCTGGTTCCTGCTCTTCGTTGCGCTGGGCGTCGCTGCGCTCTTCGGCATCATCCTGGGGGCGCCAACCCTGCGGCTGCGGGGGGACTACCTGGCCATCGTCACGCTGGGATTTGGCGAGATCGTGCCCCAGGTGTTCAAGAACCTGTCGCGGTTCACCGGGGGCGTCAATGGGGTCGCCGCGCTCGACCAGCCGACACTGCCCTTCTGGTTCCAGGGGCCCTGGCTCAACCTGCCCCTCTCCGTCGTCAACAACTTCAACTTCGCCTTCGACCCGACGGCCTTCTACGTGGTCATCTTCATCCTCGTGGTGGTCGTGGTGCTGGTGGTGACCAACCTCCAACGCTCGCGGCTGGGCCGCGCCTGGATGGCGATCCGCGAGGACGAGACCGCCGCGGCGGCGATGGGGATCAACACCGTCAACGTCAAGCTGATGGCTTTCTCCATCGGCGCATCGTTCAGCGGGTTTGGCGGCGCGTACTATGCCGCCAAACTCTCCCTGGTCAGCCCCGAGAACTTCGGCTTCATCGTCTCGGTCAGCATCCTGGTGATGGTGGTGCTGGGCGGCATGGGCAACCCGCCCGGCGTCATCATCGGTGCCCTGCTGATCTACGGGGTCCTCTACTACGCGCTGCCGAACCTCCCCGGGATCGTCTCCGACCAGGCCAGCAACCTCGGCCTTGGCTTCCTCAACAAGTCGGTCGGCGACTGGCCCGGCCTGCACGACGAGGTGCAGCGGCTCAACTTCCTGGTCTACGGCCTGATCCTGGTGCTGATCATGCTGCTGCGCCCCCAGGGACTCCTGCCGAGCCGGGTCCGGAAGGCCGAGCTGAAAGAGGGCGTCGCCGACAGCGGGCTGGGCGCCCCTCCAGGGTCCGAATGATGGGTTCCGAGTGATGAGCGCCGCGTCGGCACCGCCTGAGACCGCCCCCGCCGCGCCCGAGCCCAGCCGGACCGGCCCGCCCATACTGCGGGTCGAGAGCGTCAGCAAGACCTTCGGCGGGCTGCGCGCCGTCGACGACGTGAGCTTCGAGGTCAGCCCCGGGCAGATCTTCACCATGATCGGCCCCAACGGCGCCGGCAAGACCACGCTCTTCAACGTGCTGACCGGCATCTACCGGCCGACCTCGGGGCAGATCTATTTCGAGGGCAAGCCGATCGGGGGCAACCCACCCCACAAGGTGACCAAGCTGGGGATCGCGCGCACTTTCCAGAACATCCGGCTCTTCGGCTACCTGCCCGCCGTAGAGAACGTCATGATCGGCAACCACTCACGGATGAAGGCGAACCTGTTGGACGCCATCTTCTACACGCCCAGGGCCAGGCGGGAGGACGCGAAAACGCGTGAGATGGCTTTGGAACAGATGGACTTCGTCGGGGTGCGCAGGTACGCCGAGGACTACGCTCGCAACCTGCCCTATGGCGACCAGCGGCGCCTCGAAATCGCCCGGGCGATGGCTTCAGAGCCGCGCCTGCTGCTGCTCGACGAGCCCGCCGCCGGGCTCAATACCGCCGAGAAGGCAGCGCTCGGCGACCTCATCCGCAAGATCCGTGACCGGGGCATCACCATCTTCCTGATCGAGCACGACATGAAGGTGGTGATGGGCATCTCTGACGAGATCGTCGTCCTGGACCACGGCCAGAAGATCTCAGCCGGCAGTCCCGCCGAGGTCCGCGCCGACCCGCGCGTGATCGAGGCCTACCTGGGGAAGGCGGGCTAGCCGGGTGGCGCTGCTGGAGATCGAGAACCTCGACGTCTTCTACGGCCGTATCCAGGCCCTGCGAGGGGTCTCGCTGGAGGTCGAGGAGGGCGAGATCGTAACCCTGATCGGCTCCAACGGCGCCGGTAAGACGACCACCCTGCGGGCCATCTCGGGACTCGTCCCGGCAGCGGGCGGCGAGGTGAGGCTGGGGGGCAAGAAGGTATCGGGGCTGCCTGCGCCGCAGCTCGTCGCCCGGGGCATCGGCCACGCCCCCGAGGGGCGCCATGTCTTCTCACGCATGACGGTGCGGAACAACCTGGAGCTGGGCGCCTACCTCCGCAAGGACGGCAAAGTCCGCACCGACATGGAGCACGTCTTCCACCTCTTCCCCCGCCTCAAGGAGCGGGAAGGCCAGTACGCGGGCACCCTGTCGGGCGGCGAGCAGCAGATGCTGGCCATCGGCCGGGCGATGATGACCCGGCCCAAGGTGCTCCTGCTGGACGAGCCGTCATTGGGGCTGGCGCCAGTCCTGGTGGAGACGATCTTCGAGGTCATCGACGCGCTCAACAAGGACGGCACCACCATCCTGCTGATCGAGCAGAACGCGCTGCTGGCGCTGAAGACAGCCAGTCGGGGATACGTGATGGAGACCGGCAGCATCGTCCAGTCCGACAAGGCGGACGTCCTGCTGCAATCGGAGGATGTCCAGAAGGCCTACCTCGGGATTTGATCCCCTGGTGAGCCGCCGCGTCGCCAGGGCCTGGCTGGCCGCGGTCACGGTCATCGGCCTGGGCGCCTGCAGCTTTGTCATGCAGCGTGTTGATCAGGGAGCCTCGCCCTCTCCCTCCGCTTCGGACGGCATCGCCGCCACGATCCCGCTGAGCACCACCCCCGGCACCCCAGCGGTGGGCGCCGGAGCGGTGTGGGTGCCCAACCTCGCCGACGGCACCCTGGCGCGGATCGACCCCGGCAGCAACCGGCTGGTTGCCACCATCAAGGTCGGCGACCCAGCGGTGCTGCAGGCCACCGGCTGCGGCGCCAGCTCGGTCCACAGCGTGCCTCCCGGCTCATACGACGTGCGGCGCTGCGACATCCCCAGCGCCGTAAACGTCAGCGGTAACTCGGTCTGGGTGACCAAGAACGACGCCCGGGCGGTCGCCGCCGTGGACACCGGCAGCAACCAGCTGGGGCCGGCCATCCCCATCGGGGTCGAGGCATGGGGCGTCGCGGCCGCCCCGGACTCGGTCTGGGTCAGCGACTTCCAGGACGACATCGTGGTCCGCGTCGACCCTGCGTCGGGGCAGGTGGTGGCGACCATCCACGACCTCCCCCACGGGCCCACCGGGCTGGCCGTCGGCTTCGGCTACACCTGGGTGGCGTGCAGCCGCGCCGCCTCAGTCGCCAGGATCGACCCGGCCAGCAACGCCGTGACGGCGGTGATCCCGGTGCAGGAGCGGCCGCTGTCGATCGCCGTCGGTTTCGGCAGCGTCTGGGTCCGCAACACCCGCAGCAACTCGGTCTCGCGGATCGACCCCGCCACCAACCAGGTGGTGGCGACCATCCCGGTGATGCCCAAGGAGGGGCGCGATGGCGTCGACGGCATGGGCGTCGACAGCTCAGGCGTCTGGGTCTCTGGGCTCTCCATCGTGCACATCAGCGCCGCCAGCAACGCCGTCGACAAAAAACTGGCCCGGGATGGGGTCAGCCTCGACTACGGCGCCGGCGCGCTATGGGTGACGCGCCTCCAGGGCGACATCATCCGGCTCAATCTCTAGCCGGCGAGAGCCTAGGCCAGCGGCGCGGTCTCGGCGGCGGTGGCACTGCCCCGGAAGGACAGCAGCCCCAGGGCCACGACCAGCAGGACCGCGCCGGCGGCGCCGGCGACACCGAGGCGCTCGCCGAAGAGGACAACGCCCAGGATGGTGGCGGTGAGGGGCTCCAGCAGGGCGGCAAGTCCAGCCGCCGTCGCGGACGTGTGGCGCATGCCGCTGGTGTAGAAGGCGTAGGCCAGCGCTGTCGGCACCGCGCCCAGGTAGAGGAACAATGGCGCCCCCGAAGCGATGGTCGAGACCGACGGCTGCTGCAAGAGCAGCACCGGCAGCAGCAGGACCGCGGCCACGCTGAAGGTCACCGCCGCCAGCGACATCGGCGGTGAGTGGGCCAGCGACGCCTTGGTGATCACAACGTAAAGGGCGTACGACGCCCCCGCGCCGAGAGCCAGCAGGGCGCCGAGGCCAAAGCCGGCGCCGCCCACAGGGTTGGCGCCGACCACCAGGAGCGCGGCGCCAAGAACGCCGGCGACCAGGGCCACCAGCACCCGGCGGGTCAGCTTCTCGCCCAGCGCCACCGACGCCACCAGCGCGATCATCAACGGCGCGGTGCAGATCGCCAGCAGGGCGGTGGCGGCCACCCCCGCCAACGGCACCGCCGAGAAGAAGCAGAGCTGGTAGGCGGCCACGCAGCCGCCGGCCAGGAGCGCGCCCCAGCCCGGGCGGCGGACGCCACGGTCCAGGGCCAGCGACGCCAGGAGCATCAGCGGCGCCGCCACCAGCAGCCGCATCGGGCCCACCACCAGGGGACCGGCGCCGGCCTGGCCCGCCAGCAGCCGCGAGGTGGTGCCGGTTGTCCCCCAGGTGACCGCGGCCAGCAGCACCAGCAGCCAGCCCCAGGTCACCTGGCTAGATCCCGCCCTCATCGAGGCCCCAGCGCTTCAGCAGGTCGTTGTAGGTGCCGTCCTTCTTGAGCCGGTCAAGGGCCGCCGAAACCGCGTCCTTGAGGCCGTTCTCGGTGATGCCGAAGACCATCACCTCCTTCAGCGGCGCCAGCTTGCGGGGCACAACCCTCAGCCCGCCGTAGACTCGTGCCAGGTAGACCGCCCCGGGGTACTCGTCGATGTACGCCGCCAGCTTGCCCGAGGCCACGTCGCGGGCCGCCGCCGAGCCGTCGTCGTAGGCCTGGTAGTCGATGGGCTGACCCCCACCGCAGCCGGACTCGTTCTGGCGGAGGACTTCGTCCTCGCCGGCGCTCGACTTCAGCGCCGCCACCTTCTTGCCGCAGAGGTCGCTGAGCGCGGATGTCCGCTTGTCGCTGTCGACCACCAGGATCGACTCCCCGGTGGTGAAGTAGGGCAGCGTGCCGGCGCCGGAGGTGATCGCCGGCGTCTCCACCTGGTCGGCCATGCCGAAGTCGTAGTTGCGTTTCTGCTGCGCCAGGCCGGGAACGACCTCATCCTCGGTGGCCACGGTGACGAACGACACCTTCAGCCCCAGCTGGCTGCCGATGGCGTTGACCAGGTCGATGTCGAAGCCGGCCGGCTTCTGGTTGTGGTCGAGGTACTGCTGCACCGGCAGCGTGGGCACGATCGCCACTGCCAGCTGGCCCTGGGCCTGGAGCGGGCTGGGGGTCGCCACCGGTGACGCCGCCAGCGCGGGCTGGCTGCCGGCGTCGGGCAGGCGCTCACCCTGCGCGGAGCTGGAGCCGCAGCCGGCCAGGAGGACCAGCGCGACCAGGGCGATGGTGGTAGGGCGCAGGCTCACCTGGCGGTCAGCGGGCCATCAAAGCGGTCGCGATCAGGACGGCGCAGACCACCGCGCCGATGAGGTACTCGACGAACACCTGGACCGACATCGAGCCCTCGAGGACGTGGTAGATCAGGCCCCGGTTCACGTACCAGGCGACCAGCAGCAGGGGCCCCAGGCGGACGACGTCGAGGAACTGCTGCGAGATCAGGGCGAAGGCCACCGTGGTCACCACCTGGGCGGTGACCACGCCGCCGACGATCGCTCGGCTGTGGCTGGAGCTGGCCCGCGAGAGGTTTTCGTAGGCGGCCGCCAGGCTGACCAGGAAGATCAGGCCGAGGCGGGCCACGATGTCGGTGATTCCGGCGAGGATGACGACGTACGACACCAGCACGACGCCGATCAGGGCCGTGTCCTGGACCAGGTCGTAGCCGGCCCGCCGCTGCCCCCGGAAGCGCTGTACGGTGACGAAGGTGACCGCGAAGATCGCCACCGCCATCACCGCCTGGCTGGCGGCGTGCAGGCGCCAGTCGCTGACCAGCGCGGAGACCGCGCCGGCCACCACCAGGGCCATCAGCGGCAGCAGGTAGAAGCTCGGCGTCAGCGCCGTCCAGCGCTGCTCTGACGCCTGGCGCAGGGCCAGCCCGAAGCCGGCGATGGTGACGACGGCCATCACCGCGACCAGCCCGTAGAGCGCCAGGGGCGTGAGCATGTCCGAGCGCTCGGCCAACCCCAGCAGGAGGACCAGCCCGGCGAGGAAGGCCAGGAACCGAGGCCCCATGTTCGGCCGCGCCGCCACGATGGCGGGATCGTCGATCAGGACCACGCTCTGGGGCGCCTGCGGCTCATCCGGGGCGATCTCGGTGTGGGGAGCCCAGGTATGTGGATCAGCGCGAGGATCAGCCGACTGTTGTTCCTTCTCGGCCATATCGATCCTCGAGGCGGACCACGTCATTGATCTCCGGCGACGAGACCTCGAAGAACTCGCAGTCCTCCACCGCCAGCATCCGGTGCCGACGGCCGGGGGTGATGCGGACGCAGTCGCCCACGATCAGGCGATGGGTCACCAGCGCACCGGACTCGTCGGACAGCTCCAGGTCCATCGTGCCCTTGGTCATCAGCAGCGTCTCGTCCTTGGCCTCGTGGTACTGCAGCGACAGCGCCTCGCCCTGGTTGACGTGGATCACCTTGCCCAGGTAGCGCTCGGTGACGGCGAAGCGCAGCTCGAAGCCCCAGGGCTTGTCGAACTTGACATCGTCGACGCGGCGCACCGTCTTCTCCTTCTCGGCGTTCTCGGTCATGCCTTGATCCCCATGCGGTCGATCATCGCCTGGATCAGCTCTTCGACCTCCTGCTTGGTCGGCGCCTCACTGTAGACGCGGATCAGGGGCTCGGTGCCGCTGAAGCGGCTGAGCACCCAGCTGCCATCGTCGAAGTAGTACTTGAAGCCGTCGTCGCTGCGGCTGCGGACCACCTTGCGTCCCAGGAACTCCTCGGGCGGGTGCTCGGTGAACTCCTTGTAGACCCGGTCCCTGAGCTCCTGGTAGTCGTCGCGGGGAACCTTGATGTCGCGACGGTCGTAGGCGTGGGGGCCCACCTTCTTGTAGAGGGCGGCCAGGATCTGGCTCAGGGGCTTGCCCTGCCTGATGATCATGTCGGCGAAGAATAGGCCGGCGAGGATGCCGTCACGCTCGGGGATGTGGCCGCGGAAGCCGAACCCGCCCGACTCCTCGCCACCCATTACGGCGTCCTTCTCGATCATCAGGGGACCGACGTACTTGAACCCGACCGGCACCTCGAGGCACTCCACGCCGTACTGCTTGGCCAGCTCGTCCGCCATCGTGGTGCTGGTCAGCGTCCGCACCACGTCACCCTTCTGGCCGCGGGTGCCCTCGAGGTGGTCCATCAGCAGGGCGAAGACCTCGAGCTGGTTGATGAAGTTGCCCTTCTCGTCGATGATGCCGACGCGGTCGGCGTCGCCGTCGGTGGCGATGCAGAGGTCGTGCTCCCCCTTGCGCATGATGTCGATCGTCGTCTCAAGGTTGGCGGGGATGGGCTCGGGATGGATCCCACCGAAGCCGGGGTTGAACTCAGCGCGGACCTCGTGGGCGAGGGTCTTGCCGCCGGCGAGGATGTCGGTGATGTAGCTCGCGCCGGCGCCATACATCGGGTCGTGGAGGATCTTGAGGCCGGCGTGCTTGATGACATCGACGTCGACCATCCGGGCGATCTGGCGTTTGTAGGCGGGCTTGGGGTCGATGACCTCGATCAGGCCCGCGGACCGCGCCTCGTCCGGGTCGGCAAGCTCCACCCGGTCGGCCTCGATCACCTTGGCGATCTCGGCCTCCAGCTCCGCCACTACCTCGGGCGAGGCCGAGCCGGCGTACTCCGGCTTGTACTTGACGCCAAGGTACGGCGCCGGGTTGTGGCTGGCGGTCAGGACCACGGCGCCGTCGGCCTTCAGCTCCAGGATGGTCCAGGAGCTGACCTGCGTCGGCGAGGGGGCGTCGGTGAGGTAGGTCTTGATCCCCGCGGCGGCGGTGACGCGCGCCACCTCGGCCGCGAAGGAGTCCGCCTCGAAGCGGCAGTCGAAGCCGATCACCACCTTCGGCTCCGGCTTGCGCTTGAGGTAGTTGGCGATCCCCTGGGCCGCGTAGCGGACGTTTTCGAAGGTGTAGTCGTCGGCGATGATGCCTCGCCAGCCGTCGGTTCCGAACTTGATCTGGGGCCGGCTGGAGCTCACGGTCTGATTAGGCACGGCGCCTACTCTACCAGCGGCCAAACAGGCGCCGAGGAGCCGGCGTTGCCTAGAGAAGGTCCTCGCGATTTCGTCGCTTGAGCTCGGCGACCAGCAGCTTGACGTCCTGGACGCGGTTCTTGGGGATGACCAGGATGGCGTCGTCGGTGGCCACCACGACCAGGTCGGACACGCCGGCCAGGGCCACCAGCTGCTTCCCCGCCATCACCAGGTTGCCACCACCATCCACCACCAGGACATCGCCGTCCACCGTGTTCCCGTCGGCGTCGAGCTGCATGACCTCTGGGAGGTCGGCCCAGCTGCCGACGTCGCTCCAGCTGAAGGCCGCGGGGATCACGAGCAAGTCGCTGGTGCGCTCCATCACCGCGTGGTCCACGGCGATGTCGGGCAGGGCCAGGTAGGCCTCCGCGTAAGCGTCGTCATCACCGGCGGCGCGGGCGGCAGCCGCCGTTCCCGCGCCAGATGCGGTGTCGGGTGCGTTCTGGGTCAGCTGTTCGAGAAAGGTGCGGTTGCGCCAGGCGAAGATGCCCAGGTTCCAGAGATAGTCGCCGGACTGCACCATGCGCTCGGCCTCCTCCTGGGGCGGCTTCTCGACGAACCCCAGCGCCTGCCGGGCGTCGGCGCGGCCGTCGGCCGTGAGCGTCTCGCCGACGTGGATGTAGCCGAAGCCGGTGGCGGCACTGCGGGGCGTGAGACCGAGCGTCACGAGCGACCCGGTCTCCTCGGCCCAGGCCATCGCCGACCGCGCCGTAGCGGCGAAGGCGTCACTGTCGGGGATCAGGTGGTCAGCGTGGAGCGAGATCATGACGCCATCGCCAGGGAGGGCGTGGGCCGCCAGGGCCAGGCAGGCGGCGGTGCCGCGGCGGCCGGGCTCCACGATCCAGTCGGCTGCGCCAAGCTCCGGCAGCTCCGCCCTTGCCAGCTCCAGCTGCGAGGCCTCGGTGAGGACAAGGACGCGGTCGGCGACCTGGCGGGCGCGCTCGTAAGTGGCCCGCAGCAGGGTGCGGTCGCCCAGCAGCTTGAGCAGGTGCTTGGG
>DASZHA010000018.1:0-11246 GCA_035938265.1 Candidatus Dormiibacterota bacterium
GGCCACGCTGAACGCGCCTCCCCGCCTGGCCCAGAGGATGACGCCGGTCACCAGGGCCAAGGCGACGCCGCCTGCGGCCAGCGGTCCGAGGAAGAAGAAGGGCGCCGACAACCCGGCCAGGAAGCGTTGCTGGATCACCGCGGTCTGGTTGGCGTTGATGGTGGCGCTGAAGTCGACCAGCGAGCGCAGCCAGGCCGCGGTTCCATCGACACCGCCGGCCACGACACAGGCTCCGGCAACGGCCAAAGTTCCCAGCGCCAGCCCGGCCAGCATCGGGCGCCAGCGAGCGCGCTCGGCAACCAGCAGCGCCACCGCGACCGGCACCCCCACCGGTGGCTTGATCCAGCAGGCGGCCAGTAGCATCCCCGCCAGCAGGGGACGGCCCCGACGCGAGGCGAACAACGCGCCGCCCCAGGACAGCAGCAGCAGGGTGGCGGGGTTGCCGCTGCTGAGCACCGTGAGCATGGGCAGCGAGAACACGAAGAAGAGCCGCGGCAGCCAGCGCCCGCGCCAGTCGAGGGCGGAGAGGATGAGCTCGAAGCCGGTCAACCCGGCGACCAGGGCCAGCAGCGAGACCGCCACCAGGAAGCCGAAGTCGCCAAGCGGCGCCAGGGCCATGAAGGCCCGGGTCATTACCGGCGGGTAGTGGTACTCGTTGGGCGAGAGTGAGTCGCGGCCGTTACCGGCCGCCCGAGCTTCGGCGTTGAGCTGACCCTCGACCGCGGCCAGGCGGCCGAAGTCGTAGGGGTTGTCGCCGGTGGAAGCCAGCCGGGCGGCGGCGTAGAAGACGCGGCTGTCATTGCCGGCCTGGGACCAGAAGACCGGCGATAGCTGCCATATGGCGTAGACCACGCAGATCACCAGGCACGAGGCGGTGAGCAATCCTGGAGTCCACGCCAATCGGTTGACGGCGGGCGAGTTGGGGGGCGGCACGGGCCCATTGTATGGGGAGGCAAACGTCCTTCCCGGGACTGTTACAAGTCCGTTCGGAAGGCGCCCAATTCCTATTTGGGGCTCGAATTCGGCGATGGTATAGTAACCACGTCCTGAAGGGGGGCCAATCCCAGGCCTGCGAAGGTCCCAACGGAGATTTTGCTTACGTCATCACAGCCGGAGACCAGGGTAGACCCCGAGCTCATCGCTGAAGCGCCACTGATCAGCTTCCAGCAGGTGGGCAAGATCTACGCCAACGGCACCGAGGCCGTGCGTAACGTAAACCTGTCGATTGCGCGCAGGGACTTCGTGTTCATGGTCGGGCCATCGGGGGCCGGTAAGTCGACCCTCGTCCGCCTCCTGATCCGCGAGGAGAAAGCCACCACCGGAAGGATCTACATCGATGGCCAGGAGCTGGGCCGTCTCAAGCACCGCCACCTGCCCAAGCTGCGCCGCAAGATCGGCATCGTCTTCCAGGACTACAAGCTGCTGCCCAAGCTCACCGTCTTCGAGAACGTCGAGTTCGCGCTGCGGGTGACGCGGGGGGTGGACCGCCTAACCAAGGCCAAGGTCGAGGAGGTGCTCAGCATCGTCGGCCTCGAGGGCACCGAGAAGAAGTTCCCTGACGAGCTCTCCGGCGGCCAGCAGCAGCGGGTGGCGATCGCCCGCGCCCTCAGCCACGACCCCAAGATCTTCGTCGCCGACGAGCCCACCGGCAACCTCGACCCGGCGACCTCGTGGGAGATCCTGCAGCTGCTGATGAAGATCAACCGGCGCGGCTCCACCGTGGTCATGGCCACCCACAACAAGGAGATCGTCGACGTCATGCAGCGCCGGGTCATCGTCATCAACGACGGCGTCGTGATCCGGGATGACGCCTCCGGCGGCTACCACGCCTCGATCCCGCTGGAGCCCGATGCTAACTAGCCTGGTCTTCCCGGTCAGGGCGGCGTGGCAGAACTTCTGGCGCAACCGCGGGCTGAGCGTCTTCGCGGTCTCGGTGATGTTCGTGGTCCTGCTGATGAGCGGCGTGGCGATGGTCCTGGGTCACTCGTTCAACCAGTCGATCGACAGCCTCAAGGCCAAGGCCTCGACGATCTCGATCTTCATCGCCGACGCGACCCCGCTGCAGAACACCATGGAGCTGGAGAACCGCCTCCGCACCGACTCCCGGGTCAAGTCGGTGACCTACGTCGACAAGGCCTCGGCCCTGGCGCGCTACAAGCAGGACCCGAGCATCCCGCCCGACATGATCGCCAACCTTGAGGGCCAGAACCCGCTGCCGGCCTCGCTTGACGTTGACGTCAAGAACATCCAGGACCTCGACGCCATCGCCAGCGACGTCAAGGGCCTGCCCATCCTCGACAAACAGGGACCCACCAACTACCGCAAGGAGGTCATCGACAAGGTCGTGCTCTTCAGCCGGTTCATCGGCATCGCCGGCGTCGCCATCCTCGGCGGCCTGGGCGCGGTGGCCGTCTTCATCATCATGATGTCGATTCGCACCGCGGTCTTCGTGCGGCGTAAGGAGATCGAGGTTATGAAGCTGGTCGGCGCCACCGACTGGTTCGTGCGCGGGCCCTTCCTGATCGAGGGCATGATGGCCGGGTTCCTTGCCTCGCTGCTGGCGATCCTGGTGGTCGCCGGTGGTTACCACCCGTTTGTCGACAACGTTCGCGGCGCCGTACCCTTCCTTCCTCTCAGCTATGACGCCGGCTTCATCGGAGAGTTGTGCCTGGTCCTCGCCGCCATCGGCGTGAGCCTGGGCGCTTTCGGCAGCTACCTGGGAGTGCGGCGCTTCTTGCAGGCCTGACGTCCGTGATGCGAACCAGGCTGCTCGCGATCCTGCTGCTCTCGGTGCTGGGCCTGATGGCGCTGACGCCAGTTCCCGGTGTCCTCGCCGACGCCATCTCCGACAAGCAGCAACAGCAGCAGCAGCTCAACCAGCAGTACCAGCAGCAGCAGGACGCGCTCAAACAGAACGAGGCCCGACAGCGCTCGGCCCAGGCCCAGCTCGACCTGCTCACCGGCCAGATCCAAACGGCTGAGACGCACCTCGCCGACGAGAACGCCCGGCTTGACGCCATCCTCGGCCAGATCGACCAGGTCCAGCGCGACCTTGACGCCACCCGGGCCCGGCTGGAGCGCCGCCAAGAGATTCTTAACCAGCGCACCCGTACCCTCTACAAGCAGGGCGGGGACAACACCTTCATGGACAGCCTCTTCACCGCCAACAACTTCTCCCAGCTGATGGACCGTTTCATCCTGATGCGGGACATCACCCACTCCGACCAGGTCCTGGTCGAGCAGATCAAGACGGACAAGGCGGCGATCGAGGACCTGATGGCGCAGCTGAGCCGCAAGAAGGACGACCAGGCGGCCACCGTCAAGCGGATCCAGGACGAGTCGAACGCGCTCCGAGGGCAGTACTCGCAGCAGGCCGCGCTTCGCTCCCAGCTGGCATCGGCGCACTCCTCCCTGGAGCAGGCACAGGCCGAGAACCGTCGCTCGGCAGCTGCGGTCGCATCCGAGATCGCCCAGCTTGAGGCCGCCCGCGGCCGGGCCCACTCATCGGGGATCTTCGCCTGGCCTGGCGTCCAGGGTCCGATCACCCAGGGCTTTGGCTGCACCGACTTCGCCGGTGAGCCGCCGCCGCCGCCGGGCTACCACTGCAACCCGCCGTACTTCCACACCGGGATCGACATCGCCGGGCCCTATGGCAGCACCATCACCGCCACCGACGGTGGCATCGCCTACACCTACTCCAGCGGGTCCGGCTACGGCAACCACGTGATCATCGTCCATGCCAACGGCTTCACCTCGCTCTACGGCCACATGTCCGGCTTCGCCATCGGCAGCGGGACCGCCGTGGCCAAGGGCCAGGCGATCGGCTACGAGGGCAGCACCGGCTTCAGCACCGGCCCTCACCTGCACTTCGAGATCCGCCTCAACGGCAACCCGGTCAACCCCTGCAACTACGTTGGCTGCTGATCCGCCGGACGCCGAACCCCCGCCAGGTCGCGGGTTCGGAGGGTGGGAGGATGAAGCCTCCGGGGCGCCACCCAACCGGCCCGGACGCCGATGGAAGCGGCGTTTGGTGGGGGCGGTCCTGGTGCTGGCGGCGATGTTGCTGTCGTTCTACGGCGGCTTCCTCGCCCAGTTCCACTACGGGCCCTCCCTCAACAACCAGATCCCGGCCGCCCTGCTATTCACGCAGAGGACCAACGGCCTGGACTTTGCCACCCTGCAGCAGATCTACGACGTCATGGCTCACGAGTACCCCAAAACGGTCAACGGCGACGATGCCTTCAACGGTGCCGCCAAGGGCATGGTCCAGCTGTACCTCAACAGCAAGTTCGGCGACGGCTTCTCGACCTACCTCACTCCAGAGGAGCTGAGGCAGAACCAGGACTTCCTCCAGGGCTCCTTCGCAGGGATCGGGGCCACCATGAGCACCCAGAACGGCAAGCTCACGATCATCAAGCTGCTGCCCGACACGCCGGCGGCCAAGTCGGGGCTCAAGCCTGGCGATGTCGTCACCGAGATCGATGGCCAGACCACTGACGGCATGACCCTCGACACCGCGGTGAACAAGATCAAGGGCCAGGTGGGCACCCACGTCAAGCTCAAAGTCAGCCGGGGCACGCAGCTCCTCGACTTCGACATCACGCGCGACAAGATCGTCGTCCCCAGCGTGCGCTCCAAGGACATCGCTCCCAAGGTCCTCTATGTCCGTATCAACGACTTCGGCGCGACCACCGCGCAGGACTTCGAGTCAGCCCTACAGCAGGGCATCAGCCACGGCGACGACAAGATCGTCCTCGACCTCCGTCAGAACCCCGGTGGCTACGTCAGCGCCGCCGACGCGGTGGTCTCGGAGTTCGTCCAGTCGGGCAGCACTGTGACGGTGGTCGGCCGGAACAACTCCAAGGACGAGCACAAGGTCAGCGGCCAAGGGGTCGCCTTTTCGCAGAAGCTGGTGGTACTGGTGGACGGCAACAGCGCCAGCGCATCGGAGATCACGGCCGGTGCCCTGGAGGACAACCACCGGGCCACGCTGGTGGGGGTGAAGACGTTCGGCAAGGGGTTGGTGGAGCAGGACTACCCGCTGCGCAATGGCGGCGATATCCACCTGACCATCGCCTACTGGTTCCGGCCCAATGGCCAGTCGATCGACAAGAACGGCATCACGCCTGACAAGGTGGTTCCCCTGGACAAGCCCGAGGACCTGTACGACATCGACTCCTCGACCTCGGACGCCGTCAAGGACAACCAGCTGCAGGCCGCCCTGGCAGCATTGAAGTAGCCCACAAAGCCGCGCTACCAGCCTGTGCCAGGAACACCGCCAGGGGCTGGTTCGCCTCGGTCTACAATGGGGGCATAGATGAGTGAAGACCGGTTCGACCTGGTGGTTCTGGGTGCGGGGACCGGTGGTTACATCGCCGCCATAAGGGCGGCCCAGCTGGGGCTCACCGTGGCCCTGGTGGAGCGTGAAAAGCTCGGTGGAACCTGCCTGCACCAGGGTTGCATCCCTGCCAAGGCGCTCCTGCACACTGCCGACGTTTACCAGGAGGCGCTCCACGGCGCCGACGTCGGCGTCAAGGTGGGCAATATCGAGATCGACTGGCCCGCCGCCAACGCGCGCAAGCAGAAAGTCATCGACCAGCTGCACAAGGGCCTGCAGTTCCTGATGAAGAAGAACAAGATAGAGGTCCTCAGCGGGACCGGCGTATTCGAGTCGCCTCAGAAGATGACGGTGGATGGAGAGGGGGGCCGGCGCACCATCGAGGGGGGACACTTCGTTGTCGCCACCGGCTCCTACGCCAAGAGCCTTCCCGGCGTGGAGCTGGACGGCAAGCGAGTGATCAGCAGCGACCACGCCCTGGTCCTGGAGGCGGTGCCGAGCTCGGCTATCGTGGTCGGCGCCGGCGCCGTGGGGCTGGAGTTCGCCTCGATGTGGTCCGACCTGGGTGCCGAGGTGACGGTGGTGGAGGCGCTGCCCCGGATTGCCCCCGCCGAAGACGACGAGGTCTCGCAGGTCATGACCCGCAACTTCACCCGCCGGGGCATGAAGGTGATGGCCGGTGCGGCCATGGACCTGAAGTCGGTTAAGGCGTCCGGTGACGGCGTCAAGATCAGCGTCAAGGGCCCGGATGGCCCCACCGAGCTCAGCGGCGACGTCATGCTCCTGGCCGTCGGCCGGGGGGCGGTGGTCGACGGTCTGGGGCTGGAGAACACGGGGGTCAAGGTCGAGAACGGCTTCATCGCCGTCGACGACGACCTGCGCACCGCGGAGCCCAACATCTTCGCCATCGGCGACGTCGTCGGCGGCTACATGCTGGCCCACGTCGCCGGCCACGAGGGGATCCACGCTGTCGAGGTGATCGCCGGCCAGAAGCCGGAGCCGCTGGACTACAACCGCATGCCGCGGTGCACCTACTCCCGGCCCCAGATTGCCAGCGTGGGGCTCACCGAGGAGCAGGCCAAGGAGGCGGGCGTCGAGGTCAAGTCCGGCAAGTTCCCGTTCTCGGCCCTCGGCCGGGCCATGATCAACGATGACACCGAGGGCTTTGTCAAGATCGTCGCCGACGCCTCCACCGGCGAGGTCCTGGGGGCCCACCTGGTGGGCGGCGGGGTCACCGACCTGATCGCCGAGCCAGTCCTGGCCGAGGTCCTCGAGGGCACCGCCTGGGAGCTCGGCATCAGCGTTCACGCCCACCCCACGCTCTCCGAGGCGATCGGGGAGGCGGCTCTCGCCGTGGACGGGAGAGCCATCCATATCTGATGGGCGCACACCGACGGCGCTGAGGGCAGTCTGATGGCCAAAGCGGGGTTGCGGGTCGCAGGGACCGAGCCGGGGCCGCGTCCCGAGGACAAAGTCCTGGTCGAGATGTACTCGGCGATGCTCCTGGCGCGAATGGTGGACGAACGCTGCTGGCTGCTCAACCGTGGCGGCCAGGCGCCCTTCGTCATCAGCTGTCAGGGGCAGGAGGGCGCCCAGGTGGGCAGCGTCTTCGCGATGGACCGAGAGCGCGACTGGTTCGTGCCCTACTACCGCGACCTGGCCGTGGTCCTGGCGCTGGGAATGACCCCGGAGGACATCTTCCGCTCGACCATGGGGCGCACTGGCGACCCCAACTCCGGCGGTCGCCAGATGCCCAGCCACTTCGGCTCGAGGAAGCTGCGGATCGTGTCGCAGGGCAGCTCGGTGGCGACCCAGTGCCTTCATGCGGCGGGCACCGCGCTGGCCAGCAAATCGCGGGGCGAGCCGGTGGACACCATCTGCTACGTGGGCGAGGGAGGCACCAGCCAGGGCGACTTTCACGAAGCCCTCAACTTCGCCTCGGTGCACCGGCTGCCGCTGGTCATGGTGGTGGAGAACAACAGCTATGCCATCTCCGTGCCCCAGGACCTGCAGATGGCGGTCCGCGACGTCGCCATCCGCGCCGAGGGCTATGGCATCCCCGGAGTGGTCGTTGACGGCCAGGACGTGCTCGCGGTCTACCGCGCCACCAAGGAGGCCGCCGACCGCGCCCGCCGCGGGGATGGGCCCACCCTGCTCGAGGCCAAGACCCACCGTTTCACCTCGCACTCGTCCGACGACGACCAGCGCGCCTACCGGCCCGAGGGCGAGATCGAGCGCGAGGCGCACGAGGATGCGCTGCCGCGCTTCCGCGACGAGCTCCTCGACGCCGGCGTCCTCGACGCCGACACCGCGGAGCGGATCAAGGCCAAGATCCTGGCCGAGATCAACACCGCCACTGAGGCCGCCGAAAGCGCGCCCTATCCCAAGCCCGAGGAGGCATTGCTGAACATCTATGGCGACGACCCGCCCTCACCGGACGACCTCCGTGGCGACCCCCGCGGACTGCCGTCTCCGGGAGACAGCTGATGGCCGGCCTTGGCACCCACAAGACGGTGGAGACCGCGCCCGGCCAGATGACCTACCTGCAGGCGATCCAGTCGGGCCTGCGCGAGGAGATGGAGCGCGACGAGAGCGTCATCGTCCTGGGTGAGGATGTCGGCGCCAAGGGCGGCGTCTTCAAGGTCACCGAGGGACTGCAGAAGCTCTATGGCGAGACCAGGGTGATCGACACCCCGCTGGCGGAGTCGTCGATCGTGGGCGTGGCCATCGGCGCCGCGCTGAACGGACTGCGGCCGGTCGCCGAGATCCAGTTCGCCGACTTCATCCACCCCGCGTTCAACCAGATCGTCAGCGAGGCAGCCAAGATGCGTTACCGGAGCAATGGCGACTTCAACGTGCCCATGGTGGTGCGGGCACCGTTTGGCGGTGGCGTCCACGGCGCCCTCTACCACTCGCAGTCGGTGGAGGCCTTCTTCGCCCACGTGCCCGGCCTCAAGGTGGTCGTCCCGGCGACGCCGTACGACGCCAAGGGGCTGCTCATCTCCGCGATCCGCGACCCCGACCCGGTGCTCTTCTTTGAGCACAAGAAGGCCTACCGGCTGATCAAGGGCGACGTGCCCCAGGGCGAGAACTACGCGGTGCCCATCGGTCGCGCCCGCATCGCCCGCGAGGGCCGCCACATGTCGGTCTTCGCCTACGGCCTGATGCTGCACTACTGCGTCACCGCCGCCGACCAGATGGCGGCGGAGGACGGCTACTCCGTGGAGGTGATCGACCTGCGCACCCTCAAACCGCTGGACCGCGACACGATCCTGGCGTCGGCCCGCAAAACCGGGAAGGTGCTGGTGGTGTACGAGGCCAACCGCACCGGCGCGGTCGGCGCCGAGGTGGCGGCGATGGTGGCGGAGGAGGCGTTCGAGGACCTCGACGGGCCCGTGATGCGGCTGGGCGGTCCCGACGTGCCGGCGATGCCCTTTAGCCCGCCGATGGAGGATTTCTTCCTTCCCGGGCCGGCGCGGATCCTGGCTGCGATGCGGCAGCTGGCAGCTTACTAATGGCCGGTACGGCGGGCGCGACCCAGGTCACCATGCCCCAGCTGGGGGAGAGCGTCACCGAGGGCCAGGTGAGCCGGTGGCTGAAGCAGCCCGGCGACCGCGTCGAGAAATACGAGGCGCTGGTGGAGGTGATCACTGACAAGGTCAATGCCGAGGTCCCTTCCCCGGTGGCTGGAGTGCTGGGCGAGATCATGGTGGCGGAGGGCGAGACCGTCGAGGTCGGCACCCTGATCTGCAGCATCATCCTCGACCCAGGTGAAACGCCGGCCGAAGCCGGCCCACAGGAGGACGGCGGCAGTGTCGCGGCTGAGACGGCTCCCGCCCCGGCTCCGGCGGTTGGGCCCGCCCCCACGGCGGCATCTGACGCCAATGGCGCTGATCGCAAGGACCGTGCCGGGCGGGCCAGCCCCGCGGTGCGGCGGCTCGCCGAGGAGCACGGCCTCGACATCAGCGCCATGAGGGGCAGCGGCCTTGGCGGTCGGGTGACCAAGAAGGACGTCGAGGACCACCTTGCCGCCGGGGGTGGCAAAGCGGCTGCGGCTGCCGCGACCGCCCCGGCGCCGACTGCCCCTGCCACTCGTCCCGGGCCCGCCGCCGGCGACGAGCTGATCCCCCTCAACGCTATGCGCAAGGCGATCGCCGAGCACATGGTCCGCAGCCGCCGGACCTCACCCCACGCCTGGTGCGCGGTCGAGGTGGACATGACCAACGTGGTCGCCCTGCGGCGGGCGGAGCGGGAGGCCTTCCGGGCCACGGAGGGTGTCGACCTGAGTTACGTGCCGTTCGTGATCAAGGCGGCCTGCGAGTCCTTGCGCGCCCACCCGGGGGTCAACGCCACCTTCACCGACGAGGGCATCCTGCGGCACGCCGCCATCAACATCAGCATCGCGGTGGCCCTCGACGACGGCCTCATCCTGCCCGTGATCCATGACGCCGACCGCCTCAGCATCACCGGCCTTGCCCACCAGCTCAACGACCTCGCCGAGCGCGCCCGCGCGGGCAAGCTGACCCTCCCGGATGTCGAGCGCGGCACCTTCTGCGTCAACAACCCCGGCACCTTCGGCACGGTCATCTCGGCGCCGATCATCAACCAGCCCCAGGCGGCGATCATGACAATGGAGGCGATCGTCAAGCGCCCCGTGGTGATGCCCGGCGACCTCATCGGCATCCGCTCGATGATGTACGCGGCGATGTCCTTCGACCACCGCGTCCTCGATGGCATGGAGGCTGCCTCCTTCCTTGGCGACGTCAAGCGCTCGCTTGAGGCGATGGCGCCGAGCATGCCCCTGCGCTGAGGCCGCGGTACCGTTGACGTGATGGAAGAGCTTCCCGT
Source organism: Candidatus Dormiibacterota bacterium (assembly GCA_035938265.1). Lineage (GTDB taxonomy): Bacteria > Chloroflexota > Dormibacteria > DASZGP01 > DASZGP01 > DASZHA01. The sequence goes on from DASZHA010000018.1 coordinate 10,187, forward strand.
TCTCGAGCCGGCCGGCGTCGGCGGAGGCCCCGAGGCGTTCGGCGGCCGGCGTCCCGACTGGCTCAAGGTGCGCCTGCCGGCGGGAGGGACATACAACCGACTCAAGGAGCTGATGCGCGAGGAGCGCCTCCACACCGTCTGCGAAGAGGCCCATTGCCCCAACATCGGCGAGTGCTGGACCGCCGGGACTGCCACGTTCATGATCCTGGGCGACGTCTGCACCCGGGCCTGCGCCTTCTGCGCGGTCAAGTCGGGCCGCCCCACCTGGCTCGACGAGGACGAGCCGCGACGGGTGGCGGAGTCGATCGCCAGGATGGAGATCATCCACGCCGTGATCACCTCGGTCGACCGGGACGACCTCGCCGATGGCGGCGCCCACGTCTTCGCCGAGACCATCCGCCAAACCCGGGCGATGTGCTCCGAGACGTCGATCGAGGTGCTGATCCCAGACTTCCAGGGGAACTGGGAGGCCCTGGCGATGGTGATGGCGGCGCAGCCTGAGATCCTCAACCACAACGTCGAGACCGTGCGAAGGCTGTACCGGCGGGTCCGTCCCAGGGCCGACCTCGACCAATCCCTGGAACTCCTGCGCCGCGCGCGCCAGCTGGACCCGGGGACCCAGACCAAGACCGGGTTCATGGTCGGCCTGGGCGAGACCTTTGACGAGCTGCGGGAGCTGATGGCGATGATCCGCGACGCTGAGGTCGAGATCCTGACCATGGGGCAGTACCTGAGACCGAGCCCCAAGCACCACGAGCTGGTCCGCTACTACCATCCCGACGAGTTCGCCCAGCTCAGGGAGGAGGCTCTGGCGTTGGGTTTCCGCTGGGTGGAGTCAGGGCCACTGGTGCGGAGCTCCTACCATGCCGAGCGCCAGGTCGACCGCGATCGCCTCATCGGCCGTCTCCGCAGCGCCTGACCCGGCGACGAGGCGTGGCGACCGCGGCGGCTAAACTTCTGGCTGGCCGTCGGGCCCCGCTATTTCGAGACGTGGGGCGGATAGCTCAGCTGGTACGAGCGCCTCGCTTACACCGAGGAGGTCGCAGGTTCGAACCCTGCT
>DASZHA010000019.1:0-31441 GCA_035938265.1 Candidatus Dormiibacterota bacterium
GGGCGCATCGAAGAGGGAGTCGACATACGTCCGCGGGTCGAAGTCCTGGAGATCCTCGGCCTTCTCCCCCACCCCGACCAGCTTGACCGGCACCCCCAACTGCTCCTCCAGCCCCAGGACGACCCCACCCTTGGAGCTGCCATCGAGCTTGGTCAGCACCAGCCCGGTCAGCTTGAGCGCGTCATTGAAGACCCTCGCCTGCTGGATTGAGTTCTGGCCGATGGCGGCGTCGAGGACCAACAGCGACTCGTGGGGGGCGCCCTCCAGCGCCTTGGCCACGCTCCTCTCGACCTTCTTTAGCTCCTCCATCAGATTCGCCTGGGTGTGGAGACGGCCGGCGGTGTCGATGACCACGGCCCCCGCCCCGCGAGCGACGCCCGCCTCGACGCTGCTGAATGCCACCGACGCCGGGTCGGCGCCCGGCTCGCTGCCGACGAAGTCGGCGCCGATCTGTTCGGACCACATCCGCAGCTGCTCAATGGCGCCGGCGCGGAATGTGTCCGCGGCCCCGAGGACGACTCGCTGCCCGCCGTCGATGAAGCGCGCCGCCAGCTTGGCCGCCGACGTCGTCTTGCCGGTGCCATTGACCCCCACCACCAGGTAGACACTGGGGCCGCCGGGCGGCGTCAGCTCCCGGGGTCGCCACTCCATGCGGTTGAGCAGCATCGTCCGCAGCCCGGCGATCGCCTCCTTCGAATGCTTCATCTGCAGCCGCTCGGCCTCGCGCCGCAGGTCCTCGGCCAGCCGCAGCGCGACCTCGGGGCCCAGATCGGCCGAGAGCAGGGTCTCCTCCAGCGCCTCCCAGAAGCCCTCGTCGATGGGACCGTAGGCGGCCAGGCCGGAAAGCTGGCCGCGGAGGCCGGCGGTGCTCGAGGCCAGCCGTGCGGCCAGCCGCCCGATGATCCCGGCTTTGCGCGTCTCGGTCATTTCGCTCTGAGGCTAGCAGCGAAGGCAGCCACCGGGCGGGGTGGTCTCACCCTGGCGCCCCGGCCGGGCCGCGAAGCCTAGCTGGCGGCGGCCGAGACCTGGACCACCGACCCCCCCGCCAGTCGAACCGACACCACCCGCGATACCCCGGAGTCTTCCAGGGTCACACCGTAGAGGGCGCCGGCGTGGGTCATGGTGTGGTGGTTGTGGGTGACCAGGATGAACTGGGAGTCGTCCGCCAGCGTTCGCAGCAGCGTGTTGAAGCGGCGGACATTGGCGTCGTCGAGGGGAGCGTCGACCTCGTCGAGGATGTAGAAGGGGCTGGGGTTGACCTTCTCCAGGGCGAGGATGAATGCCAGCGCCGTCAGCGCTCGCTCCCCGCCCGATAGCAGCCGGATGTTGCGCATGCGCTTGCCCGCGGGCTGCGCCAGGATGTCCACGCCGGGCTCCTCCGCCTCGGGGTCGTCCAGCCGCAGGGTGGCCTTGCCGCCGTCGAAGAGCAGGGCGAAGGTCTCCTGGAAGTTGAAGGCGACCGCCCCGAAGACGGCCTCGAAGCGGCGGTCGATCTCGGCGCCCAGCTCGGCGGCGACCTGCTCCAGGCCCTCGCGCGCACCCCGGAGGTCGTCGAGCTGGCCGCTGATGGCGCCCAGCCGCGCGTTGTCGCGCTCGTACTCCTCGATCGCCAGGGGGTTGACCAGCCCCATCTGGGCAACCTGGCGCTCGAGGCGGGTGATGTCCCGCTGCGTCTTCTCCCAGTCGACCTCGGCGCCAGCCAGCTCCTCGGCGCCGGCGCCGCCCATCCGCTGCGTCAGGTCGGCCAGCGCCGCCTCCGCCTCGGCGAGCTGGACCGTGGCCGCGGTCAGCGCCTCCTCCTGGTGGGCCAGCGCCACGCGACGCTCCAGGTTGCCCTTCTCCAGCTCGACCAGCCGCGCGGTCAGGCTCTCGACCTCGGGATCGGGGGCCGCCCCAGGCGCGCGCTCCAGCTCAGCACTCGCCGTGGCCGCCTCGGCGGCGGCGGCGGTCCGGTCCTGCTCCAGCGCGGCCGTGGCTCGCCGCGCCCCCGCCAGGCGCTCTTCGATGCGCAGGACCTCGGCCCGCTGCTTCAGCTCCGCCGCCTGCGCCCGGTCCATGCGCGCACGCGAGGTGTCGGCGCGGGCAGACAGTGCCAGCAGCCGTGCCTGGCGCTCGACGTTGGCCTCGCGGGCCGCCTCCAGGGCCGACTCCGCCGACGCCAACTGGCCGCGCGCGGCCACCACCACCGAGGCCGCGGTCAGAGCCTCGTCGCGCGCCTCCACTAGCTCGATTTCCGCCTCCGCCCGGGCCCGCGCCAGCGACGCCTGCTCGGTGCGCCCGTCGTCCAGCCAGCGCGTCAGCTCCTCGGCCTGGATCCCGGCGGCCACGGCGGCATCCCGCACCCCGGGCGCCTGGAGCAGCCGCACCAGCCGCGCCGCCGATGGCGCCTGCAGCTCGCCATGCTCCGCCAGCGAGTCGACCAGGGCGATCCGCTCCTCGAGCCGCGACACGCGCGTGTCGGCGGCCTGCTGCCGGGCGCGAGCCGCCTCGTCAGCCCCCGCCGCCTGCCGCTGGCGCTCCAGCGCGGCGCTGACATCGAGCCCCGCGCCATCTGCGGCGCCGATCTCCGCGACCGGCTCGGCGGCTCCCTCCACCTGCTCCTGCTTGGCTGCGGCAGCTTCGGCCTGAAGCGCGTGCAGCCGGCCCTGGGCGTCGGCCAGGGCGGCCTCGACGTCGGCCCTGGTCGCATCGGCGGCGCTGAGGCGCTCGGCCAGCAGCTCGAGCCGGCCGCCGGCATGGCTGGCGGCAAGGCGCAATGTGCCCATGCGGCGCTCCAGGTCGATGCGCGCCTCGTGGGCCCTGGCCAGCTTCTCCTTGTGCGCGTCGTACTCGGCGGCAAAGCCGTTGGTCTCCAGGTCGGCGGCTTCGACGGCGGCGGTAAGGGACTGCACCCGGCCCTCCGCCTTCTTCATCGCCTGGCGGGCGGCGAGCCACTCTCCGCGAAGAAGGCTGCCCCGCAGCTGCTCCAGCTCGGCGGTGGCGTCGCGGTGTCGCAGCGCCGCCTCGGCCTGCGATCGAAGGGCCTCCACCCGGGGCTCGAGCTCGCCCGCCAGGTCGGTCAGGCGGAGGATGCTGACATCGGCCTCCTTCAGCTTGTTGAAAGCCTCCTGCCGCCGCGAGTGCAGGCCGCGGACCCCCGCCGCCTCCTCGATCAGGGCTCGGCGTTCCGACGCCGACGTCTGGATGATCCGGTCGACGTCGTCCTGGGCGACGACCGCGTAACCTTCCTGGGTCAGGCCGGTGCTGGAGAAGAGTTCCTCGATGTCGCGCAGGCGGCAGCGGGCGCCGTTCATCCAGTAGTCGCTCTCACCGGAGCGGTAGCCCCGGCGGATTACCTCGATCTCCTGGAACGGCACCCCGAGGCGGCCGTCCGAGTTGTCCAGCAGCAGCCGCACCTCGGCCATGCCCGACGCCGGCCGTCGGGCCCCGCCGGAGTAGACGACCTCCTCCATGCGGGTGCCGCGCAGCTCCTTGGCGCTGCGCTCGCCGAGGACCCAGCGAACGGCGTCGACGATGTTGCTTTTGCCCGACCCGTTGGGTCCGACAATGCCAGTGATACCGGGCTCAAAGACAAGCTCGGTCTTCTTGGCGAAGGTCTTGAAGCCCTGGATCTGAATGGACTTCAGGTGCACGTCAGGCCCACCCGGCTAGCAGTCGGGACTCATCCCGGCGATTATGGCAGCCCTCCGAGGGGTGGTCAACATGATGTGGATCAGCTCTTACCGGCCACCACATCTTGTGCCCGGGGCCGGCGCACCCGTGGGACTCGGGCCGGTCTTGGCCTCTCATCGGCCGCCGGCGGCGCGAAAGCCGACAGCGCCTCCTTGGCGGCGGCCTGCTCTGCGGCTCGCCGGGTGCGTCCCTCACCGGTCCCCAGGGGGATGCCGCCGAGACGGACCCGGACCCGATAGTGACGTCGGTGACCGGGGCCGGACGCCTCGACCACCTCGTAGCTGGGGACGCCCTGGCTGTCGGCCTGGCTCAGTTCCTGGAGCCGCCCCTTGAAGTTGACTAGCCCTTCGGCGCGAAGCGAGGACAGGGCCTGGAAGGCCTTGTCCGCTGCCGCCAGCCCCCGGTCAAGGTAGATCGCGCCCATCAGGGCCTCGACGGCGTTGGCCAGCAGGCTGTCGAGGTCGCGACCACCGCTGGCCTCGACACCTCGACCGACACGCAGGTAGTCGCCCAGGCCCAGCCCTCGGGCAACGGCGGCCAATGCGCCGGTGCTGACCATGGCGGCACGGTCCAGGGTGAGAATGCCCTCCCCCACCTCGGGCTGCTGCCTGAAGAGAAGGTGAGCCGCCACCAGCTCGATGACCGCGTCGCCGAGGAACTCGAGCCGCTCATTGTCGCCCGCAACCTCGTCGGGGTGCTCGTGGGCATAGGAGCTGTGGGTCAGTGCCTGGAGCAGCAGCGCCTTGTCTTTGAAGGTGACCTCAAGACGCTTCTGAAGCGCACTCAGGTCAGGTTTGGGCGCGGCGTCGACGGACGCGCGCCTAGGACGTGATGCCGAGTTTCTCCTGGACGTAGTCCCACGCCTGGCCGACGGTGGTGATCTTCTCGGCATCTTCATCGGAGATCTCCATGCCGTACTCCTCCTCGAAGGCCATGATCAGCTCGACGAGGTCCAAGGAGTCGGCGTTGAGGTCGTCGACAAACGACGCCTCGGGCGTCACCTGCTCCTGCTCGACCCCGAGCTGGTCGGCGATGATGCCCCGGAACTTGTCGTAAGTTACGCCTTCGGCCATGTCACGGTGCATTGTACGGGAAACCGACCCACTATCAAAAACCGGCTGTTAAGAAAGCCACGGACGCCGGCCTAGGTCAGGCCGCCATCGACAACGAGGACCTGCCCGGTGATGTAGGAGGCCGCCGGGCTGGCCAGGAAGGCCACCGCCGCGGCCACCTCGTCGGGCCGGCCCTGGCGTCCCAAGGACGCCCGCTCCGCCACCGCGCCGGTGATGCCGTCAGGCAGGCCGGCGGTCATGTCGGTCTCGATGAAGCCGGGGGCGACCGCGTTGACGGTGATCGACCGAGAGCCCACCTCACGGGCGAGCGCACGTGTCAAGCCGATGAGTCCCGCCTTGGCCGCGCTGTAGTTGGCCTGGCCCGCGTTCCCCGCCAGCCCCGACACCGAGGCGACGTTGACGATGCGGCCGGCGTGGGCGCGCACCATGGGCTTGAGCGCCGCTCGGGAGCAGTAGAAGGCGCCCGTCAGGTCCACCGCCAGCACCTGGTCCCACTCCTCGTCCTTCATCCGCAGCACCAGGTTGTCGCGGCTCACGCCGGCGTTGTTGACGAGGACGTCGATGCCACCGGCCGCCTCCACCAGGCCCGCGACCAGGCCAGCCGCCGCCGCCGGGTCGGAGACATCGCCGGCCAGGACCAACGCCTTGCCTCCGGCGGCCTCGATCTCGCCGGCGACCACCTCGGCCTCGGCGCGATGGCTCACGTAGTTGAGCCCGACGGTGGCGCCCATCCCGGCCAGCTCCAGGGCGATGGCCCTCCCGATACCGCGGCTGCCGCCGGTGACCAGCGCTGCCCTGCCCGTTAGATCGAGGTTCATAGGTGGAGTTTCACAGCCCCACCAGCGCCTCCGGCTTCGACAGCGATATCCAGTTGGCGTCCGGGTTGATGCGCTTCCCCATCGCCGTCAGCGTGGAGCCCGGGCCGAGCTCGAGGAAACGATCGACGCCGAGGTCGCCCATGGTGGCGACGCAGTCGGTCCAGCGCACCGCCGACGTCAGCTGGGCGCGGAGGGCGCTGCGGATCTCCGCGGCCTCCGTGCGAATTGCGCCGTCGACGTTGAAGGCCTGCGGCCGGCCGTCGACCAGGGGCGCAGCGTCGAGGGCGGCGCCCAGCCGCGCCGCCGCGGCACTCATCAGTGGCGAGTGGAAGGCGCCCGCCACCGACAGGGGCATCAGCCGCCTGGCGCCGGCGGCCTTGAGCTGCTCGGACGCCGCCTCGATGGCGGTCAGCTCGCCGGAGATGACCACCTGGCCCGGGGCGTTGTGGTTGGCCACCACGACCAGGCCATCCCCGGTTGCCGCCGCCAGGGCCTCCTCGACCGCCGCGCCGTCCAGCCCCAGCACCGCGCTCATGCCCTGCTTGGGGCCGGAGGCTTCGGCCATCGCCAGGCCGCGCTCACGCACCAGCGTCAACGCCTCCTGCCATGGCAGCGCCCCGGACGCGGCCAGCGCCGTGTACTCCCCAAGGGAGTGACCGGCGACCGCACCCACCGCCTCCCGGGTGCGCTCGGGAAGGGAGTGCAGCAGCGCCACGGACAGCACCAGGAGCAGCGGCTGGGCGATCTCGGTGGAACGAATGGTCTCGGTTTCGGCGCGGCAGGCCAGGGCGACGACGTCGATGTCGAGGATGTCGGAGGCCTCGACCGCGATCGCGTGGCCTGGGGCGCCCTCATCGAGAACGCCGATGCCCATGCCCTGCTCCTGGGCCCCCTGGCCGGGGAAGACCAGTGCCAGGCTCAACCTTTCACCAGCCAGCCGGCGCGGGCGCTATTCGGTCTCGAGGACCTCGCGGCCGTCGTAGTAACCACAGTTGGGGCAGATCATGTGGGGTCGCTTCAGCTTCTTGCATTGGCTGCAGGGAGCCAGCGTCGGCCGGCGCAGGGCGAGGTGCGACCTGCGGGCGCGCTTGTTCGACTTCGACGTACGTTCCTTGGGGACGGCCATAGCCGCGAGAGTATATCAACCGGTCCGATCTGGACGGGAAGCCGGCCGACACCCCGCGGTCGCCGGTTTGAAGTGGTGTGCGACGCCGGCCGCGTCGCCTGGCCTGGACGGCTGCTAGTCGCGACCCCGTGCCGGGGGCGCGGGAGCCTGCACCGGCTTCTTGAGGGTCTCCTGGGCCTTGCGCACGGTGGCGACGGTGCGGACCAGGTGGGTCTCCAGTTGCTGCATCACGTCGGCGGCATATTCGTCAGCCTGCCGCTTCTGGTCCTCAGCCCTGCCGGTGGCGTCACGGACGATGGCCTTGCCGTGCTCCTCGGCGCGGCGGGTCAGCTCGTGGTTCTTCATCATCGCCTCGGCCTTGGTGGCCGCGGTCTGGGTGATGCGAGCCGCCTCCTGGGTGGCATCGCTGAGGAGTCGCTCCTGCTCGGCCAGCACGGTACGCGCCTGCTTGATCTCCTCAGGCAGGTTGACGTGGATCTGGTCGAGGATGTCGAGGATCTCGTCCTCATCGATCATCACGTTATGGGTGAAGGGAACGCGCTGGCCGCGATGGACCAGGTACTCGAGATGGTCGATCAGCTCGATGATGCTCCGGTTATCTCGCTCCGGGGCAATCGGGTCGAGCTCTTCGACCTGGGGCATGCTCATGGGCCAACCTCCTTGAGCCGGGCCAACCGCTTGGCTACGGACGGTGGTACGGCAAAACTCACGTCCCCACCCAGCCGGGCCACCTCCTTGATCAAGGAGGAGCTGAGAAAGACGTTTGCAAAACTGGTCATCAAAAAGACCGTAGAAATCTCTGGTGCAAGCTTCCGGTTCATGAGTGCCATCTGGAATTCGCTCTCGAAATCGATGGTGGCGCGCAGGCCGCGAACGATGGAGGTGGCGCCGACCGCCTGGGCATAGTCGACCGTCAGCCCCTGGAATGCCCCGACGTCGACCTGGCCGTCGCCGGGGGCCGCCTCCCGGATCATCTCGATCCGCTCATCGACGGTGAAGGCCGGGGTCTTGGAGGGGTTCTCCAGGACGGCGACCACCACCTTGTCAAAGATCGCGATCGCCCGTTCGAGGACATCGAGATGACCGAGGGTGAAGGGGTCGAAACTCCCCGGGTAGAGGGCGGTCGTCATCCCAGCGGCCTCATCAGGATCAGCTGGGTGTCGCCATGGTGCACCCGGCGGACCTCGGTCAGGCCATCGGGCATGTCGACGGCCTGGTCGCGGCGCGTCTCCAGGGCAACAATGGCGTCGCTCGAGAGGACCCCTGCCTCAACCAAGAGTTCCAGGACTCTTGTCACTCCAGGCTCTCCATATGGTGGATCGATTACTGCGATGTCGTACTGCGTCGAATTAGTGGGACGGCGGGAAAGCCAACTCTCCGCTGTTGCGCAGTCTACCCGACCGCGGCCCCCTGCGGCCGTTTCACCAATCGCCGCGAGATTGAATTTGATCACCGTGCAGCAGCGCCGATCCTTGTCCACGAAGTCGGCACGCGCCGCCCCCCGCGACAACGCCTCGATGCCCAGGCTGCCGGAGCCGGCGTAGAGGTCGAGGACGACAGCGTCCTCGATGAGGTAGCCGAGGATGTCGAAGAGCGAGCGGCGGACGATCGCAGCCGTGGGACGGACACCCGCCGGCGGCGACTTCAGGCGCCGCCCCCTGGCCTCGCCCCCGATTACCTGGAGAGGCACGCTGCGGCTGACAGGTGGGCCATAGACCTCCTCAGTTAATGGTGCCGGCAAGGTCCAGGTCGACCGCCGCCCGAGCCAGCTCCGGGTAATGATCAAGGCCTTCGGTGATGAGCCGCTCGGCCTCCTCCCGAGCCGCCGCGATCAGGCGGGCATCGAGCAGCCCCGCCACCATCAGGCCGCTGTAGCCAGTCTCACCGTGCTGCGCGCCGGTGGCGGCGAGCACGTCGCCGGGGCCGCGGATCTGGAGGTCGACCTCAGCTAGGTCGAAGCCGCTGCTGTGGTCGACCATCGCCTGCATGCGACGGTTCTCCTCCTGCCCCTCGGTGTCGGAGAACAGCAGGCAGTAGGCGCGGTGACCGCCGCGGCCGACACGTCCCCGGAACTGGTGCAACTGCGCCAGCCCGAAGCGCTCGGCACCCTCGATCACCATCACCGTGGCGTTGGGCACGTCAACCCCAACCTCCACCACCGACGTGCTGACGAGGATGTCGTAGTCCCTCGCCTTGAAGGCCTCCATGGTGGCGTCCTTCTGGGCCGGCTTCATCCGCCCGTGGAGCAAGGCCAGGCGCAGCTCGGGAAAGACCTCGTTTGAGAGCCGCTCGTACTCCCCCACCGCGGAGCGCGCCTGGATTGCCTCCGAGGCCTCCACCAGGGGGCAGATGACAAAGACCTGGAGACCTTTCGCCACCTGCTCGCGCACGAAGCGGTTGGCCGCGTCGCGCGACGCCGGCTTGACCAGCCGCGTCTCCACCGGGATGCGCCCTGGCGGCATCTCGTCCAGGACGCTGACGCTGAGGTCGCCCATCAACGTCAGCTGCAGTGTCCGGGGGATCGGTGTCGCCGTCATCGACAGCACGTGGGGGTGGCTGCCGCGCTGACCCAACGCCTGGCGCTGGGCGATGCCGAAGCGATGCTGCTCGTCGCTGATGACAAGACCCAGCGACGCCGGCCGCACGGTCTCCTCGATCAGCGCCTGCGTTCCCACCAGCACGTCCAGGCCGCCGGACTCGAGGCTGGCAAGGATCGATTCCCGGGCCTTGGCCGGGGTCGAACCCACCAGCAGCTCCATCCGCACGCCCAGGGGGTCGAGGTACGGCTTGAGGGTGCGGGCGTGCTGCTGGGCCAGGATCTCGGTTGGTGCCATCAGGAGCGTCTGGTGCCCGGCGCGCGCAACCATGGCGGCAGCCATCGCCGCCACCGCCGTCTTGCCGCTGCCGACGTCGCCCTGCAGCAGCCGGGCCATCGGCCGGGGCTCGGCCATGTCGTTGAAGATGGCGTGGGCCGCTTTGCGCTGGGCATTGGTCAGGTCGAACGGCAACGCGTCGCGGATCGCCACCGCACGCTCGACGTCGTAGGGGATGGCGGGCGCAACCAGCTTCTCCCGCTCCGCCCGGTTGGTCAGCACGCTGACCTGGACGGTCAGCAGCTGGTTGAAGGCGATCCGCCGCCGGGCCTCTGCGGCCTGCTCCTGGGATTCAGGGAAGTGCGCCTGCTCGATCGCCACCGGCAGTGGCAGCAGCCGCTGCCGGGCAGCCACCGATTCCGGGACCAGGTCGCTCATCAGCTGAGCCGCCGGCATGGCGTCGGCGATGCGCCGCCGGAGCCACTTGGAGCTGACCTTGGCGGTCTCGCGGTAGATCGGCACCAGCCGGCCGGTGTGCAGCCCCCCGGCGCTGCCCGCCTCGAACTCCGGGCTCATCATCACCAGCCCGCCCCCGCGGTCGCGCTTCACCTTGCCTGAAAGGACGTACTCGGCGCCCTCGTGCAGCCTCTCAATCAGGTAGGGCTGGTTGAACCACATCGCCTTCATCAGGCCACTGTCGTCAAAGAGGTATGCGGTGATGATCGTCCGCTTGCGGTCTCTTGCCACCGAACGGATGGCGGCGCTCTTCAACTTCACCCGGACCGTCTGCTTGTCGCCCTCCTGGAGAAAGACGACGTTGACGGAGCTGGAGTAGTCGTCGTGGCGGGTGGGGAAATGCTGCAGGAGGTCACTGACGGTGACGATCCCCAGGCGCTCAAGACGGCCACGGTAGCCGTCGCTGACCTGGTTGAGGATCGTGACCGGGGAGTTGGGAAGGACTGGTGCTGCTACTTGACCGCCTTCTTGCCGATGTAGCCGACGCCCGCCGCGCCGGGGCCGGCGTACACGCCCACGACCGCGCCGAGCGTGCCCTCGAGGATGCCATCGGCACCGAACTCCTGCTGCAGCCGGGCCTTCAGCTCGGCCATCGCCTGGGGCGCCTGGGTGTTGATCAGCGCCATGCGCTCCGCTCCACCGCGCTCCTTGATGTCGTCCACGACCTTGTCGTAGGCCTGGCTCCAGGTGCGCGCCGGAGGAAGGCGCCCGACCACGCCCTCCTGGCAGGTCAGAATCGGCTTGACCCGCAGCAGCCCGCCCACGGCACCCTGGACCCGGCTGACGCGGCCGCCCATGATCGCGTACTTGAGGGTGTCGAGGATGGCGACCAGGCGGGCCCGCGGCCGGGCCTCCAGCACCGCCTTCTCGACCTCGTCGGCCGACCTGCCTTCGCGTATGGCGTCGGCGGCGATCATCGCCAGTAGCCCCGCGGCCCAGGTGACGTTGCCGCTGTCGATCACGCGGATCTCGCGGTCGGGCAGCTCCTTGGCCGCCAGCCGCGCCGAATCCACCGTGCCTGACAGCTGACCCGCGATGTGGATGCTGATGATCGGCTCGACCTCGGGGATCGACTTGTAGGCCTCGATGAACTCGCCGGGCGACGGCTGCGAGGTTGTCGGCAGCTTGCTCACCTTGGCCAGGCGATCGAAGAACTCGTCGGTGGAGAGCTCGACCTTGTCCTTGAAGGTCTCGTCGCCGAAGTGCACGTTGAGGGGCACGACGACGATGTTGTGCTCCCTGATCTGCTCCTCAGGCAGGTCGAGGGTGGAGTCGACGACGATCCGCGTCATTCGAGCGAGAGTATGTACGGATAGTGGTCCTGCTCGCCCCGCTGGGTCTCGACCGTGAGGTTTGGCAGGCGCTCGCGTATGTGGTCGGCGACCCCGCCCACGTCCTCGTCGCTGACGCCGGCGCCACCATAGATGGTGAGCAGCTCATAGCCGTCCGGCTTGAGCGAGTCGATGGCCCCGTCGATGACCGCCATCTCGTCCAAGCCGGCCCCCTTGAGCTTGCCGTTGACCATGGCGATGACGTCGCCATTCTTGATCTTGAGCCCATTCATCGAGGTGCTCCTCACGGCGCGGGTAACCTCGATCGTCTGCACCCCCTTGAGGGCCGCCGCCATGGCGTCGACGTTGGCGTCCAGCCCGCTCCCCGGATCGAGGTTGAGCAGGGCGCTGATGCCCTGGGGCACCGTCCTGCTGGGCACCACCTTGACCGGCTTGCCGGCGATGTCGGAAACCTGCTGCGCGGTCATGATCACGTTCTTGTTGTTGGGCAGGATGATGACCTCGCCGGCGTCGGTCGCCTGGACCGCTTGGAGCAGGTCCTCAGTCGACGGGTTCATCGTCTGGCCACCTTCGACCACGCCGGCGCCGAGGTCCTCGAAGATGCGGCGGAAGCCGTCACCGACGGTCACTGCGACGACGCCGATGCTGCCGGTCTGAACCGGGCCGTGGCCGTTGTTGAGCACCTCGGCGCCGTCGTCAATAGCCTCATCGGCGCCGCCCGGGGCGGTAATCTCGCCTGCCGCCAGCGCGTCGTCGCCCTCGGCCAGGATCTCGTGGTGCTGCCGTGTCATGTCCTCGACCTTGAGCTTCTGCAATATCCCGTACGCCGTTGCGTGGGCGATCAGGGAGCCAGGGTCGAGGGTGTGGATGTGCACCCGCACCAGGGTGTCGTCGCCGACGATGACGGCCGAGTTGCCCATCGGCGTGAGCTCCTCACGGAGCACATCGAAGGACTTGGCCGGTTGCTCGATTAGGAATTCGGTGCAGAAGCCCCAGCCCTCCGCGGGCGTCTCCAGGGCGTGGGCCCCGACCTTGGCGAGAGGCTCGGCTGGCGCCGCGCCGGAGGGTCGAGTCTTGGACAGGATCTTGGCATCGCTGCCTTTGACCGTTTTCAGGAAGCCCTCGAGGATCACCATCAGGCCGTAGCCGCCGGCGTCGACCACCCCAGCCTCGCGCAGCACCGCCAGCTGGCTGGGAGTCTCGTCGACCGCGCGCTGCGCCGCGCCCACGACCGTGGCGATCAGCTCGGCGACGTCGTTGGTCTCCTGGGCCCGCGCCAGGGCCGCGTCCGAGACCGCGCGCGCCACCGTCAGGATGGTGCCTTCGGTTGGCTTGGTCACGCCCTTGTACGCCACCTTGGTGGCCTCCTCGAAGGCGAGGGCCAGCTCCCGGCAGTCAACCGACGCCTTGCCGACCACGCCCTGGGAGAAGCCGCGCAGGATCTGCGACAGGATCACGCCCGAGTTGCCCCGCGCCCCCATCAGGGCGCCGTGGGCGACCCTGCCGGTGACGTCGGCGAGGTTGCTGTTGTCCTCGCCGATCTCCTCGCAGGCCGCCTCCAGGGTGAGCAGCATGTTGGTGCCGGTGTCGCCGTCGGGCACGGGGAAGACGTTGAGCTCGTTGACCTTGTCGCGGTTCTCTCTCAGCCAGGCGTGCGAACCGAACAGGGAGCGCTTATAGAGCACGCCGTCGACCCGCGTGATCTCAGCCATCGGCGACCTTCTTCTGCTCCTTCTCCCGCTCGCGCTCCAGGCCCTTGGGCACGTCGTCCTCCTGGAGGTGGATGCCCTGGACGTTGACATTGACGGTCTTGACGTTGATCCCGAGCGCCTTCTCGACCTCGTAGCGGACGGCGTCCTGGAGACTGTGAGCGACCTCGGTGATGCGGACGCCGTACTCGACGACGCAGTAGAGGTCGATGTTGATGCCGTCGGGGTCGACCTTGACCTCGACGCCGCGGTGGAGGTTCTCGCGCTGCAGCCGCTCGGCGATGCCGTCGCGCAGGCCACGCGCGGCCATCCCCACAATGCCGTAGCAGCCGTTGGCGGCGTGGCCGGCGATTGAGGCGATAACCTGCTGCGAAACCTCGATTCTGCCGAGGTCTTTCTCTTGCATGATGCGATTCATTGGCGCGTGAAAGCCTCCCGAGGGCCCGTCGACCCTATGTTAGAATCCTCCGCCGACCTCAAAGGTTACGCGAATTCAAAAAGGTACTCCAGCTTGGCTCAGCAGTGTGCGATCTGCGGCAAGCGTCCGGTGGCTGGCAACAACGTCAGCCACTCCAAGGTCCGGACCAAGCGCCGCTTTCTCCCGAACCTCCAGGCGGCGACCATCACGCTCGATGGTCGGCGCGTGAAGACGCGCGTCTGCACGCGCTGCCTGCGGACCCTGGCGCGCACCGCCGGCTGACGCCGGCCGTCCTGGGATCTCCGCCTCCAGTCGTCTGAGCCTCCTGACGCACCCGCGACCACGGCTGGTTGCCGCCGCCGTCCTGGTCGCCTATGTCGCCTGGGCCGGCGCCTTCATGGCACGTCAGCACGGCGCCTGGGCGTTCGTCCATCTCGGCGCGGACTTCGCGTCACGCGCGCCCGAGGGCTCACCGATCCGCGCCGGGCTGGGCGATCCCAGCGTCACGCCCACGGGCTACGACGGCCAGTTCGCCTACTACATGGCGGTGGCGCCCCTGGATGCCGGCTGCTGCATGGACTCCGCCGCGTACCGCTACGCCCGGGTCGGTTTCCCGGTCCTCGCCGGCATCACAGGCCTGGGACAGCCTGCGCTCGTGCCCTACACGATGCTGCTGGTCAACCTGGTGGCGCTGGGGCTGACGGTCATGATCCTGGCGGGCTGGCTGCGACGTCACGAGGTATCCGGCTGGTGGGCGCTGGTCTACGGCTTCTACCCGGGGCTGTTCCAGGCTGTCCAGACCGACACCAACGAGGTGCTCGCCTACGCCCTGGTGGCGGCCGCTGTGTACCTGCTCGAGTTCGGTGGGCGCGCCCGTGTCCTATGGGCCGGGCTGCTCTTTGGCGCCGCCGGCCTGACCCGGGAGACGACGCTGCTGTTCCCGGCGATCTACTCCGTCTCCCTGGTCGCGCGCGGCCCCGGCCGGGCCCGGATCTCCGGCCTGGGACTGGCCGCACTGGCTGCGGTTCCCTTCGTCGCGTACAAGCTGTTCCTGGCGGCAACCTTTGGTTCCTTCGGCCTGGGTTTCAGCAGCGGGGGCGCCGAGGTGGCCACCGTCCCCCTGGGCGGCCTCCTCAGCTTTTGGCCATTCGAGGCGCGACAGTGGGTTCAGCTGCTCGGCGAGGTGCTCCCGGCCACGCTGGTGGCAGGGCTGGCCGTCTACAGGTTGGTCCGCGGTGCCCCACGCTGGGAGCTCCTCGCCTACCTCGCCAACTACGTGGTCCTGGTGCTGCTCCTGCAGCGCAGCTCCTACTTCTCGTTCTTCGACTCGGGCCGCATCCAGGCCGGGGTGGTGCTGGCCGCCGTCATGGCGCTGCCGGTGCTGCTGGGTATCGCCGGGCGCGTGCCCGGGGCTGCCGGTCTGGCTCCAGGTCAGGCTGACGGCGCCGGCCGACGCCCTGGTCTGCTGGTGATGGTCGCTGCCTGCCTGCTGTGGCTCGCCGTGGTCCCCGCGGGGCTGGTTGCGCCCCACAGCTTCCACGTTTTCAAGCTGTAGGCGACCCGTCCCTCAGAGCTGACCCAGGAGGTCCGCCATCTCGACCGCCGCCTCGGCGGCCTCGGCGCCCTTGTTGCCCATCTTGCCGCCGGCGCGGTCGATCGCCTGCTCCATGGTCTCGGTGGTGAGGACGCCCAGGATCACCGGCAACCCAGTCTCCAGGGAGATCGCCGCGATGCCGCTGGCGCACTGCCCCGCGACATAGTCGAAGTGGGGGGTCTGGCCGCGGATGACGGTGCCCAGGCAGATCACGGCGTCGACCTTGCCGCCCCGCGCCAGCCGGGCCGCCGCCACGGGGATCTCGAAGGCCCCGGGAACCCAGACCACGGTGATGTCACCCTCGGCTGCGCCCATACGCACCAGGGTGTCGACCGCCCCTTCCAGCAGCTTGCCGGTCACGAAGTCGTTGAAGCGCGCCACCACGATGCCGAAGCGCCGCTTGGACGCGTTGAGCTTGCCGGCCTTCACTTCCATAGGCGATCCGTCTCCATCAGTCGTGCATTATGTGGCCCAACTTCGTGGACTTGGTGCGCAGGTAGCGCACGTTGTGCTCGTTGGGCTCAACGACCAGGGGGATGCGCTCGACGATCTCGAGGCCGAAGGACTCGATCCCGTAGTACTTGCGGGGGCTGTTGGAGATCAGGCGGATCTTCCTGACCCCAAGGTCGGCCAGGATCTGGGAGCCGATCCCGTAGTCGCGCTTGTCGACCGGAAGCCCCAGGGCCTCGTTGGCCTCAACGGTGTCCATCCCCTGGTCCTGCAGCTCGTAGGCCATCAGCTTGGCGAGGAGGCCGATGCCCCTCCCCTCCTGGCGAAGGTAGAGGACCACGCCGGCTCCCTCCTCGGCGATCATCTCCATCGACCTGTGCAGCTGCTGCTCGCAGTCGCAGCGCAGGCTGTGGAAGGCGTCGCCGGTTAGACATTCGGAGTGAGCCCGGAGCAGCACTGGCTCGTCGGGGTTGACGTCGCCCATCACCAGGGCCACGTGGGTTTCGCCGCTGATGGTGTCCTCATACGCTCGGATCTCGAAGATGCCGTATTCCGTGGGCAGCTGGGCCGTGGCCTTGAGCTCGACCAGCCTCTCCCAGCGGCGGCGGTATGTGATCAGGTCCTTGATGGTGACGATGCCGATGCCGTGCTTCTTGGAGAACTTCTCGAGGTCCGGCATCCGGGCCATGGTGCCGTCCTCCTTCATGATTTCGCAGATCACGCCGGCGGGGTAGAGCCCTGCCATGCGGGCGAGGTCGACCGCGGCCTCGGTCTGCCCGGCACGGACCAGGACACCGCCCTCGCGGGCCCGCAACGGGAAGGTGTGTCCCGGCTTGGAGAAGTCGGTGGGCTTGGAGGTGGGGTCGATCAGGGCCTTGACGGTGCTGGCGCGGTCTTCGGCGCTGATGCCGGTGCTGACCTTGTGGCGCGCCTCGACCGAAACCGTGAAGGCGGTCCCCAGGGGTGCGGTGTTGCGGCCGACCATCGGCTCGATGCCGAGGTCGTCCAGACGCGACCCCTCCAACGGGGTGCAGATCAGGCCACGTCCATGGGTGGCCATGAAGTTGATGGCGTCGGCGCTGACGAAGTCCGCGGCGATGAAGAGGTCACCCTCGTTCTCGCGGTCCTCGTCGTCGACGACGATCAGGAACTTGCCCTGCTTGACGTCGTCGATGGCCTGTTCGATGTTCACGACCGGCATTTCAGCCCGCCTCCTTGCTGGGGTGACCGCCGGGGTTGCCGGTCGGTCCCGTTGATATGTTGTCTCGCTCGTTGACGTAGGTGGCCACGTACTTGGCCAGCATGTCCGCCTCCAGGTTCACCTCGCTGCCAACCTCGTAGGCGCCCGCGATGGTGCTCTGCAGCGTGTGGGGAATCAGGCTGACGGCGACGCCGTCGCCATCGATGGCAGCGATCGTCAGGCTGGCGCCGTCGATCGCGATCGAACCCTTGAGGACGCAGTAGGGCCGCACCGCCTCCGGCACCTCGATCGTCACCCAACGCGCGTTGCCTTCGTCGCGGATCGACACCACCCGCCCGGTGCCGTCGACGTGGCCCTGGACCAGGTGACCACCGACCTCTTCGCCAAAGGCCAGAGCCGGCTCGAGGTTGACCCTGGAGCCAGCGCCAAGCCGTCCCAGAGCGGTCCGGCGAAGGGTCTCGGGCATGACGTCGGCGGTGAAGCCGCCCTCGTCGACCGAGGCCGCGGTAAGGCAGACACCGTTGACCGCGACGCTGCCGCCGATCTCAGTCTTGCGGATGGCGGCGTCCGCGTTGACGCGGATGACCCCGTCCGCGATCTCGGCGATGGTGCCGACCTCGGCCACGATTCCCGAGAACACTAAAGCGCCCTCACGCGGCCACCGCCTCGAGCAGGATGTCGGGCCCGATGCGCCGCGCCGACACGAAGTCCAGCTGCAGGGCGGCGGCCAGCCGCCTGAAGCCGGCGCCATCGACCGGGGTTGGCGCGGATGTGCCACCCAGGATGCGGGGTGCCACGAAGGCGTAGACCTGGTCGACGATCCCGCCCGCGACCATTCCCCAGGCAAGGTCGCCACCACCCTCAATTAACATGCTGGCGATCTGCTCCTTCCCCAGCATCCTGGCCAGGGCCAGGGCGGCGATGCGACCGTCAGGGCCGGGCTCGAGGACGCGAACGTCAACACCCCTGCGCTTGAAACCGGCGCCACGCCGGCGAAGGCCCGCCGGCGTGGTGACCACCAGGGCGCGGCCGGGGAGCGCTGGGTCGAGCACGCGGGCGTCCGGCCGAATCCGTAGGCGGCCGTCGACGACCACGCGGAGAGGCTGCCGCGACGCCGGCCGGTCGTCCCCCAGCCGGGCCGTCAGCTGAGGGTCGTCCTTGAGCACGGTGCCGGCGCCCACGACGACGGCGTCGTAGGCCGCACGCAGCCGGTGGACCTCGGCACGAGCCGCGGTGCCGGTGATCCATGTCGAGCTGCCGTCATGGGTGGCGATCTTGCCGTCGAGCGAGGCTGCGTACTTGAGCGCCAGGAAGGGTCGGCCCTGGCGCCGGGCGGCGAGCCAGCGCGCGTTGAGCGCCTGCGCCTGGCGAGCGCCATCCCCGACGCGAACCCTGATACCGGCGGCCTTGAGGCGGGCGATACCGCGCCCGCTCACCCTCGGGTCGGGGTCGCGGGTGGCGATGAAAACCTCGGCCACCCCGGCGGCAACGATGGCATCGGCGCAGGGAGCCGTCCGGCCGTGGTGGGCGCAGGGCTCCAGGGTCACGTACATGGTGGCGCCGCGGGCCAGGTCGCCGGCGACGTTGAGGGCCGCGACTTCGGCGTGAGGTCCGCCGGCACGGCGGTGATATCCCGCACCGACGACCTGGGCGCCGCGAACCAGGACCGCCCCCACCATCGGGTTGGGGCTGGTCCGGTGCTTCGCCTTCGCCGCCAGGGCCAGGGCTTGGGTCATATTCGGGGAAACTGCCATATCTCTCTTAGCCTTCCCCGGGGCTGGGCGGCAGAGACGGCTGCAACCGGGGCCTTCCGCCGGCCATTGGACCGGCACCGGGCACCCGGCTACAAGGTGGACACGGGTCCACCTCCGTTCTCTCCCATCCAGACTTTGACTGTCGGCCCCGGGATCCCACCGGGTCCTGCCTCGCCAGGTGATATTGGGCCTGACGCGGCTCGCGGGCTGTCACCGCCGATCGGGGATTTCACCCTGCCCCGAGAACGCAAGTTCGATTATGCCACGGAAGCGGCAAAACTGACTCACTCGTCAGGTTTGGCGAAGGGCCAGGGTTGCTGGCAATATCGAGTGGCCGTGAACGAATACAAGGTCGAGCTTGACCCCGCGGGCGTGGTGATGGCCAGGTCCGAGGTCCCGCTGATGACCCGCCGCGTGGCGGGACCGTTCTGCCACGACATCCAGGAACGGGCGATCGAGGCCGACGCCCGGGGGCTGGTCATGGACCTCGACTCGCTGACTCGAGCCACGCCCCGGGCCGCGTTCTACGCCATGCGATCCATGAAGCGAATGGCCGTCCATCGGATCGCCTTCACCGGCGGGAACCGCTTCATGCTGGTGCTGGCGCGCCTCATCCTGACCCTGGGTGGCTTCCCCGAGTTCCGCTTTTTCAAAGACCGCCCCGCCGCCGTCGATTGGGCGGGCGGCGCGGCCTCCTAGCAGGTCAAGATGCCATGACCACGGTGTTCGTGACCGGGGGGTCCGGCTTCGTGGGGGGCCGGTTGATCGACCGCCTGGTCGCCGACGGCCATACCGTGCGGGCCCTGGCGCGGTCCAGCTCGGCCGCGGCCAAGGTGACGGCGCGTAGCGCCACGGCAGTGCGGGGCGACCTCGGCGACTTCAGGTCTCTTCGGGCGGCAGCCACCGGTTGCGAGCTGGCCTTTCACGCCGCCGCCGCGGTAACCGAGATGGGGACCTGGGACGACTTCGTGCACGCCAACGTTGACGGCACCCGGGCGGTGGTCGACGCCTGTGTCGCCGCCGGCGTCGGTCGTCTGGTCCACGTCAGCACCGAGGCGGTCCTGATGAACGGCCAGCCATTGGTCAACGTCAACGAGGAGACTCCCCGGCGGCCGGACTCCAGGGCCCCCTACCCCGCCACCAAAGCCCGGGCCGAGGAGATCGTGCAGGCCGCCAACCGCGAGGGCTTCGAGACAGTGATCGTCCGGCCACGCTTCATCTGGGGCAGGGGCGACACCACCCTCCTGCCGAGGATGGTCCACCTGGCCAAGGCGGGACGGCTGGCCTGGATCGGCGGCGGCGACAACATCACCGATGTCACCCACGTCGACAACGTCGTCGAGGGCCTGGTGCTCGCCGCGGAGAAAGGCCGTCAAGGGGAGATCTACTTCGTCACCGACGGCCAGCCCGCCGGCTTCCGCGAGTTCATCAGCGATCTTCTCCGGACCCAGGGTGTCGAGCCGAGAGCCAGGTCGGTGCCCGTGCCGGTTGCCGGCGCCCTGACCTGGGCCGGCGAGACCGCCTGGAAGCTGCTGCCCCTCAAGGGCGCCCCGCCACTGCCCTACATCGCGTACTGGGTGTCCTCGCTGGAGTGCACCATCGATATATCCAAGGCCCGCCGTGAGCTCGGCTACGCGCCGATCACCACTCGAGAGCAGGGCATGGCGGAGCTGCGGGACTCAGCCTGAGACCGTGGCGGGGTTACCGCTCCATGAACATCCAGCGGTGGCCTTCGATGTCCTCGGCCCGGTAGCGCTTGCCGTGCTCGTCGGCCTCGACCTCTGAGAGGATCCGGGCCCCCGCCGCCTTGGCCTGCTCGAAGTGGGCGTCGACGTCGGGGACGTACACCAGCGCTCCGTCGATGATGTACGGCACCTCCGACCACTTGCGCGCCGCCTCGCAGGTCTCGCGGTGGTGTTGGGGCGACTGGTAGTCGGGTGTCGGCGTGGCCAGCATGATGACACCGGACCCGGCCTCCATCTCACCATGGCTGAGGCGGCCGGTGCCATCGAGCATCCGGGTCCTCTCGCGGAACCCAAAGGCGCCCGCCAGCCAGTCCATGGCAGCAGGCCCGTCCTCATAGGCCAGCATCGGGATCACGTCGGGGTAGTCGTCGGTCATCTCGCTTCCTCCATGGACCTCAGCTTGCCCGCCCCGCCATGGCGGTGGCCCGCAACTGGCCACAGGCGGCGTCGATGTCGCGGCCGCGGGTGTCCCGCACGGTGCACTCGATGCCGTGGGTCTTGACCCGCCGCCGGAACGCCTCGATGTGCGCGGGCGGGCTCGATTGGTAGGGGTCGCCGGGGATGGCGTTGTAGGGGATGAGGTTGACGTGGGCCAGCCGGCCGCGCAGGGTCACGCCCAGCTCGTCGGCCAGGTCCAGGCCGTCGTTCACCCCGCGCAGCATCACGTACTCGTATGACACCCGCCGGCCGGTGCGGTCGCCGTAGGCGTCGGCGGCGGCGAGGACGCGCCTGACCGGCCATTTCCGGTTGAGCGGGACGAGTTGGTCGCGGATGCCATCATTGGGCGCGTGCAGGGATACCGCCAGGTTCACGCCCAGGCCCGATTCCGCCAGCGCCTCGATCCCCGGGACGACGCCCGATGTCGAGACCGTCACCCGCCGCACCCCCAGCCCGATGGCCTCGGCATCGGTCAGCCGGGCCGTCGCGGCCAAGGTGGCGTCGACATTGTGCAGCGGCTCACCCATGCCCATGAAGACGACGTGGCTGACGCGCCGCCCGCGCGCCGCCTGGTCACGCTGTACCGCCAGCACCTGGTCGACGATCTCGGCGGCCGTCATGTTGCGCTCGAGTCCGCCGAGCCCGGTGGCGCAGAAGGGACAGCCCACGGCGCAACCGACCTGGGAGCTGAGGCAGAGCGTGGTCCGTTCCGAGCTTCGCTCGGTCCGGGGGTAGTGCATGCACACCGACTCCAGCAGGGCGCCACCTTCAAGGCGGAAGAGGTACTTCTGGGTGGCGCCGCCATCGGCCGGGAGGACTCGCAGCGGCTCCAGGGTGCTGAAGACAAAGTCCTCCGCGAGACTGGCGCGCACCGCCGGCGGCAGGCTTGACATCGCACTAAAGGACCCCGCCGGCGAGCGATAGAACCACCTCAGGACCTGCGCGGACCGATATGGGGCCAGGTTCCGCTCCGCCACCCACGCACGCACCGCCTCGGGGTCCAGCGCGCTGAAGGGCGTCATGTCCGGGTATCCGATTCCTTCGTCGCGCCTGGGTCCTCGGTCTCGGTCGAGCCCTGATTCTCGGTTGGGCCAACCGTTTCGCCGACAGCGCGCTCCTCATAGAGGTTGCGCACCACCCGCGCCGGGTTGCCCGCCACCACCACCCCGGCCGGGACGTCAGAGCTGACGATCGCGCCAAAGCCGACCACCGAGTCGCGACCCACCCGCACACCCTTGAGCACGGTCGCCATTCCCGCAATCCAGACGTTGTCCTCGACAACCACCGGGCTGGAGGCCACCGGAGCCCCGGGGCGCCGGCGCTCGACGTCGACGGAATGGTGGTCGGTGTCGACGATGGTGCAGGAGCCAAGGATGCAGTCGTTGCCAATGGTCACCGCGCTGGCTGCCTGGATGCCCGCGCCGTTGAGGCGGACGTTGTCACCGATGCTGATGACGGCGTCAGGGCTGAAGGTCGAGAGCACGTTGGCCTCGGCCCGGGCCCAGGCGTTGCAGTCGTCGCCGATCCGAATACGGCCGGGACCGCTGAGGTGGAGGCGGCCGTTGCTGACTAGGTTTCGCCCGATCGAGAACCGCCCTCCCCTGCCCGCGGTGGCCTTCAGCCGCGCGGCGCCGCTGACCAACCGGACCCCGGCGCGCAGCGGTGCGGGGAGCTGGTTCAGTCGTTCGATGACTCCAGGAACCTCGCCGTGTCGATGATGACGCGCACGTGCTCGCCTTCGCCCACGACCTTGTCGCCCTCCCGCGCCTCGACGTGGAAGCGGAGCTTGCGGCCGTCGATCTCCTCCAGGCGAGAGGTGACGGTGACCTCGCCGCCGATCAGCGTGGGCGCCAGGTGGCGGATGTTGACGATGTAGCCGACGGTGGTGTGGCCCGCCTCCATGTGCGGCTGGACCATGCGGGTGGACGCGCCCTCCATCATCGCGATCATCGTCGGTGTGGAGAGGACGCCGACGTCGCCGCTGCCGATGTGGCGCGCGCTCATCTCCGGCGTGACAGTGTTCTGCACGGTGAAGCTGAGGCCGGGTTGGAGGCCGTCATCGCTCATCGGTCGATCGTCGACGCTCATGCCAGGTTAGCGCTGCGCGGGTACGCGATGGTTGGGTCGCAGGCGATATTGACCAGCGCCGGCAGGCCGGAGTCAAAGGCGCGCTGCAGCGCCCCGGCGATGTCCCCCGGCCTGGTGACGTGCTCGCCGTGACCGCCCAGCGCCTCGACCACCTTGTCATAGCGCGCGTTGGGGTTGAGGTCAGCCGCCACCGACCAGCCGAACATCATCTCCATGGGGTGCTTCTCAAGGCCCCAGGCATTGTTGTTGCCCATCACCGCGACCACCGGGAGCCGGTGCCGGACCATGGTGTCGAACTCCATCGCGGCGAAGCCGAAGGCCCCGTCTCCGAGAAGCAGGACCACCTGCTTGTCCGGCCGAGCGAGGCGGGCGGCGATCGCCGAGGACGGACCCATGCCCAGGCCGCCAAAGGGCCCGGGGTCGATGAAGGCCCCCGGCTCGTAGGTCGGCACCAGCTTGCCGGCGTAGCTGACGAAGTCGCCGCCGTCGCCGATCACCACGGCGTCGCGGTCGAGCACCTTGAGCAGCTCGCCGTATACCCGCATCGGGTGGATAGGGTCGGATTCGGACGTCAGCAGGTCGCGGTCCTTCTCGGCCGACGCCTGCTCAAGGCCGCGGAGCTCCTCGAGCCGGGCCTGTCGGGCCCCCGCCCCGTCGCCCCCGACGACGTCCGCCAGCCGGGCCAGGGCAGCGCCGATGTTTCCGGCGATGCCCACGTCGGCGGCTCGGTTCTTGCTCAGGTCGGCCTCGGTGGCGTCGATTCGAAGCAACTTATAGCTGTCGGGCATCAGCGGTGACTGCCCGAAGTTGAGCCGGAAGTCCAGCGGCGTGCCGAGCAGAAGCACCAGGTCCGCGCTTTTGAGCGCCGCGCTGCGGCTCCGGGAGAAGGCATTGGGGTGGTCCGCGGCCAGGGTGCCGCGCCCGAGCCCGTTCATATAGACGGGCAGCCCGGCGGCCTCGGCCAGCTCCCGCAGCGGCTCCTCGCCGTGGTGCCAGTAGACGCCGGTGCCGCTGATCACCACCGGGCGCTCGGCGCCACGGATCAGCTCGGCGGCCCGCGCCACCAGGTCAGGATCGATGCTTTCCTCTGCCGCTGGCGGATCGGGCCACTCCACCGTCGCCTCGTCAACGCCGGTGACTTGCACGTCCATGGGCACGTCCATGAAGGTGGCGCCCGGGGCGCCGGCCAGCGACTCGTACCACAGCTCGGTGGCGGCGATGTGGGTGCGATCGGCGTCATGGACGGTGATGGCACGCTTGCTGACCGCCTGCATCACCGGGATGTGCTCGTACTCCTGGAGGCTGCCCTGGCCCCAGCGGTAGTCGGGAGCCCGGCCGCCGACGACCACCAGCGGGCTGCGGTTGAAGGTGGCGGCCGCCAGCGCCGTGGTGGCGTTGGTCACCCCGGGGCCGGCCGTGACCGAGGCCAGGCCCGGCTGGCGGGTCAGCTTGGCCCAGGCCTCCGCGGCATGCGTCGCCGCCTCCTCATGGCGATGGTCGATGATCCGGATGCCGGCGGCGACGGCGCCGTCGAAGAAGGGAAAGATGTGGCCACCACTGAGGGTGAACAAGTGGGTGGCACCCAGGCGCTGGAAGGCCCGCGCCATGAGGTGACCGCCGTTGAAGGGAAAGCGCTGGTCGGCGGCGCGCCGCTCCTGCAGCGCCCGTGTGTCGAGGGCGTACGCGGGCTGGTTCTCCACTCTGTCCTCCGCGCTGCCGCTCAGGACAGCAATGGATGGTTGGTGCCGAGGAAGGGACTTGAACCCATACGGACTTGCGTCCACCAGCCCCTCAAGCTGGCGTGTCTACCAATTTCACCACCTCGGCAGGCCGCCGCCGAAGGCGGCTGGGCGGCTTGAATTCTAACTCGCGGCCTCCTCCGCGGAGTCCGGTAGCTGCGACAGCGGGAGCTCGACGATGAACTCGGCGCCCTGCCCCTCAACGCTGCGCACCGACACCGACCCGCCATGCGCCTCAACGATCCATTGGGCTATCGCCAGTCCCAGGCCGCTGCCCTCGCGGCCGCGCTCGTTGCTGCCGCGATAGAAGCGCTCGAAGATCCGTGTCATCTCGCCGGCGGGGATGCCGGGGCCGGTGTCGACGACGCGGATGATCAGCTTGCCGTCAGCCGCGGCGCCGGTCAGCTTCACCGTGCTTCCCGGGGGCGCGAACTTGGTGGCGTTGTCGAGGAGGATGGCAAAGAGCTGGCGCAAGCGCACCGCGTCGCCGGTGATGGTGCCGGCTCCCTCGAAGGCGGTCTCCAGCTCAACACCTCGCGACGCGGCCAACAGCCGTCCCGTTTCGACGGCGGTCTCGAACACCTCGCCGGAATCGAGCGGCTCAGTGCGCAGGGTCACCTCGGTGTCGGCCTGAACCAGCACGCCGAGGTCGTTGACCAGGTTGCCCAGCTGTTCGCTCTCAGAGAGGATGTCGCGAGCCAGGTCCTGGACGTGGGGACTTACGCCCTCCTTCTGGCGCAGGATCGCCTCGGCGGCGGTCTGGATCACGGTCAGCGGGGTGCGCAGCTCGTGGGAGGCGTCGGCGACGAACTGCTTCTGCTGGAGGAGGTTGACGCGGATCGGTCTGAGGGCCTTGTCGGCCAGCCAGAGGCCGGCGGCAAACGCCACCATCAGGGCCAGCACGGTGGCTCCGATGACCAGGGTCTCCAGGCCGGCCAGGGTATCGGACACGCTGCGGCTGGAGCGCGCCACCTGGACCACGCCGATGACATCAGCGGCGCTGGCCTGGCTGCCAGCCTGCCGGTAGATCGGCTGGCTGTAGATGACGAACGCATCCCGGCCTTGGCCTTGTGTCGTGAAGCCCGCGCTGCCGCTGAGCGCGGCGGTCAGCGCGGCCTTGTCCGGCAGCACGCCGTTGGCCACCGGGTTGGCCGCCTGGATCACCGTTCCCGACGAGGTCGAGGCATACAGCGACACGTCGGACCAGCTGGGGTCGGAGCGGATCTCAGCCTTGTCGAAGTAGGTGGTGCCGCCGACGTCGAGCATCGCGGCGGATGCCTCCGAGGCCTTGTGCTGGAGGTCGTCGTCGAGGTTCGACTCCAGGCTGCGCGACATCAGGGACAGGACACCGGCATCGAAGAGGATCAGGATGACGGCGAGAAAGGCGACATACCACGCGGTCAGCCGCAGCCGCGCGATCTTGAACATCAGCTAACGCTACGCGCCGCCGGCGCCACGGTCACGTCGAGGCGACCAGCCGGTACCCTACCCCGTGGACTGTCTGGATCGGCGCCTTGTCCTCGTTGCTCTCCAGCTTGCGACGAAGGTACGAGACGTAGACCGCCACCCGGTTGGTGAGGCCGTCGAAGTCATAGCTCCAGACGTGGTCGGCGATCTGCTGCCCCGTCAGGACCTGGTTGGGATGGCGCATGAAGTACTCGAGGAGGGCGAATTCCTTGGGCGTCAGGTCGATGCGACGCTCACCCATGCGCACCTCGCGGGTCTTGACATCGAGGCTGAGCTCACCCACCTGCAGGCGGTTGCCGACGGAGTCGGGCACCTCACGCCGCGACAGCGCGCGGATGCGCGCCATCAGCTCGGCGAAGGCAAAGGGCTTGGTGAGGTAGTCGTCCGCCCCGGCGTCGAGCCCCGCCACGCGGTCGTCGACAGAGGTGCGGGCGGTCAGCATCAGGATCGGGGTGCGCACCTTCATGGCACGAACCCGGCGGCAGACCTCGAGCCCATCGACGCCGGGCAGAAGGACGTCGAGGATGATCAGGTCGTAGTCCCCGGCGCGCACGAAGTCGAGGCCCTCGTCACCGTCGTAGGCGACGTCGACGGCGTGGTTTTCGTCCTCCAGGAGCCCCTGCAGCAGGCGGGCCAGCTTGCGCTCGTCTTCGACGATCAGCAGTCTCATCGATCTATCCCAGGTTGGCGGGCCGCGCGCCCAGCGTCACGTCGACCGTCTGGCGGTTGCTGGCGCCGCGAAGGATCGTCACCTTCACACCCTCACCAACCTTGTGCTGACTGAGCACACCGAAAAGGGTGTGGTCGAGGTCGATGTCCTGTCCCCCCAGGGAGACGATGATGTCGCCCTTCTTGATCCCGCCGCGGTCGGCCGGCGAACCGCCGGTGACGTCGGAGACCAGGGCGCCGTTATCCGTGGGTAGGCTCTGGGCCGCCTGCAGCTGGCTGTTGATGCCGCGGTACGTCACCCCGAGGTAGGGGTGGTCGACCTTGCCGTTCTGGAGCAGCAACAGGGCAATGTCGCGCGCGTGGTCGCTGGGGATGGCGAAGCCGATCCCCTGGGCCTGGTCGCCGCTGTTGGGGTCGGCGCCGGCGATGGCGGTGTTGATGCCGATCACGTCGCCATTGAGGTTGATCAGCGGGCCGCCGCTGTTGCCGTGGTTGATGGCGGCGTCGGTCTGGATCATGTCGTCCATCTCACTGTTCCCGGTGAGCGTGCGATGAAGCGCGGAGACGACGCCGGAGGTGACGGTGTTGCGGAAGTCGCCGAGGGCGCTGCCGATGGCCATCACCTGCTGGCCCGGTTGGAGGTCCTTGGATGTGGCGAACTGGGCCACGCCGGGGACCTTCTGGTCGACCTTGAGGACGGCGAGGTCGTCGATGGCGTCCTTGCCGACGAGGCGGGCTTTCATCGAAGTCGTGCCCTGGGCGAAGAGGACGGTGAAGGTGTCGCCCTGGGCGACGACGTGGTAATTGGTCAGGATGTGCCCGTCGGTGTCGAAGATGATGCCGGTGCCGAGCGCTTCAGTGCCGCTGGGCAGTCCAGGGGTAGACGCCGGTACAACTGCAGAGCTGTTAGTGGCGGTGATGGTGACGGTGGCAGGGCCGGCTTTCTTCACCGCCTCGATCATCGCCAGGCTGTCGGCCACGGAGACCTGGCCTCCGCGCGCCCCCGATCCACTGGTGGGATTGACGAGGCCGCTGTAGCGGGCCGGGGCATTGGTGGCAGCAAGATAACCGCCCGCGGCGCCGGCGGCGGCGCCGGCCAGCACCGCAATGACAACGATCGCGATGAGGACGGCGAGGCCGACGCTGCGACCGCCACGCGGTGGCGGGCTGTATGCGGGTGGCGTCCACGCCTGGGGCTGTGGCTCGGCCGCCGCGGGCGCCGGCGTGAACGGTGGGACAGGGTCACCCTGGGGGACCAACGCGGGGTCAGACGGGACGCTCTCCGGTTGGCTCGGAGCGTGCTCTGATGGCCCCTGGCCCTCAGCCGGGTCGTCAGGACTGGGCGGCATGAGATCTCAAAATCACGATCGCAATCGTGGACATTATCTGGGCGGTGTTAGAGCTTCGTTAGCGACCGCAAGAGCTCGACGATGGCGGCGGCGGCGGTATCCCAGCTGAACAGCTGGCGCCGGTTGAGCCCGACCTGCGCCATCTCCTGGCGCGCACCGGGGTCCGCCAGCATCGCCCCCAGCCCCCTCGCGATGGCGCCCTCGCTAGCTGGATCGACAAAGCGGGCGGCGGTGCCCGCGACCTCGCGAAAAGGCGGGATGTCCGACGCCAGGATTGGAAGTCCTGAGTACATCGCCTCAACCAGCGGCAGGCCGAAGCCCTCCCCACTGGAGACCGCGCAGAGCGCGACCGACGCACGCATCAGCGCCGCGACGTCGGCTTCCGGGAGGTGCCCGGTGAAGATGACGCGACCACCGACGCCAAGACGATCGGGTAGAGCCATGACCTCCTCGTAGTCCCACCCCGCGCGGCCCACGATCACCAGCGGCGGGGTGCTGTCGGGCGGGAGGCTGGCGTAGGCGGCGATAAGCCGCGAATAGTTCTTGCGGGGCTGGACAGTGCCGACCGCGAGCAGCGGTGGCTGCTTGATCCCCAGGCGCCGCATGATCCCGACGCCATTGTCATCGATCTGAGGGCCACTCTCAGGGCTGGTGCTGCGGGGGCGAAACACGGCGGGGTCCGCGCCCTCGCGGATCACTACCGCCTTATCGGCCAGCCCGGGGAATTCGTCCGCCAGCGCCGCGTGGGTGGCCTGCGAAACGCAGATGATTCCCGACGCTGTCGAGAAGGTGCGCTGCAGGAGGCGCCTGAAGTACCACCAGCGAGGCCGAAAATCGTGGAGGTCGTGGACGGTGACGACGGCTGGACACGGCATCTGGCGGAACATCGGCAGGATCGGGATGGGGCTGAAGTAGACCGACGCGCCGGCTTTGCGGAGGGCACCGGGCAACGCCAGCTGGGTCCATCCGCGGGCGGCGCTGGCAATCACATCGGGCCGCGGATCAACGTCGTCGGCGAACGTCGGATAGCGCGCAAAGACTTTGACGGTGCCGTGCGCAACCCCTGGTTGCGCGGGCGCGGACCAGCCCTTGACGATGCCGGGAAGGATATGGTGAAGGTAGTTTTCGATCCCGGTTCGCTCCCGCGCCATCCGCGTCGCGTCGATGGCGAGCACACGCTCGGACGGTGAATTCACGCGGAACCCCTGATGTTAGAATCGGGTCGAATTATCAGGCCGGGCTGACCCAGCCCTCGCAACACCGAGGAGGTGGTGCCGATGGATTGTAGACAACGAATTTGCAACGCATGGGTGGAGACAAAGGACAGCGCGGTCGATAAGAGGGCAGCGACGGCCACAGCGTAGGACGTCGGTCCTCGCGAGTCGAAGCCATCCCTCAGTGGTCGGCCTCATGTGGCCTGATCGCGAGGGCGACGAGCGAGCCCACTACCCAGCGCCAAGTTAGCTCTTAGGCCCCGGAGAAATCCGGGGCCTTCTCTTTGCGTTGGCCCCGGCTCCTCACGCCGCCCAGGCTTCCGTCAGCTGGCCTGGGCCGCAACCTCGTTGCTGGCGGCGTGTCGCTCGACCAATGTCGCGGCCAGCTTCCGCAGCACCTGGGCGGTGGGGTCGTTGGGCCGCTCCTGGACGAAAGCCTTGCCCACGTCGACGGCGCGGTACAGCTGGTCACCGCCGTAGGGCACGACCAGCGTCGAACGACCGAGGCCCTTCTCCACCTGGGGCGGAGTCAGCCTGGCCTTGGGGGCGACCTGGTTGAGGACCAGGAGGATCTTGTCCGCCGGCAGCCGTACGGTTTCGAATGCGTCCAGCAAGGACCGGGTGAGCAGGACCGAGATGACCTCCGGAGGGCAGCTCACCACCAGGGTGTCCGAGTGCTCCCAGAGGTCGAGCATCGTCTCGCGGAAGGAGGGGCGAGCGTCGACAATGACGTGGTCGTAGAGACGGCGAAGGCGATCGATGATGCGGGGCACGGCGCCGTCGGGGATAAGCTCCGAATCACCTGGCTGGGCCACCGCCGGGACGACGCGCAGGCCGGAGGAGTGCCGCAGCAGATAGCTGTCGAAGACCGCGTCGCTGACGTCGCTGAGGCTGGCGTCCGCGATCTCACGCAAGGTGTACGTCGGTCGTAGGTCGAGCATCATCGCGGCGGTGCCGAACTCCAGGTTGAGGTCGACGAGGACCGCTGTCTCGCCCGGGCGCTCAGCCAGCAGGACGCCAAGGTTGGTCGCCAGCATCGTCTTGCCACTGCCGCCGCGGGCGCCGAGGACGGTGACGGTGTTGGCCATCCTGGAGGAGGCGGGCTGTGCCGGCCGCGACTCGAGCAGGTCGGCGGCGATCGCGCCGATCTCCTCAGGAGGGGTGTCGCGCTTGACCACCCGGCTGGCGCCGGCGGCTGAAAGGGCTCGCCCCTTGGCGTCGTTGGGCGCGTAGCTCAGGGCCAGGATGGGCACGCCCTTGGTCAGCGGCGAGGAGCGGAGCTGTCGCACCATCTGCAAGGCGTCGGACTGCGGCGGATGGTCCTCGCAGATCACCAGGGCGGGTGTGCCGGTCGCCAGGTTCTGCAGGCCGGCCTCATTGGAGGCGACCGCCTCGACCAGGTAGCCGGCGCTGGTGAAGTAGTAGCGCAGGGCGCGAAGCAGGGTCTCCGCTTCGGCCACCAGCAGGAGGCGCTTGTCCATTACGTCAGTTAACCCCTCCGGTCCCCGCCGGTTGTTCAGGATATGTAAAAAGTACTGGGCAACGACCTACTCTCCCACGAGGTAGCCCTCGAAGTACCATCGGCGCTGATGGGCTTAACTGCTGTGTTCGGAATGGGAACAGGTGTTTCCCCATCGCTGTGGTCACCCAGTACTTTGTATGACCTATTTAGTTGTCGACACCTTGCGGTGCCTGGGCACTGAATAGCGAAGAACCTCTGTCGCGGTGCTCTGTCCACTGTGTAGTGGGATAGGTGTATGGCCAAGCCCTCGGCCTATTAGTACCGGTCAGCTCAAACGATCGCTCGTCTTACACCTCCGGCCTATCAACCAGCTCGTCTCGCTGGGGCCTTACCCGGTTAACCCGGTGAGAGTCCTTATCTTGAGGAGGGCTTCGCACTTAGATGCTTTCAGCGCTTATCCCGGCCGAACATGGCTACCCGGCGGTGCTCCTGGCGGAACAACCGGTCCACTAGAGGTTCGTTCAACCCGGTCCTCTCGTACTGAGGTCAACTCCTCTCAAGACTCTTACGCGCACGGCGGATAGGGACCGAACTGTCTCACGACGTTCTAAACCCAGCTCGCGTACCGCTTTAATGGGCGAACAGCCCAACCCTTGGGAGCGACTCCACCCCCAGGATGCGACGAGCCGACATCGAGGTGCCAAACCTTGCCGTCGATGTGAACTCTTGGGCAAGATAAGCCTGTTATCCCCGGGGTAGCTTTTATCCGTTGAGCGACGACCGTTCCATACCGAGTCGTCGGATCACTATGCCCTGCTTTCGCACCTGCTCGAC
>DASZHA010000020.1:0-11464 GCA_035938265.1 Candidatus Dormiibacterota bacterium
CGTCCTGGCCGATGCCCTCGACGCGCTCGAACCTGACTCCGTGGTTCTCGAGCTCGTGGAGGGCGGCCATAATATCGGGGACGAACCAGCCGAGGACGGTGTAGGGCGCGGCCACCACCGCGTCGACCTGGGTCACCCGGAGCCGCGCGTTCTGCGCCTGGTAGACCAGGGCGAACGGGTTCTCGTCGACCAGTGGCAGGCCAAGGACATCACCATAGAAGGCGCGGGCGCGGTTGAAATCGATGGTCGCCACGAACGCCACCAGGTCGCCGTCGGCGATGTGGCTCACTCGGCAGGGTCGCCGGCGCCGGTCTTCCCGGTAGCGCTGGCATAGGCGGCCAGGACGACACCCATGACGCTCTCCAGCTCAGCCTCATCGCGGGGGCCATAGACCATGACGTTGGTCGGCGGCATCATGCCCTGCTCCACCAGGGGGTGAAACTCGCCCCAGCCTTTGGCGATCACCTCGCGCGCCAGTGGCTCGGGCAGGACCAGGTGGAGGCTGCCGTCGTAGGCGGGGTGGAGGTGGGCGAACTCGGTCCCCACCATGAACGCCTCGCGGGGACCGCCGGCGTGGTCGGGATCGAGGTGGAAGGCGCGGGCGTCGGGGACCGACACGTGGCTCGGCCCCACAACGACGCCGTTCAGCGAGGCGATCTGCTCGAACAGCCGCTCCTGCAGGTCGGCCCCTGCGTTTTGGGAGAGCTGCTGGTGCGGCATCTGATGGTGGGTTTCGGGTCGCGCCCCCGGGCGCTGCGGAAGGGTTGACAGGTCAGCGGTCTCAGTGCTCATGCAACAACACTAGCCCGCCGGCGGGGGGTTAAAAACGAGCCGGGCCGGCGAAGAACGCCGGCCCGCCTCGTTAAGGGTTAGGGATCGTAATTGAGCCGGTTGCCGATCCCCTCTTAGTGGGCTAGTTACTGTTATGTAACGCCAGCCCAAATATGCACTAAAGGCGTGCTGAACCCCGTAGAACACGGTATATCACCTATGGGTGGTTTGCGCAACCACCTCAAACCCGCCCGACCCGCTATCAGAAGGAACAAGAGCATCAGCCCCTCCGACCCGGCCAAGCCGCCGGCGCCGGTGTTTGGCAGCGACAGCGGTCGCGTGTTGGTGACTCCGCCACCCCCGAAGTCCACGGCCTGGCCCCACGTCCCTCGGTTCTCCCACGGGATGCTTGGGATGTTCGAGACATCGAGCGAGAAGAAGTCGATGGTCGGCATCGCTGCGCGCCAGGTCGCGGGGTCGCCACCCTGCGCCTGGGACAACGTCGCCACAGCGGTGTCCAGGGCCATCTTGGAGACGTCCGACACGCTCTTGCCGCCGAAGTAACCGGCCCCCGAGCTGGTGCGGCCCGCCATGACGTTGTAGAGGAAGGCGTCGTAGTCGTCGAAGAACTCGAACTCGGGGCTGCCCGCCGCATGCTGCGTGAACGTGAGCACGCCGCTCTTGGTGTCGGCGTTACCGGTGGCCGGCTGAAAGACCGGCCGCCCAGCGAGCGATTCCAACGCGTGGAACCACTCCGACATGATGGCGAAGCCCGGGTACTTGACCTTCCCCGTCTCCGCCCCGGAAGCGTCGCGTTCCATCCCATCGGGGTAAAATGCGGTTCCGTCCCAGGCTGCCACCTGCGCCAGGGCCGCGCGCTCGGTCGGGCTGAGGTCACCACGCGACCAGAGCGACGTCAGGAACGGTCGGAACCCGAGCGTGTCGCGGAGATCCAGCTCGCCCGTGCGACGCGCCACCTGCCAGAGCGTGTCCGGGGTCAGTCGCCCCGACGCCTGCAGCAGGGCCATCGGCTGGGCCACGCGCTGCTGCGCACCCCACAGCGAGCCGTCACCGGAGTCCGGCCAGCTGAACTGGGGCTTGTTGTTCCAGGAGGCGATGAACCCCTGCGCCGGGTCCACGACGTGCGGCCACAGCAGCGGGTCGAGGTAGCCACGCCAGTCGAAGGAGCCGTCGCCCGGGGCGGGAAGGCGGGGATCGTGGCCGGGAACCCGGATCGGGATCCGGCCGGTGTGCCACCAGGCGATGTGGCCGTCGGCGTCGGCGTACATGAAGTTGAAGCCGATCACGCCCTTGCGCAACGCCGTCCCCGCCTCATCGAGGTTGGTGGCCTGGCCCAGGCCGACGACGGCCAGGCCCGTCATCAGCTCGGTGTTCCAGAACGAGCGCGCTTTGCAGTAGGCGACGCCCCCCTTGGTGTCGATATACAGCACGGTGCAAGGCGTCTCCTGCCCGGGCGGGCCGTGCATGGTGCGGTAGTACGTAGCCGTGCGGGTGGTGTAGACGACTGGGGGCGCCGGCAGCGGCCCCGGTCCCGCGGTGCGGGTGCGGATCGTCTCCGTGCGCTGCTCCACCGGGTGCCAGCTGCCCCGCCAGAAGTATTGGTAGCTCGCGCCGCCATCGAGGGTGCGGATCTGGTCAGTGTAGGTGTCGACCTGGTCGTCCTGGGCGGTGGTGATGCTCCAGCTCAGGTGGGGCGAGTAGCCGATGACCACCGCCGGCCCCGAGCCGGGAACCGCGACGCCGCGGACATGTGTCAGACCGCCCGAGATCTCCATCTCATCCAGCACCTGGGGTACGAAGTAGCTCACCTGGGGTGCGCCCCAGAGCATCGCCCCGCCGGTGCTGGATTTGGAGGGCGCCACCGCCCACGCGTTGGAGCCTGGCATTGGGATTCCCAGCTGCCGGGCGGCGGTGTGCTGCGCGTCCGTGGCGGTGGCGACGGCCTGCGCCGCTGCCTCGGCCGATGCCGGGACCTCGTTGATGCGGGCCTTGGTATCGGCTGCGGTGTAGCTGATGAAGTCGTAGGTGAGGCCGTCAGTGGTCAAGGCGGCCGGCTGGCCATGGGGGACGCTGGTCGGGGTGAGGGGGTCATGGGTGAACTGCAGGTCGTTGAGGATCGCGGCAGCCTTGTCGACGCCGTACTGGTCCTTGAGCCGGCGCGCCAGCGCTCCGTATCCAAGCTCGTTGCCGGCCGACTCACCCACCTGCTTGGCCTCGAGGATCTGTATGGCCAGGACGTCGGTTGGTGACCAGGTCGGGATCGGCAGGTCGCTGGTCAGGACGAAGCCCGCGGGGAGCTCGAGGGGGTGCAGGGTGAGGTAGCTGATATAGGCGTTGATGCCATCGGTGTAGCGCTGCAACGACTGCTGCTGACCGGGCGAGAGGATTGCCTGGATCTGGGCGATGCGTTCGGCGTTGGTTTCGGAGTCGCGGCGGACGACGAAGTCCATGGTGGCGTTGGAGTTGTTGGTCCCGGGACCGACCAGCTCGGAGATGGTTCCCTCGGCGGCACGTCGCAGCACCTCCATCTGGAACATGCGTTCCTCCGCCTGGGCGTAGCCGGTACCGAACCCGACGTTCTCCTCGATCGCCTGCTCAGTGGCCCCGGTGGCGAAAACGTGGGGTATGCCCCAGTTGTCGCGCACGACGCGCACGCCGGCGATGGGCGTCTCGGAGCTGACGGCGCCGTTGACGTGGTCGGCATCGGGGGAGAGGGCGCCGTCCTTGAACTGCCAGTTCTTGTACATGTCGAGCTGGTCGCACGTGTGCGGCCCGAGGTCGGCGCAACTGGACGTTGCCTGGTTGACGAGGAAGCGGTCGACGGTGATGGTGCTGCCCTCGCCCGGCGGAAGAACGGTGATGGCGTGCGGAGATGGAGCCGGGTCCGCGGCAGCCGGCACCGCCATCAGGCCGAACAGCAACACCGCCGCCGTCGCGGCCAGACCCTTCCCCGCCGACATCTCGCGTCTGATGCTATGCCTCCTGGGAATAGGGCGAACACCCGATGGCATCGCGGCGCCGGCGGCGGAGACTGGGCTGACCGCCGGCAAGTCGCCGGAGGACAGCCGGCAGTCAAGCCGGACAGGAAAAGGAGCAGTCAATGGCGAAGATCAGCTTCAGCATCGACAGCGACCTCCCCGCCGAGAGGGTTTTGGCGGTGGCGGCCGACTTCTCAGACAGCAGGCCGCGCTACTGGCCGACCATCGACCCCGCGGTCTACCGGGTCCACAGCCGTACGGCCACGGCTGCCGACGTCACCGAAGGCAGCGCCATCATGGGCGGCATCTGGGCGCGCGAGGCCTACGATACGTCGCAGCCGGGCGTCGTCCGCGCCCGTGTACAGGAATCCAACGTCTTCCAGCCGGGCGGCGTGTGGGAGCTACGGGTGGAACCGCGACCTGATGGTGGTTCCCACATCGAGGTCGTCAACCACCGGCAGGCGCGCGGCTTCAAGGGCCACGTCCTTGGCGCCATGATGACGCTGATGGGCGGCAAGCAGCTGCCGGCATCATTGAAGGAGACGCTGGACATCGTCAGCCGCGAGGCTGGCGCCAACTCGGCGGTCCAGCGGCGGCGCCTATCCTGACGGGATGAAGCCGCCCGAACAGGGCGTGCGGCTCTCAGAGCTGATAGCCGCACTCTCGCTGGCCACCGACCTGGGGATGGGCCAGCCGATGGAGAAAGCGATGCGGGGGTGCCTTTTGGCGCTTGCCCTGGCGCGGCGTTTGGACGCGGACGCCGAGACCCTCCGCGACCTCTACTACCTGGCGCTGCTGCAGCACATCGGCTGCACCTCGCACGCGCATGAGTGGGCCGGCTATGTGGGCGGCGACGAGATCGCGATGCGCACCCACGCGGTCACCTTCGCCAACAGCCCGCCGAGCGAGTTCATGTCCGGCTTCATCCGTCATGCCGGCGAGGGCCTGCCCCTGCCCAAGCGCGCCGCCCTGGTGACGGCGATGATGCGCGAGGGAAACAAGCGCTTCGCCTTCATCGCCACGACCCAATGCGAGGCCGCGGTCTGCCTGGCCCAGCAGATGGAGATGCCGCCGGGGGTGCTGACCGGTCTGGCGCAGGGGCTCGAGACGTGGAACGGCAAGGGGGGCCCGGCGCGGCTCAAGGGCGACGACCTCAGCCTGCCCGTCAGGGTCCTGGCCGTGGCCCACGACGCCGAGGTCTTTGAGCGCGTCGGCGGGCTGGACGCCTGCATCGCCGCTGTCCGCAAGCGCCGCGGCTCGGCGTACGACCCGTTGGTGGCGGACGCCTTCCTCGCCGACGCCGGCGGGATGTTCCACGCCCTGCCCGATGCGTCTCTCTGGGATCCCGTCATCGAGGCTGAGCCGGAGCCGCACGTTCGCGTGGCCGAGTACCGGGTTGATGCCATGGCCCGGGCCTTCGGCGACTTCATCGACCTAAAGCTGCCGTTCACCATCGGCCACTCCAGCGGCGTGGCAGCGCTGGCCGAGGTTGCCCTGGTGCAGATGAACGGCGGCGGCGCGGATGCGGGGACGCTGCGCCGCGCCGCCCTGATGCACGACATCGGCCGGGTCGCCATCCCCAACGGCACCTGGGAGAAGCCGGGGCCGCTGAACACACCGGAGTGGGAGCGGGTGCGGCTGCACGCGTACTACGGCGAGCGAATCCTGTCCCGGCCGCTGGCGCTGCGCGAGGTCGCGGCCCTGGCGTCAGCCCACCACGAACGCCAGGACGGCTCCGGCTACCACCGCGGTTCGGTGGCGGCGCAGCTGCCGGCTGCGGCCCGAGTGCTGGCAGCGGCCGACGCCTACCAGGCCATGACCCAGGAGCGGCCCCACCGGCCGGCGCGGGCCGCCGACGAGGCCGCCCTGGAGCTGCGGGGCGAGGCCGAGGCGGGGCGGCTGGATCGAAAGGCGGTGGAGTGCGTATTGGAGGCCGCCGGCCACGCGCGTGAGCGCATCCGCGCTGAGCTGCCGGCGGGCCTCAGCGAGCGCGAGGTCGAGGTGCTCCGGCACCTCTGCATGGGTCGCACCAACCGCCAGGTGGCCGAGCGCCTCAGCATCGCCGAGAAGACGGTCGGCCACCACGTGGAGCACATCTACAACAAGATCGGGCGCTCGACCCGCGCCGGCGCGGCCCTCTTTGCGATGGAGAACGGTCTGGTCTAGTCCTCGCCCTTTCCGGCCCCCGCCCTCAGTGCATCGACCACGCCCGGGTCCGTGAGCGTCGTGGTGTCGCCCAGCGCCCGCTCCTCGGCGACGTCCCGCAGCAACCGCCGCATGATCTTCCCCGACCGCGTTTTCGGCAGCTCGGGGGTGAAGTGGATCTGGCGGGGCTTGGCGATCGGCGAGATCAGCTTGGCCACGTGGTTGCGCAACTCCTCGCCGGCCGCCTCCGAGGGCTCGAAGCCAACGCGCAAGATCACGTAGCCGACGATCGCCTGCCCGGTGGTGGCGTCGGTGGCGCCCACCACGGCGGCCTCGGCCACCGACGGGTGGTCGACCAGCGCCGACTCGATCTCGATGGTGGAGATCCGGTGACCGCTGACGTTCATCACGTCGTCCACCCGGCCGAGAAGCCAGAAGTCGCCGTCCTCGTCGATCTTGCAGCCGTCGCCGACGAAGTACTTGCCTGGGTAGCGCGACCAGTACGTCTCCACGTAGCGGTCGTGGTCACCATAGATACCGCGCAGCATCGCGGGCCACGGCCGGTCCAGCACCAGGTAGCCGCCACCACCTGGTCCGACCACGTTGCCGCCGTCATCTACCACCGCGGCCGAGATCCCCGGCAGGGGCCTGCCCGCCGACCCCGGCTTGAGCGTGGACACCCCCGGCAGTGGGCTGATCATGATCGAGCCCGTCTCCGTCTGCCACCAGGTGTCGACCACCGGCACCCGGTCGCCGCCGATGTGCTTGCGGTACCACAGCCAGGCCTCGGGGTTGATCGGCTCACCCACCGTCCCCAGCAGCCGGATCGACGCCAGGTCGTGCTTCTCCGGCCACTCCTCGCCCCATTTCATGAAGGTTCGGATCGCGGTGGGCGCACAGTAGAGGATGTTGACCTTGTAGCGCTCGACGATGTCCCACCAGCGGTCCTTGTTGGGGGTGTCGGGCGTGCCCTCGTACATCACGCTGGTGGCGCCGTTGGTCAGGGGGCCATAGACGATATAGGTGTGCCCGGTGACCCAGCCGACATCGGCGGCGCACCAGTAGACATCGCGCGGCTTGATGTCGAAGACGTAGTGGTGGGTCGACGCCGCGCCCACCAGGTAGCCGCCGGTGGTGTGGACGATGCCCTTGGGCTTGGCCGTGGTTCCCGACGTGTAGAGGATGTAGAGCAGGTCCTCCGCGTCCATCTGCTCCGGCTCGCACTCCGGGGACTGGCCTGGGACGACGTCGTCCCACCAGACGTCACGCCCCGCCTCCATAGTGGTCTCCTGGCCGGTCCGTCGCGCCACCAAGACCTTCTCGATCGAGGGGCAGGCGCCATCGGCCAGGGCCTCGTCGACCGCCGGTTTGAGCGCCGCCGGCGCCCCCCGCCGATTGCCACCGTCGGCGGTGATCACCAGCTTGGCGGTGGCGTCCTGGATGCGGCCGCGCAGCGCCTCGCCGCTGAAGCCGCCGAAGACCACGGTATGGGCAGCGCCGATGCGGGTGCAGGCCAGCATCGCGATGGGGAGCTCGGGGATCATCGGCATGTAGATGGCGACCCGGTCGCCGCGCTTCACGCCCAGCTCCTTAAGGGCGTTGGCGGTGCGGCAGACCTCCTCGAGCAGCTCCTGGTAGGTGATGGTGCGGGCGTCGCCGGGCTCGCCCTCCCAGTGGTAGGCGACCTTGGCGCCCCTGCCCTCGGCGACGTGCCGGTCGAGGCAGTTGAAGCTCACGTTGAGCTTGCCGCCGACGAACCACTTGTAGTCGGGGGGCTCGCCTTCCAAGACCTTCTGCCACGGCTCGAACCAGACCAGGCGCCGGGCCTCCGACTCCCAGTAGGCGACGAAGTCACGCTCGGCGCGCTCGTACAGCTCGGCGGTGGCGT
This sequence comes from Candidatus Dormiibacterota bacterium, assembly GCA_035938265.1. Lineage (GTDB taxonomy): Bacteria > Chloroflexota > Dormibacteria > DASZGP01 > DASZGP01 > DASZHA01. The sequence continues at coordinate 7,804 of DASZHA010000020.1, forward strand.
TCGCCCGCTCGGCGAACTTGGGATCGGGCGGGATCTTGACCCCGCCGCCGTAGAAGATGTCGATCCCGCTTCCCTGCTTTGTCTCAGCCATTTTGGGTCAACCTCCTACACGCCTGTGCCCTGTCCCGACATCCATTCTTGCACCGCCGGCGACGGCGGTGTGACGCCTCAAGCAAGACTGACTCTCGACGGATGGCGACAGCAGTGCTATAACGAATCTCAGGCCTATTAGTCCGGTTCTTTGGAGGGAACATGATGGCTGATGAAGTTAGGCCGGCACCTCCTCTGGCGGACCCCGCTCCGCTTGGTCTAGGCGCTTTTGCCCTAACCACTTTTCTGCTGAGCGCGCACAACGCGTTCGGCCCAACGTCGGTCCCACTGCTGGCCTTCTTCGGCGTCGCCATCTTCTACGGCGGCCTGGGTCAGTTCATGGCAGGCATGATGGAGTTCCGCAATCGCAACGTCTTTGGCGCCACCGCATTCTCGACATACGGCGCCTTCTGGATGGGCCTGGCCGCGTTTGTTGGCCTGGTCCTGCTCGGCAAGGTGGCCACCGCCGACGTGGCACCGTCGCTGGCCTGGATCCTGCTGGCGTTCGCGATCTTTAACACGTACATGCTCTTGTGGAGCTCGCGCGTCAGCGTGGCTGTGTTCATGGTCTTCCTGACCCTGGAGATCACCGAGGTCCTGCTGGCGATAGGCAACTTCAATGGTGCCGCGGCCGGCTCGGGGCTCACCGCCCTGGGCGGCTACATGGGCATCGTCACCGCCGCCGTCGCCTGGTATGCATCGGCGGCAGGGGTGGTGAACGGCATGGCCGGACACCCGGTCCTCCCGGTGGGGCATCCCTTCTGGGGCGAGACTGCGGCAGCCCCGTCAGCCATGGCTCGACCAGCCGGCGCGTAAGCGCCGGCCCGGCCGGCCTCAGGGGTTCAGGTCCCGACCGCCGCCTTCAGCGCGACGACGTCGTCGGCGCCCAGGACCAGGCGAGTATCAGTGGCGACGTACATGTAGGTCAGGCTGATGCCGGCGTCGGCCGCCGCCCGCGTCACGCGCGCCAGCTCACCTGGCTGGTCATGCAACGGTCCCACCACGACCGCCTCCGACGCTCCGCCAACGGTAACGCCGGCGGCGTCCAGCGCCGCGCGCGCAGTGTCGGGGTCATCGACGAGGACGTGCATCACCCCGCTGCCGCCGACCACCACGCCGCATGCCCCGAGAATGTTGATGCCCGCCTTGGCCAGGGCGTCGCCCAAGTCGGCCGCCGCGCCGGTGCGATCCTCGACATCGATCTGCAGGTCTGTTGCCATCGTCAGCCCTCCTTGCCGTCGATACGAATCATCCGAGTGGCATTCTGGCATGACAGCAAGGGCAACCTCCCGGCCGTAGTCCAGCCGACGGACCCGGGCTCTACCTCAGCCGGCTGACTAGCCCGGCGCCAGCCTCGGAGCGCGGCCGAGTGTGTTGGCCAGCTCGAGGAGGTCGGCGCCCGCCTGGTGATCCCCGCTGCGGATGAACCCACCGGCGGCGCCGCGTGCCACCTCGATTGCGGCTGCCACCATCCCACCGTGCGCCAGGCCGCGAACAACGCCCCGGACCAGCTCCGCCACCTCGGGGCCGTGAACCGCTTTGACGACGTCCAGCAGCGACAGCGCCAGCAGCGGCCCCAGCGATCCGTCGACGACGCCCATCTCGAGCTGCCACCGCAGCTGCGTCAGGTAGTCCAGCGCCACCGCCTCGGTCTGCTCCGGCGCGGGCCGGCGCACCACCTCGCGGCGGGTGAAGTTGACGTGGATCAGGTTGGGCGTCTCATCGGTGTTCACAAGACCATAGTCGAGGCGCCCTGGGACAACTATCTGTCGCGCTTTTGCTCCCCGGACGCGCCACCCGCGTACGTTTCCGCCATCCGCGCCGCCACCTCGGCGACCTCCCGCCGCAGCGACGGCGGCTCCAGCACCTCGCAGTCGGCTCCCCAGCTGAGGATCCAGGGCAGGATCTCCACCCTCCCGCGCACCGAGACCTCCATCCGCACCCCGCCGCCGCGCACCGCGCTGAGCTTCTGCGACGAATGCCAGAACGACTCCCTGACCCGCCCCGCGGCTGCGGGTTTGAACTGCAGCACCACCCTCTCGATCTTGTCCTTGCTCCATATCCCCCATGAATGGCGGAGGTAGCGGGCCAGGTTGAAGTCCGCCGGCAGGTAGTACGGCGTGTCCAGCAGCTCCGCCGCGCCGATCCTCTCGACCTTGAAGCTGCGGACTTCACGCGAGAGCTCGTCGTAGCCGATCAGGTAGGTGCCGTGGCCGGTCATCGAGGCCGGCTCAAGGTAGTACGGACGCAGTACTCGAGCCGACTCCTTGCCCGCCGCGTCGCGATACTCCAGCCGCACCTTGCGCCGCCCCAACCAGGCGCGGACCAGCACCCCGAAGACGTCCGCCTGCCGCGCCGACCGCGGCTTGGCCGAGAGCTCCCCCGCGGTCTCCTCGAAGAACCGCGCCACCAGCTTGGCCTCCTGCGGCATCGCTCGCGCGATCTTGGTCAGCGCCATCCCCAGCACCGGGTCGTTGTGGTCCGCGTGCTTGACCGCCAACCGGCCCGCCATCAGCATCGCCACCGCCTCGGGCTGGGAGAACTCGATCGCGGGCATGAAGTAGCCCTCGCGGATGAACCAGCGGCGGCCGTCCTCGTAGACCGGGACACCGATCCCCTCCAGCGCGATGATGTCGCGCAGGGCGGTCCGCTTGTGGGTCCCAGTGCGCTCCCCCAGCTCGCGCGCGGTTATCCCGCCCGCGCCGCCGATGATCTGGGCCACCTTGAAGAGCCGCGCGGCGCGGTCCTGTTTCTCAAACTCCGCCATGCTGCTCGCACTCTAGCGAGCCGGGGCAACACAGGGCCCAGTCGTCATATATTGCGTGGCAATGTCCAGCCTGTCGCTCCCGGTCCTGCTGGCAATCTTCGCGGCTTCGGCGGCTGTGATCTGGATCGCTGGGATCCAGCTGTGCAACCAGACCGATGTCATCGACGTGCGCTTCGGGCTGGGCCAGGCGCTCGGCGGCCTGATCATGCTGGCCTTCGCGACCAACCTGCCCGAGATCGCGATCGTGGGCACCGCCGCGGTGCGCCAGAACTTCGACATCGCCACCGGCAACATCCTTGGTGGCATTGCCATCCAGACCGTGGTCCTGGTGATCATGGACGGCGTCGGCGTGCCGCGGCGGCCGTTGACCTACGCCACAGCCTCGCTGGTGCAGGTCCTGGAGGGCGCGCTGGTGATCGCGGTGCTCGCGGTGGCAGTGGTCGCAACCATCCTCCCGGGCTCGTTGGTCGTGTTCCGCATCGACCCGAGCGCCCTCCTGATCGTCGTCTTCTGGATCGGCGGCCTCTTCCTGGTCCGCAGGGCCTCCAAGAACCTGCCCTGGAAGAAGGCCCGCGAGGAGGCCGACCCGGACACGCCGCGACGCCGGCGCGGCAAGGCCCACGACGTGAAGCGGTCGACCGCGGTCGTGCTGGTGATCTTCATCGTCGCCGCCATCGCCACCCTGGTCGCCGGCGTTTTCGCCGAGGAGAGCGGCAACGCCATCGCCGAGGCCGTCAACCTCAACGGCGCGCTCTTTGGCGGCACCGTCCTCGCCGCCGCCACCGCCCTGCCCGAGGTCTCGAC
>DASZHA010000021.1:0-15186 GCA_035938265.1 Candidatus Dormiibacterota bacterium
GGTGGTGGCACTGCGCGCGCGCACCGACACCAGCGCCGCGGACGGGGCTGCCGCCCAGGCCGAGGCGGCGCCCGAGCGTCCTGCGGTCCAGCCGCTCGAGCTGCCTCTCGACCACTTCCTGCCCCACGACTACGTTCCCGATGAGAGGGTGCGGCTGCAGGTCTACCAGGAGCTGGCCGCCGCCACCGAGGAGGCGCAGCTGAAGACGCTGCAGCGCCGCCTCAAGGATCGCTTCGGCACGCCCCCGGGGCCGGTGGAGAACCTGCTCTACAGCCTCCGGGTCAAGCTCGCCGCCCAGGCGGCGGGGCTCATCGCGGTCAACGTCGACGGCGACGTGCTCGAGCTGCGCGTTCCCCAGGGCGATGGCCGCGACCTGGCCGGCATCGCCGCGGGCCACCGCCACCTCCAGGCCCAGCGCACGCGCCTGCGTTTCAACTGGCGCGCCGACGACGACTGGCAGGAGCAGCTCCTGCGCATCCTCGGCGAGCTGGCCGAGCAGCCGGTGGCCGCCTGAGACGTCGCTGCCGGCGGGTAGCATCGTCGCGTGACGAAGGCTGACGGCAAGCGGATAATCACCCACCCCAAGGTCAAGCCAACCAGCGACGAGAACATCGCGCGGCTGACAGAGATGCTGGAGGTGGTGGAGGCCTTGCGCGCCCCCGACGGCTGCCCCTGGGACCGCGAGCAGACCCATGCTTCGCTGCGTCCCTACCTTCTGGAAGAGACCTATGAGCTGCTGGAGGCGATCGAGGCCGGCGGCAGCGAGGACGTCAGCGAGGAGCTGGGCGACATCCTTCTCCAGGTCTTCATGCACCACGCCATCGCCCAGGAGGCCGGCGATTTCTCGATCGCGGACGTCGCCGAGCACGCCACCGCCAAGATGGTCCACCGGCACCCCCACGTCTTCGGTGACGTCGAGGTGGCGGGCGCGGACGAGGTCCTCAGCAACTGGGAGGGACTGAAGAACAAGGAGCAGCGCAAGCGCGGGCGGGTGTCGGCGTTGGAAGGCGCGCCCCAGACGCTGCCCTCGCTGGCCTGGGCCCTATCGATCCAGAAGCGCGCGGCGCGGGTGGGCTTCGACTGGAATGAGGATGAGGGCGTCCTCGACAAGGTCGCCGAGGAGGCCCGCGAGCTGGCCGCCGAGGAGGACAAGCAGCGGCAGGAGGAGGAGCTCGGTGACCTGCTGTTCACCCTGGTCAACCTGGCGCGGCACCAGCGGCTGAACCCCGAGGATGCGCTGCGCAACAGCGCCCGGCGCTTCTATCGCCGTTTCGAGGCGGTGGAGGAGGCGGCTCGCAAGGACGGCAAGGACGTCAGGGAGATGACCCCAGAGGACCTCGACCGGCTCTGGGAGGAGGCCAAGACCACCGCGTAGCCGTCGGTCAGGACATTTGCCCCAATTCGGTACCCGGGTTATGATGCGGCCGATGCGGCCGGGCCGCAGCCTTCAGCAACGTCTCGCTCACGTCTATGTCTAAACGACGCACGACTCGTAAGACTCCGGGTGCTCCCGGTCGACTGGTCACCCCCGGGCGGGTGGGAATACTTCTACTTTTCGTGGCCGCGGTTTGGGTAGGTTCGGGCTTTGTTTCAAAGATGGTGGTGGCTTACCGACTCAATGCCGAGGTGCAGGCGATTCAACGTGAGAACCAGCGGATTGACGACGCCAACAAGGCCTACCAGCAGCAGCTCCAGGCCCTCTCCCGGCCCGATGGCGCCGAAGAGCAGGCGCGGCTCCACAACTATGTCGCCCCCGGGGAGCACGTCTACGTCATCGCCAACCCATCTCCGGGCCCGTCGTCGACACCACGGCCAAGCCCTACTCCCGAGTACTCATCCGGCGTCCAGGGGGAGCGGACGTCGGGTGGTTTTTGGCAGGACCTGTGGGGCGCGCTGACCACCGCCCTGCACCCCTAGACGAGGGGGCGGAGGGGCCAGGGGGGTTTGTTATGCTCCTCAGGCGCGGTGGAGCAGTGGCAGCTCGTCGGGCTCATAACCCGAAGGTCGTCAGTTCGAATCTGACCCGCGCAACCAAGCTTCGCCGGCTCCCGGGGCCGATGATCGGGGCGCTTTTGATGCTCGCGCTGGCGGCCTGTGGCAGCACCACCATCAAGCAGGCCAGCGGCCCCTTCGCCAGTCCTCCGCAATCCCCGCCGGCCAAGGTCCTGAGCCGCGTCTGCAACGCCCAGACCCCGGCCGACAAGAACGCCGACACCGACTTCATGAACGTCCTCCTGATCCGGGAGGGCACCCAGCTGGGTCGGGTCAGCGATGACCTTACCGGTGCGGTCCCCGGCGGCAACTTCCAGGTCGACGCCACCCTGGCCCTCAAGAACGCCCAGGAGCTGAAGACCCTGGTGGACGACTCGCGTCTCTGCGAACCGCTCAAGTCACGCCTTGGCGGCGCGGTGCAGGAGCTCGTCGACGCCGACCAGGCGTTAGTTAATGGTGGTGGTGATGCCCTGGCCAACGCCCAGTCCAAGTACCAGGCGCTACAGAACCTGGTCGCCAACCCGCCGGAAGCCACCGCCACTCCCAGCCCCTAGCCCCAGCGCCGCCTCGGCGAGAGAGGTGGCCTGGCGGAGGGTAGATTCGAACTACCGACATACCGGGTATGAGCCGGCTGCTCTACCACTGAGCTACACCGCCGTGCGAGGTGCGAGTTTATCGCAGGGCATCCCGGGCGTAGGCTGAGGCCACCATGCCCCGCCCAAACCTGGTCGAAACCGTCCTCCGCGCCTGCCGGGACGATGCTGTGCTCGCCGCCGGCGGCGCCGTGGTGGTCGCCGTTTCCGGGGGCCCGGACTCCACGGCGCTGCTGCACTCGCTGCACCGCGGCGCACCCGCGCTTGGTCTGCGGCTGACGGCGGCCCACCTCGACCACGGCGTTCGTCGGGAGTCGAGGCGCGACGCCAGGCGCGTCGCCGAGATGTGCGCCGAGGTTGGCGTGTCCCTCGTCGCGGACCGCAGCGACGGCGGCCGCTCGCGCAGCGAGAACACCCTGCGGCGCTCCCGCTACCGCTTCCTCGAGGAGGCCGCCGTGGCCGCCGGCGCCGGGACCATCGCCCTGGGCCATACCGCCGACGACCAGGCAGAGACGGTGCTGCTGCACCTGATTCGCGGCGCCGGCCTGGAGGGGCTGGCGGCGATGCCGGTGCGCGAGGGGATGCGCTTTCGCCCGCTGCTGGGTACCTGGCGGGCCGAGGTGGAGGCCTACTGTCGGCGGCAGGGGCTGGAGCCACTAGATGACCCCAGCAACCAGAGCCGGCGCTTCACCCGCAACCGGGTGCGGCTCGACCTTCTCCCCGAGATGGCCCGGTACAACCCGCGGGTCAAGGAGAGCCTGGTCCGGCTCGCCGACGCCGCCCGCGACGAGCACGCCGTCATCGCCGCCCTCGCGGATGTTTGGCTGTCGCTTTACGCCGGGGGCTTCTCGCGGGCCGCGCTGGCCCTGGAGCCAACCGCCGTCCAGGTGGAGACGATCCGCCGGGCCTGGAGCGCGGCTTCAGATGGCGACGACGTCCCCGGGGATGCCCCCCGCCTCCGCCAGGCGGTGCATCTGGTCATCACCCGCAGCCGTAGTAAAGGAATGCTGGACCTCGGCCGCGGGTTAACCCTGGCAGTCGACGGCGACCACTTCCATATCGTCCAAAAACCAGCCAAAAAGGCGTGAAAAATGCGTTTCGGAACCGTGTCTGTTTCTAAGAGGAATCAAATTCACCCTGTGTTAGGATCGCGAATATGAAGCTGCAGCGCCGGGGGATCATCTATCTCCTGCTGCTCGCGGTCTTCGTGGGCCTCATCTGGATGGTTTCGAAGAACTACGGGGGCTTCGGCAGCCAGCCCGAGGAGAAGAGCTACTCGCAGATGGTCGAGGCTGCCAACCAGGGCCACATCAAGTCGGCTGAGGCCTCCGGCAATGGCAGCGAGATCGATTGGTCCGACGACCAGGGCCACAAGTACAAGACCGTCTTCAACGCCGACTTCACCAAGCTCGACACCGACCTGGCCTCCAAGCTCCACCTGACCTTCAAGGCGCAGTCGGGCTCCAGCATCTTCCTCTCGATCCTGCCCAACATCATCTTCCTGATCCTGATCGGCGCCTTCATGTGGTACATGCTCCGGCAGACCCAGTCGGGGAACAACCAGGCCATGAGCTTCGGGCGCAGCAGGGCTCGCATGCTGGCCGGTGATAAGCCTTTGGTGACCTTCCAGGACGTCGCCGGCGTGGAGGAGGCGAAGCAGGAGCTGACCGAGGTGGTCGACTTCCTCAAGTTCCCCGACAAGTTCACCGCCCTTGGTGCGCGCATTCCCAAGGGAGTGCTGCTCGTCGGCCCTCCCGGCACCGGCAAGACCCTGCTCTCCAAGGCGGTCGCCGGTGAGGCGGGCGTCCCGTTCTTCTCGATCTCGGGCTCCGAGTTCGTCGAGATGTTCGTCGGCGTCGGCGCCAGCCGCGTGCGCGACCTCTTCGACCAGGCCAAGAAGAACGCCCCATGCATCGTCTTCGTCGACGAGATCGACGCCGTCGGCCGCCAGCGCGGCGCCGGGCTTGGCGGTGGTCACGACGAGCGCGAGCAGACCCTCAACCAGCTGCTGGTGGAGATGGACGGCTTCGAGACCAACACCCATGTCATCGTCATCGCCGCCACTAACCGGCCCGACGTCCTCGACCCGGCCCTGCTCCGTCCCGGCCGCTTCGACCGCCACGTCACCCTCGACCGCCCCGACATCAAGGGCCGCCTCGCCATCCTCCTGGTCCACGCCAAGAACAAGCCGCTGGAGAAGGAGGTCGAGCTCGAGGTGCTGGCCAAGCAGACCCCTGGCTTCAGCGGGGCAGACCTCAGTAACCTGATCAACGAGGCCGCCATCTTGGCGGCCCGCAACAACAAGAAGCTGATCGGCATGCCCGAGCTCGAGGAGTCGATCATCCGCGTGATGGCGGGGCCGGAGCGCAAGTCGCGCGTCATCTCCGAGAGGGAGAAGAACATCGTCGCCTACCACGAGGTCGGCCACGCTCTGGTGGCGAAGTCGCTGCCCAACGCCGACCCGGTGCACAAGGTTTCGGTGATCTCCCGTGGCCAGGCGCTGGGCTGGACCAGCTACCTGCCCGAGGAGGACCGCTACCTGGCGTCCAAGGGTGAGCTCGAGGACCGCATCGCGATGGCCCTGGGCGGCCGCGTCGCCGAGGAGATCATGTTCGGGGAGATCACGTCGGGCGCCGGCGACGACATCCGTCGCGTCACCGACATCGCCCGCAAGATGGTCACCGAGCTGGGCATGAGCACCAAGCTCGGCCCCCGCACCTTCGGCCAGCGCGAGGAGATGGTCTTCCTGGGCCGCGACCTCGGCGAGCAGCGCAACTACTCCGAAGGCATGGCCGGGATCATCGACGATGAGATCCATTCGATCGTGGACAACGGCTACAAGCGGGCCAAGGAGATCCTGACCCGTCGCAAGAACGACATGATCAAGCTGGCCGAGTACCTCAAGGAAGTCGAGACCATGGACGGTGACGACCTCGACAAGATCCTCCGCGGCGAGATGCCCACCGGGGGTGGTCTAGGCGAGATCAAGTCCCTGCAGCAGAAGGAGCGCAAGGTCGCCGCTGAGGCCGAGAAGAAGGCCAAGGACTCAGGTAGGCCTGGGTTCCGCCCGGAGCCAAGCCCGGGCCTCTAGAGCCGGATCGCGAGAGGCCGCTCGTCGGAGCGGCCTTTAGCCTTTAAGGGCGCCTAAACCGGTTGGCGTAGGAAGAAGCCGACCAAAGAGTCGACCAGGCGCGCCAGGTAGAGGCGGACACGAACCACGCGGCGTTGCTTTCTCGGCGAGGTGGCATCGGTCATGGTCGCCAGTATCGCTCTCGCTTTTAGTCCGACTGAGGCCCTGTGACCACTCCGGCACCGCACCCCTGATCAGGGAACTGTCCCGGACTTACCGGCCGGCGATCCTGATCAACTCCGTGAGCGGCAGATCGGAAAGCGACTCCACCACCAGGTCGGCCGCGCTCAGGTCGAGAAGGCGCGTCAGCGAATTGGGTACGGCGACGACGAGGAGCCCGGCGGCTTTCGCCGAGGCGATGCCATTCGGCGAATCCTCGAGGGCGATGGCCTCGGCGGCATCCACGCCCAGGCAATCGAGGAGGGCCAGGTAGGTTTCCGGGTCGGGCTTGCTTCGCTCGACGTCGTCCCGGCAACGGATGCACGCCCAGTGGCCGTCGATGCCCAGCCGCGCCAGGTGCCGGGTGACCCACTTCCGCGACGACCCGGAGGCGATGCCCAGCTTGAGCCCCATGCTGGAGGCCTCATCGACGTACCTGCGGATGCCGGGCAGGAGCTCGGTGAGGTCCGTGATCTCATTCTTGCGTGAGTTCCTGCGTGCGGCAGCGGCCTGGGCGTCGAAGTCAGCGTCGCCCACCAGCAGGCGCAGGTTCTCCAGGGCGTCGAAAGGGCTGTCGTGGTTGCTGATGACATCGGCCCACTGCGCCAGGTCCAGCTCCTGCCCATGCTCGCGGTAGATCTCGTTCCACGATTCGTAGGAGGGGCTCTCGGTATCGACGATCAGGCCGTCGAAATCGAACAGGAGCCCGCGAAGCGGCATATGTGAGGGTGGGAGTTCGGACATATAATCTGGCTCGTCTGAGTTGCACCAATGCGCGCGACCGTTGGGCGTGCAGCCTTCACAGAAAACGACTCAGGGAGAAAGGAGCATAAACCGCTTGGATCGCAAGACCGAGACGGACCGATGGCCGAGCAACCTGAGGTAGCTCGGACTTCTGCCAGTACCTCGCCGCTCAGGGTGGGGTTCGTCGGCAGTGGCCGGGCCGCGGGGGCGCTGGCCAGGAGCCTGGCCCGGCGTCGCCACACGGTGTTGGTCGCGGCGCGAGGCGCATCGGCGACAGCTCTTGCCCAGCGCCTGGGCTCGGCGCCGCTTGACCCCGCGACGGTGCTGCGCCGCGCCGACGTCACCCTGGTGGCGGTTCCTGACGGCCGCATCGCCAAGGTCGCCACGGAGCTGGCGGCGAACGTGCCCTACGGCCGCGGCCGGGTTGTCGCCCACCTGGCGGGCAGCCTCGGCCCTGAGGCGCTGGCGCCGCTGGCCGCCCGCGGCTACACCACGGCGGCGCTTCATCCCCTGCAGGTGATGTCGGGCTGGCGGATCCCGCCGGGGACGCGCTTCGCGGTGGAGGCCGCCGAGGAGGCCCACCCCGTCCTGCGCCGGCTGATCAACGACCTCGGCGGCGAGGAGCTGGCCCTGCCCAGCGGCTCCCGCGCTGCTTACCACGCCGCCGCCGTCATCACCGCCAACCTGGGGATGACCCTGCTGGCCGAGGCGGTCGACCTGATGGAGCGCGCCGGGCTGGATCGCGAAGAGGCCCTCCAGGGCCTGGCCGGCCTCTCCCGGGGTGGTCTCGAAGCTTCGCTCGACCGCGGACTGCCGGCCGCCCTGACCGGGCCCGTTACCCGCGGTGACGTCGACACCGTCCGCGTCCACCTGGACCTGCTGCGGGACGATCCCGCAATGCTCGACGCCTATCGCGCCGTCAGTCGCCTGGCCCTTCGCCAGGCCCGGCTCGATGGCCGTCCCGACCCCGACAAGGCACAGGCCATGGAAAGCCTGCTGGAGGACAAACCGTGAGCGTGACCATCAAGGACCTGCAGGCATACAAGCGCGACGGCAAGCGCTTCGCGATGCTGACCGCCTACGACTTCACCACCGCCCGCATCATCGACGAGGCCGGTATCCCAGTGATCCTCGTCGGCGACTCGCTGGCCAACACCATGCTCGGCTACGACACCACCTTGCCGGTGACGATGGAGGAGATGCTGCACCACACCCGGGCCGTGCGCCGGGGCGTGCAGAACGCCCTCCTGGTCGGTGACATGCCGTTCATGAGCTACCACGCCAGCGTCGAGGACGCCATCGGCAACGCCGGGCGCTTCCTCAAGGAGGCCGGCGCCAACGCCATCAAGCTGGAGGGTGGCGGTCGCATCATCGAGATCACCGAGCGGCTGACGGCCATGGGCATCCCGGTGATGGCTCACCTCGGCCTGACCCCCCAGTTCGTCAACCAGATGGGCGGCTTCAAGGTCCAGGGCAAGTCGGACGAAGCCGCCGAGCAGATCCAGCGCGACGCCCTGGCCCTCCAGGCGGCGGGCGCCTTCGCCCTGGTGCTCGAGGGCATCCCCGCGCCCCTGGGCAGGTTGGTCACCCGACAGCTCGACATCCCCACGATTGGCATCGGCGCCGGCCCCGACTGCGACGCCCAGGTGCTGGTGATCCAGGACATGCTGGGGCTCAGCGGCGAGAAGGTGCCCAAGTTCGTCAAGCGCTTCGCCGACATGCGCGCCGTCATGACCGGCGCGGTTCAGGAGTTCATCGCCGAGGTCGAAGGCGGGTCCTTCCCAGGCCCCGAGCACTCCTACGGCGTCGCCGCCCCCAAGCCGGACGCGGCCGCCGAGCAGGTGGGCGAGGGCGCCATCTATGGCGGGGGCAAGGCCTGACCCGATGAGGACCATCGACACCGTCGCGCGGCTGCAGTCGCAGTCACGTTTGTGGTGCGCCGAGGGCGCCCGCATCGGCTTCGTGCCCACCATGGGCGCGCTCCATGCCGGGCACCTCAGCCTGGTGGAGGCGGCCCAGCGCGAGAACGACCGGGTGATCGTCAGCGTCTTCGTCAACCCCACCCAGTTCAATGACGGCGCCGACCTCGCCGCCTATCCCCGCGATTTCGAGGCCGACGCCGCCATGCTGGTGGACGCCGGCGTCGACGTGGTCTTCCACCCGGACGCCGACGAGATGTATCCCGCCGGGACCGGCGCCACCGCCGTCCGTGCCGGCGACCTCGCCAGGAATTACGAGGGCGCCCATCGCCCTGGTCATTTCGATGGCGTGACCACCGTGGTCGCCCACCTCCTCAACGCCGCCCTGGCGGACAGGGCCTACTTCGGCCGCAAGGACGCCCAGCAGCTGGCTGTCATCCGCGCCATGGCGCGAGACCTCGGCTTCCCCGTCGAGGTCGTCGGCTGCCCGACCGTGCGCGACCAGGATGGCCTGGCCCTGAGCTCGCGGAACGCCCGGCTCACGGCCCGGGATCGACAGGCGGCGCTGTCACTGGTTCGCGCCCTGGCCGTCGCGCAGCGGGACTTCGCCAGCGACTACCCCTCGGCAGGGTCCCTGGCCGGCCGGCTTCGGGGCATCCTCGACCGGGCCCCGGGCGTCGAGGTCGAGTACGCGGCGGTGGTCGACCCCGACACCTTCGAGACGTCCCTGGTCGCCGGGGCTGAGGACCTGGCCGTGATCGCCGCCCGCGTCGGCTCGGTTCGTCTCATCGACAACGTGGCGCTCGGCGCCGGGGACGTCATCCAGTTCGCCCCAACCCAACCCACCACCCAACCAACAGCGCCTCAAGGAGTCATGAGTTAGTGGAACGCCTGATGTACAAGTCCAAAATCCACCGCGCCACGGTCACCGACGCCAACCTCGACTACGAGGGCAGCATCACCATTGACCGGCAGCTTATGCGCGAAGCCGACATCCTGCCCTACGAGCAGGTGCACGTCGTCAACGTGACCAACGGCGAGCGGCTGGTGACGTACGCGATTGAAGGCAACGATGGTGAGGTCTGTCTCAACGGGGCGGCCGCGCACAAGGGCAAGCGAGGCGATATCGTCATCATCATGAGCTACGCCAATGTTCCGGAGGAGGACGTTGCCGCGTTCCAGCCCACGGTGGTGAAGGTCGACGCCAACAACCGCCAGGTGGTCCCCGCGAGGGTCTGAATGGCTTCACGCCGCCCTGCTGGCGGCGCCCATCGTTTCCTGGTGATCGGCAGCGGGATCGCGGGGTCGTTCGCGGCCCTGCACGCCTCGCGGGGTGGCGAGGTCCTGCTCCTGACCCGAGCGCGGATGAGCGAGAGCAACACCCTGTACGCCCAGGGTGGCATCGCGGCCGCGATCGGGGACTCTGACTCGCCGGCGGCCCACGTCGCCGATACCATCGAAGTCGGCCGTGGCCTCTCCGACCGGCGGGCGGTCGAGGTCCTGGCCGAAGAGGGCCCGGCACGGATCAAGGAGCTGGTGGCTCTGGGGGTGCGTTTCGACCGGGAGCACGGCAAGCTGGCCCTCGGCCGGGAGGCCGCGCACAGCCAGCCTCGCATCATCCACGCCGGCGGCGACACCACCGGCGCCGAGATTCAGCGTGGACTCCACCAGGCCCTTCTCGATGCCAGCGTCGACACCCGGGAGGACCACCACGTGCGAGAGGTCATCGTCCGGGATGGCGTCTGCCGGGGCGTGGTGGCCGAGGTCGACGGCGAGCTCGTGGAGTACCCGGCGACCGCCGTGATCCTGGCCGCCGGTGGGGGAGGGCGGCTCTTCAGCCACACCACCAACCCGCCCACCGCCGATGGCAACGCCGCCGCCTTGGCCTGGGATGCCGGCGCCGAGCTCGCCGACATGGAGTTCTTCCAGTTCCACCCCACCGCCCTGCGCAAGGACGGCGCCCCCAGCTTCCTCATCAGCGAGGCTGTGCGGGGCGAGGGCGGGGTGCTGCGCAACAGCCGGGGTGAGCGTTTCATGACGGAGCGCCACGCGCAGGCGGAGCTGGCGCCGCGTGACGTCGTCGCCCGCGAGATCTGGGCGGAGATGGCTCGCGACCACGCCGACGCCGTGTTCCTCGACCTCAGTAACCTCGAACCCGACCATGTCCGCAGCCGCTTCCCCCAGATCTACGCCACCTGCCTGCGCTATGGCATCGACATCACGGTTGACCTGATCCCGGTGGCGCCGGCGGCGCACTACATGATCGGCGGGCCGCGCACCGACCTCGACGGCCTGACCTCGGTGCCAGGGCTCTTCGCCTGCGGTGAGGCGGCCTGCTCCGGCGTCCACGGTGCCAACCGGCTGGCCAGCAATAGCCTCCTGGAGTCTGTGGTCTTCGCCCGACGCGCTGCGCGGGCGGCGGTGGCTTACGTGGGCGCGGGTGTCCCCGCGACCGTCGGCGGGGGCCCGGGTAGCGGCTGGCCCTACCCGATTGGGGCGAGCGCCACCGAGCTGGAGGCTCCCCAGCCGGAGCGGGCTCGCACGGTCAGCGGCCGTCAGCTGCCAGACGTGATGTGGAGGTCGGCCGGCCTGGTGCGGGATGGGAAAGGCCTGCGCGGCGCCCTCGGCGCCCTCGGCGACGGGTCGGCGTCGGCCCAGCACCGGGCAGCGCGATTGATCGTCGAGGCGGCGCTGATTCGCGAGGAATCGCGCGGCGGTCACTTCCGGGCCGACCACCCCGAAACATCCAGCCGCTGGCTGGGGCACATTCTGCAGCAGAAGGACCGGGCGCCGAGGTTCGTCCTTGGCTGAGGCGCCGCCCATCCGGGACGCGGCGGTGGCGGAGCTGATCCGGGCGGCGCTGGCCGAGGACATCGGCGAGGGGGACATCACCTCGGCCGCGACGGTGCCGCCCGACCGCACCTGTATCGCCCGGATCAAGGCCAAGGCTCCCGGCGTGGTGGCCGGGGTCAAGGTCGCCGAGGCGGTCTTCATGGCGGTCGACCCCGGCGTCGACTACCAGGCCGACTGCGCTGACGGCAGCCACGTCTCCCCGGGCGACCACGTCGCCGTCATCGGCGGCCGGGCCCGCTCGCTGCTGGCTGCGGAGCGGGTCGCGCTCAACTTCCTGCAGCACCTCTCCGGCGTCGCCACCGCCACTGCGGAGGCGGTGCGCATGGTCACCGGTACCGGCGTCCGCATCCTCGACACGCGCAAGACCACGCCCGGGATGCGCGCCCTGGAGAAGTACGCCGTCAGTCTCGGCGGCGGGGTCAACCATCGCCAGGGGCTCTTCGACCGCTACCTCATCAAGGAGAACCACGTCGCCCTCGCCGGTGGCGTTGCCGCTGCAGTCAATGCGGCGCGGACCGCCCGGCCTGGCGACGCAATCGAGGTCGAGGTCCGCAACATCGCCGAGCTGGAGCAGGCATTGGGGGCCACCGCCGACCGCATCCTGTTGGACAACTTCACGCCGGCGCAGGCCACCGAGGCGGTCAAGCTGGTCGACGGCCGTGCCGAGATCGAGATCTCGGGCGGCGTCCGTTCCAGCAACCTGCGCGCCTACGCCGCGGCCCACCCCGACTTCATCTCCCTGGGGTGGCTGACGCATTCGTCACCGGCCCTCGACATGTCGATGACCCTCGTCGTCTGAACGGGTCTGACTCCAGGGTCTTTGCTATCCTCGTTCAGCTTTGACCCAATCCACCTCTGAGTCTCAGCTCGAAGGGGTCCTCACCATGCAGGACTACCTCGACCTGGATGACCAGAACATTCGCCAGCTCTCCCACGGAGATATCGTCGACGGCGTCGTCGTGCGCGTCGACCCCGATGAGGTCCTGGTCGACATCGGCTCCAAGAGCGAGGGCGTCATCTCCAACCGTGAGCTGGGGATGCGCGGCGATCCCAACGCCATCCTCCTCAACGAGGGCGACGAGATCAAGGTCTACGTCCTCTCCCCGGAGAACGAAGACGGCAATGTCGTCCTCTCCCTGCGTCGGGCCAAGGCCGAGGGCATCTGGACCCAGGCCGCCGAGCGGGAGCAGGCGGGCGAGGTGGTCGAGGCCGAGGTCCGCGAGCAGAACAAGGGCGGCCTGATCGTCAACGTCCTGGGCCTGCGCGGCTTCCTGCCCACCAGCCAGGTCAGCCGTCAGTTCGCCAATGCCCCCGAGGAGCTGCTGACCCAGAAGATCCAGGTCAAGATCCTGGAGGTCAACCGCAAGCGCAACCGTCTCATCGTCAGCCAGAAGGCGGCCATGGACGAGGACCGCGCCCGGCAGCGCGAGGAGCTCTTCGAGAAGCTCCAGGTCGGCGACGTGGTCAAGGGCCGGGTCAGCGGCCTCACCACGTACGGCGCCTTCGTCAACCTCGGCGGCGCCGACGGCCTGATCCACATCTCCGAGCTCAGCTGGGACCGGGTCAACTCGGTCAACGAGGTCCTCTCGGTCGGCGACGAGGTCGAGGTCAAGGTGATCAAGCTGGACCACGAGCTGTCCCGGATCTCGCTCTCGCTGCGGCAGATGAGCGAGGACCCCTGGGAGACTATCGAGCAGCGCTTCCCGTCGGGGTCGATCGTCAAGGGCGAGGTCACCAAGACCAAGAAGTACGGCGCCTTCCTCCAGCTCGACGACGGCATCGAGGGCCTGCTCCACATCAGCGAGCTGACCTGGGAGCACGTCGAGAAGACCGAGGACGTGGTCAGCCCCGGCGACAAGCTCGAGGTCCAGGTGCTCAACGCCGACCGCGTGCGGCGGCGCATCTCCCTATCCCTTAAGCAGCTCCAGGAGCGCCCCCAGGGCGTGGCCTATGAGGAGCCCGCGCGTACCGACTACGCCGACTACGGCGACGATGACGAGGAGTAGCGCCCGGCGCTAGCGGGGGCCCGTCCGCTCAGGTCGGGATGCCGCCTCGGACCAGCGCGTCGACCGCCTCGGCCTCCACCGGGCGGCTGAGAAGGAACCCCTGGACCTGGTCGCAGCCGGCCCGCCGCAGGAAATCGAGCTGATCCTGGGTCTCCACGCCCTCGGCGATGACCTCGAGGCTGAGGCTGTGGCCCATGGCGATGATGCCGGAGACGATTGGCGCGTCCTGGTCCTGGCCTGCCACCCTGGCCAGGAAGGAGCCGTCGATCTTGAGCTTGTCGAGAGGGAAGTCGTTGAGCCGGCTGAGCATCGAGTAGCCGACCCCGAAGTCGTCGATTGCCACCCGCACGCCCATCTGGCGCAGCTTGCGGAGGATCTCCAGCGCGTTGGATGTCTCCACGGTGGCGCCCTCGGTGACCTCGACCTCCAGGCGGCTGGGGTCGATGCCGGACCTGCCGATGGCGTCCCGCACGCGGTCCACGACGTCGGTACTGCCGAGCTCCTGGCCCGAGATGTTGACCGCCATGTTGATCGGCGGCATTCCCGCCGCGGCCCAAGTACTCAGCTGGCGGGCGGCTTGATTCAGGACCCAGTCGTCGACGCCGGTGATCAGGCCGGCGTCCTCCGCCACCAGGATGAACTCGCCCGGGGGGATCAGGCCTCGGCGCGGATGCTGCCAGCGGACGAGGGCCTCGACACCCACCACCTCGCCGGTGGTGAGGTCGACCTCGGGCTGATAGTGCAGCCGCAGCTGGTTGTCGGCCACCCCCTGGCGCAGGTCGTTCTCCAGCGTGAGGCGCGCGGTTACGGCTGACTGCATCGCCGGCTCGTACATGCCGAAGCGGCCGCGGCCGTTGGCCTTGGCGGAGTGCATGGCTACGTCGGCGTTGCGCACCAGCTCATCGGCGTTGACGTTGCGGATGTGGTCGCTGGTGGCGATGCCGACGCTGGCGCTCACCATCCAGTCCTCGTCGCCGATGCGGACCGGACGCTGCAGTGTCGTCAAGATTCGCTCCGTCACGCGCACCGCGTCACGTATCCCGGCGACGTGCTCCAGCAGCACGCCGAACTCGTCGCTGCCCAGCCGCGCGGCGGTGTCATCTGGGCGCATGCAGCCCACCAGTCGCTCCGCCACCTGGGTCAGGAGGCTGTCGCCGGCGGCGTGGCCGACGGCGTCGTTGATCAGCTTGAAGCCGTCGAGGTCGACGATCAGGACGGCGCACTCGCCCCGACTACGCGGGCGCTGGGCCAGCGCGTGTTCGATGCGATCGCGGAAGAGGGCTCGGTTGGCGAGCCCGGTCAGCCCGTCGTGGAAGGCCTGGTGTCGGAGGGCCTCGTCGAGCCGCTTGCGCTCGGTGATGTCCTGGGAGAGCACCAGCACCGCCGTCCGCCCGGCGAAGACCAACTGGTGCGAGGCGATGTCAACGTAGATGACGCGACCGTCCTTGAGGCGATGGCGCCACTCCCGCGACGCCTCCAGCTCAGCCCCTGGCATGGCCATGTTGGCCTCCAGCAAGGACAACTCCTCGGCGGGGCGGATGTCGTTGATCCGCATGTCAAGGAATTCCTCACGACTGTAGCCATACTTTTGGACAGCGGCGGTGTTGACCTCGAGGAACTCCAGGCTATCCAGGTCGTAGACCCACATCGGTTGGGGGTTGCTGGCGAAGAGCAGATGGAATCCGTCCTCCTGGGGGGCACCCAGGAGGTCGCCAGGGCTGAGGTCGTCAGTGGCCTCGCCAGGGTCGATGCTTCCTCGAGCCGTCGCCATGGCCCCCCATCGTCGCACA
>DASZHA010000022.1:0-2333 GCA_035938265.1 Candidatus Dormiibacterota bacterium
TACCCCACTCCACGCCGCGGTCTTCGAGGAGCACAAGGATGCTCCAGCGGGTAGGTGTCCCCGCGTTGACCGTCGTCACAGTGTTGTCGAGCACTGTGCTTGGTCTTGCGCGCCCCGTGGGCGGTGACCAGATCTCCGACGCGAAGGCGAAGGCGGCAGCCATCGAGGCGCAGCTGTCGCAGGCCCAGAACGAGATGTCCGCGCTGAGCCAGCAGTACGACGAGGCGCAGTACCACCTGTCGCAGATCAACTCGAGCATCCAGACGACCGAGTCGAATATCGCGTCCGACCAGCAGCAGGTGTCGAAGGACAAGAACACGCTCGCCAAGGCCGCCGTCGCCAACTACATCACCGACGGAACGGCGTCGACGCAGAACTCGATCTTCAGTGGCAACCAGGAGACGCTGGGAGCCACGTCCGAGTACAACCAGATCGCCGAAGGCGACATCTCTCTCGCCGTCGACCAGTTGCACACCGCGGAGAACCAGCTGAACGCGCAAAAGGCCCAGTTGACGACCGAACAGGGTCAAGCACAGACGCAGGTGAACGCCGAACAGGCTGCGGTGGCCCAGAACCAGCAGGCCATCAACCAGCAAAAGGGTGCGCTGGCACAAGAGCAGGGCCAGATCGCCCAACTCGTGCAGCAGCAACAGCAAGCCCAAGCCGCTGCCGCCGCCCAGGTCGCAAGACAGCGCCAGGCCGCTGCCGCCGCTGCGGCCGCTGCGCCGATCTCGAGCGGCGGAGGGTCTTCCCAGCTGACTAGCGCCGCGCACGCACCGCCTCCTCCGACGGCAGCGGGTGGGGCCGGGGCCGTGCAGGCCGCCGAGAGCCAGATCGGCGTCCCCTACCAATGGGGTGCTGAGAGCCCGGGCCAAGGGTTCGACTGCTCCGGCCTGACCGCGTGGTCGTGGGGCCAGGTGGGCGTGTCACTTCCGCACTTCTCGGGCGGCCAGATGGCCGACTCGGCCCCGGTGCCCTTGAGCGACCTGCAGCCGGGCGACCTCCTCTTCTACGGCCCCGGCGGCTCGGACCACGTGGCCATGTACGTCAATTCGGGCACGATGATCGAGGCGCCGTACACCGGTGCGGACGTTCGGCTGACCGCCCTGCGCCTCGGCGACGGCTTCGCCGGCGCCGGCCGGCCGTAGCCTCGCATCTCGCCCCGCCGCCCTACCCCGCCCAACCCTCCCTTAGCGTCCTCCTGGCCCGCCGGCCACTCTCCCGGGCTGCCCGGCCGTAACCTGGGCGCGCAGCTGCGATGAAACCAATCCCTGTCGCCTTCCACATCGGCCCACTCGAGGTCCACACCTACGGCATCGGCCTCGCGCTGACCTTCTGGTTCGGGTTCGTCTACTTCGAGCGGCGGCTCAAGCGCAACGGCTCCCGCACAGATTGGCTCGTGCCCGTCTTCCTCTGGATCATCCTGGCCGCCGTCATCGGGGCCCGCGTCCTCCACGTCGTGACGAACACGGGCTACTACTCAGCGCATCCCGGCGACATCCTCGCCATCTGGCAGGGCGGGCTCTCGTCCTTCGGCGGCCTGCTCTTCGCCGTGCCGACCGGCGTGATCCTCACCCGGCGCCGCTGCCCCGAGCTCCGGCTCGGCCGCGCCCTCGATCTGGTCGCCCCCGTCCTCATGGCCTGCTGGGCCATGGGTCGCCTGGTCGGCCCTCAACTGATGGTCGCGGGCGGTGGTCACCCGTCGCACCAGTGGTTCGCCATGTACTACGCCGGGCAACCAGGTAGGCGCCTCCCCGTGCCCATCTTCCAGGCGCTGGAGGACTTCGCGGTATTCCTCGTCCTCATCGCGATCGAACGCCGCCTCGACCGCTGGCCCGACGGCACTCGCCGCATCGGCTATCCGTCAGGCGTTGTCATCGGCACCGGGATGATCCTCTGGGGTATCGAGCGCGCCCTCGACGAGCACCTCTGGCTCGGTGAAGCCGGCATCGGATCGGATCTCGTCCAAGTGGCGGGTGTTCTGTTGGTCGTCGCCGGCATTGTCATCCTCATTCGCGCGCGCGTGCGCTGGCGCGAGTGGCTCCATACGCACCACGCCGATGACCCGTCCCAGTCCCCCGCGACTTCGCCCGAAGTCGAGTCCGGGATCGCTGCAGTCGCTGATCCGTTGTCTCCGGACGCGTTCGTGTCACGGGGCGACGCGGGCTCGACCATCTAAGCCACCCGCGCCTATGGCCCGGGGTGGCTGCGCCTGTTACTCCTCGCTCAGATGTGAGAACCGGGCACTCCGCGTACGGATGCGATCGCCCTGACGCTCGATCGCAAGTGCATCGCCGTCCCTGAAGATCCAACCCACCTCGCGCCACGGGCGG
>DASZHA010000023.1:0-13436 GCA_035938265.1 Candidatus Dormiibacterota bacterium
CGCTGACCCTCAACTCGACGATGTCGGCGATCGCGAGGGACGCGACGGTGAGCATTTGTCCTGGGCAGGCCATCCACGGCCGGGCCAAGGACATGGTCGAGCGCAACTACTTCTCGCACCAGGTCCCGTCCTGCAACGCCACCGTCATGGGGGCGGTTGCTTCCGCGGGAGTCCCGATGCAGCCTGGCGGCGAGATCATCGGCTTCAACAACCAGCCACTGTCCCAAGCGGCGGCGAGGGTGAACCAGGACTGGCTCAACTCTCCGCCCCACCGGGCCGGGATCATGGGCGCCTTCCGGCAGGTTGGGATCGGGGCCTGGTCGGCCTCAGGCACCTGGAGCGGCGCCGGCAGGCCGGTCAGCGGGATCATAGTGTTCAGTGCGATTTTCACGGGGTCGACCGCGCTCGGCACCCTTCCCAAGCAGCCGGTCAGCCAGGGGTCGGCGACAAACCCCAAGTCCGGAGGATCTGCAGGGTCCGCCGCGACCGACCCGCGGACTCGCACCGAGCCGGCCACACCGGCGTACCAGGCTCCCGTGGTCGCCAACGACGTCGCCCAAGCGGTCGCTGACAGCGGCCGGGCCGCCTCGGCGATCAACCTGGTGCTGAACGGTGCGCTGCCCACCAGCGGGTTCGTTGCCGGTGCCGGGGTCGGCTTCCTGGGATGCTTGGCCGTGGCCTGGCGTCGAAGGCGCCTGCGCGCACGAGCGCGCGGGGTCAGACGCCTTCGGGGATGAAGTAGACGTAGTCGAGGTCGCCCGGCGACCGACCCAGGCGGGTCAGCATCAGGCCCGCCTCCCCGCGGTGGTAGGTGCCGTGGTTGACCACGTGAGTTAGGAGCTGGCCCAGGGTCCGGTGATGAGCGATGCCCTTGGTGTCGTGGTAGTCGATCATTCGCTCAAAGTCCCCGTCGCCCAGGAGGCCGGCGAAGTCGGCGAGGGCGGTGTCGCCGCGGATGAACTCCTCCCACAACGCCGGCGGCTTCAGCGCCAAGCGGTCGATGTTGGGGCGGCCCCGCAGGCGGCCAAGCCACATCTGCTGGGCCCAGAGGTAGTGGTTGAGCGTGCCCAGGATGGTGTCGTAACCACCGAGGTCGGAAGAAAGGTCGGCCTCGGGGAGGACTCTCGCGGCTCCCACGATCCGGTCGTTGGCCCAGACGCTGTAGGCAACCAGGCTGCGCATGTGGTCTGAAGGACGCATTACCACAACACCTTGAGCGGGTTGAGCGATGCGGGGTCGTTCATGGTGACGATCGCGGTGGCGCCACGATGCTCGACGTCGATCAGGGCCGCCCCATCGCGCCGCCCCTTCTCGACCATCCTCTGGTAGCTCGGCTTGCCGTCGATCATGTTGATCCTCCTTTCACCATCCACCCCGCTGAGAGTCGCATCGCCGCAGGGTACGCTTGATCGATGATCAAAGTTCACGGTCTGGTCAAGAAGTACGGCGAGTTCGAGGCGGTCAAGGGCATCGACCTCGACGTACGCGAAGGCGAGGTGTTCGGCTTCCTCGGTCCCAACGGCGCCGGCAAGTCGACCACCATCAGCATCCTCTGCACCCTTCTCAAGCCCACTGCGGGCGACGTCGAGGTGGCGGGCCTGGACGTGGTCAAGCACCCGGACGCGGTCCGTCACCGTATCGGCCTGATCTTCCAGGATCCCTCCCTCGACGACCAGCTGACCGCCCGCGAGAACCTCGAGTTCCACGGCTTCATCTACGGCCTTCCCGCCGCCGTCCGCAAGGAGCGCATCGCCGAGGTGCTGGAGATGGTCGGCCTGGCCGACCGTGCCAAGAGCCAGGTGAAGACGTTCTCGGGCGGGATGAAGCGGCGCCTGGAGATCGCCCGCGGCGTGATGCACCATCCCGAGGTCCTCGTCCTCGACGAGCCGACGCTGGGCCTCGACCCCCAGACCCGAAACCACATCTGGGAATACCTCCACGACCTGCGCAAGCGCGAGGGCATCACCCTCTTCATGACCACCCACTACATGGACGAAGCGGAGTTCAGTGACCGGATCGCGATTATCGACCAGGGGAAGATCGTGGCGCAGGGCACCCCGGATGAGCTCAAGGCCCAGGTCGGTGGCGACGTGGTCACCATCACCGCGGACGACGCCGAGGCGCTGGCCGAGGAGGTTGACCGGGCCTTCCATGTCGCCGCGCAGGTCTATGGCAGCCAGGTCCGCATCGAGGTGCCCGACTCGGCCACCTTCGTGCCCCGGCTGGTGCGCGAGCTCTCGGCGCCCGTGAAGAGCCTGACGCTGAGCCGGCCCAGCCTCGATGACGTCTTCCTCAAGCTGACCGGCCATGCCATCCGCGATGAGGCGGCCGGCCAGCTCGACCAATGGCGCAACATGGCCCAGATGTGGGGCGGACGGCGGCAGCGATGACCGAGCAGACCCTGGGCACCCAGGTCGCCGAGCGCCGCGCCCCTGAGGCCGGCACCCTCGTTGCCAGCCTGCGGGCCGTCTACATCATCTGGTACCGCGACCTCCTCCGCTTCACCCGAGATCGCTTCCGGGTGCTGGTCTCCCTGGTGCAGCCGCTGCTGTACCTGGTCATCTTCGGCACCGGACTGAGCTCCAGCCTGGGCGGCGGCGGTGGCGGCGCCTTCGGTGGCGCCGGGCTCGACTACAAGCAGTTCCTATATGGCGGTGTCATCGGCATGACCATCCTCTTCACCTCCATCTTCAGCGCGATGTCGATCGTCTGGGACCGCGAGTTCGGCTTCCTCAAGGAGATCCTTGTCGCCCCCATCAACCGCTCAGCGGTGGCGGTCGGCAAGACCCTCGGCGGCGCCACTCAGGCCATGATCCAGGGCGGCATCCTGCTGCTGCTGGCGCCTATCGCCGGGGTCAAGCTGACGGTATTGAGCGTGCTGGAGCTGATCCCGCTGATGTTCATCACCGCCTTCGCGCTGACGGCGGTGGGCGTAGCCCTGGCCTCGCGGATGCGATCGATGCAGGGCTTCCAGGGAATGATGAACTTCCTGATGATGCCGATGTTCTTCCTTTCGGGGGCGCTCTTCCCCCTCGCAGGCCTGCCCGCGTGGATGACCGTGCTCACCCGCATCGACCCGCTGGCCTACGGCATCGACCCCATCCGTCGCGTGATCCTGGGCGGCTCCGGCGTGCCCAGCCAGGTGACCGACAAGCTGGCCATCACCGTCAGCGGGCAGCCGTTGTCCATCCTTGAGGAGGCCAGCATCGTGCTCGTCTTCGGCCTGGTCATGTTGGGGCTAGCGATCTACAACTTCCGCGCCCGCGACTGAGCGGCCGCGTCAGCCGGGGACGGGGATCAGGCCCTCGTCGCGCAGGGCGAGGATGAGCTCCGGCCCGGTGGGCTCGACCACCACCCGGCCACTGGGAAAGAGGATCGTCGGGATGCTGCGATAGCCGTTGTTGATCTCCTGCACACGCTGCTGCGCGTCCATGTCGTTGTCGACGTTGACCAGCTTGTACTGGAGGTCGTACTGCTCGAAGATGCGCTTGGCCACGCGGCAGTCGCCGCACCAGGGCGCGTAGTAGACGACGATGTCTTCCATCTGGAGCTATTGAACCCCATCGCTCGTCTGTCTATGCCTGATGTAGAGTTCCGGGGTTCAGGAGGATGGACTTGGCCAAGGACATTTTCGATCTCAGCGGCAAGGTGGCGCTGATCACCGGCGGAAGTCGCGGCATCGGCCGCTCCATCGCGGAGGCCTTCGCCCAGAAGGGCGCCAGCGTGGTCATCACGGCGCGCAAGCAGGATGAGCTCGACCAGACGGCATCCGAGATCAAGGCTGATGGCGGTGACGTTACGGCAATCGCCTCCCACGCCGGCCGCGAGGAGGCGATGGAGGAACTCGTCGACCGTGTGGTCGGAGACAAGGGCCGCATCGACATCCTGGTGAACAACGCCGCCACCAACGTCGCCTTCGCGCCCATCCGCGACCTTGAAGTTGCCGCGTGGGACAAGACCATCGAACTCAACCTCCGCGGTCCCTTCATCCTGAGCAAGACCGTCGTCAACAAGACCATGGCCGAGACCGGCGGCTCGATCATCAACATGTGCTCGGTGGCCAGCTTCCGGGCCGACCCCATGATGTCCGCCTACAGCGTCAGCAAGGCCGGCCTGATGATGCTCACCAAGGCACTTGCCAAGGAGCTCGGCTCCTACGGCATCCGCGTCAACGGCATTGCTCCCGCGGTGATCAAGACCAAGTTCTCCAAGGTCCTGTACGAGACTGACGAGATCCGCGAGATGGCCGAGCGCCAGAGCGCGCTGGGCCGGGTGGGGGAGTGGAACGAGGTTGCCGGCACCGCCGTCTACCTCGCCAGTGACGCCGCCAGCTACGTCACCGGCAGCATCGTCATGGTCGACGGGGGCACGCTGGCCTGAGCCGGAAATCGCGAGCCAGGCAGGCTGCCCGCGCCCGACCAAACCAGCGCAAGCCCGACGCTGGCGGCAGCGCCTCGGGCTGGGTCCGCTTCCTCTTCCCCCTCGGCGGACTGGTGCTGCTGTTCCTGGCGACGGTGGCGATCCTGGCCTACTTCGCGGCCAACGGCCCCAAGCCGGGCCCGTCGCCCAGCCCTGGTGGGCCCGATCCGGGGGTTGGCGATACCGCCTCCGGCGGCCAGGGCCAGGACGTCGACGGCATCAAATGCGAGACCCACGAGCAGCTGGTCTACCACGTCCATGCCCACCTCTGGATCCTGCTCAACGGCCAGCCGCAGCTGGTCTCGTCGCAGGTCGGCATTCCCGGCGGCCCCCTGACGCCGAAGTGCTACTACTGGCTTCACACCCACGACACCAGCGGCATCATTCACATCGAATCGCCCTCCCAGGCGAAGTACACGCTGGGTCAGTTCTTCGACATTTGGGGCCAGCCACTGACCTCCACCAAGGTGGCGGTGTACGACGTGCCCGCCGGCTCTCTGACCGCCTTCGTCGACGGCCAGCAGTTCAACGGCGACCCTCGCAACATCACCCTGGATGCCCACACCAAGATCGTGCTGGAGCTTGGCACCCAGGTCTCACCGCCCGGCTTCGACTTCCCCAACGGCCTCTAGCATCGTCGCATCGCGCGGAACAACGAGGGGTTCCCCGGCTGCCTACAATGACGACATGACGGCGCGTTCACTTTCGCCCAGCACACCGAGGGGCGAGGCGACGCGTCAGCGGGTGTTGGAGGCGGCGGAGACCGTCTTCGGCGACAAGGGCTACTACAGTGCCTCCGTCACCGAGATCACCCGCGCCGCAGGCGTGGCGCAGGGCACCTTCTACCTCTATTTCAAGGGCAAGAAGGAGATCTTCCTCGACCTCGTCGACGACCTGGGGCACCGCCTGCGCGCCGCCACCCTGGACGCCAGTGCCGCGGCCACAACCTATGCCGAGGCGGAGCGGCTGGGCTTCAAAGCCTTCTTCGACCTGGCTCGTCACCACCGCCACATCTACAGCATCATCCAGGAGTGCGACCGCGTCGATCCGACCACGTACCGGCGCTTCTACGCCGACCTGGCGGACACGTACAAGCGGTCCAACGCCGCCGCCGCCGAGAGAGGCGAGATCTCCAATAGCGACCCCGAGGTGCTCGCCTATTGCATGCTCGGGGTCGGCCACTTCATGGCAATGCGCTACCTACTATGGGACGACGAGATGCCCCCGGCAGCGGAGGAGGCGGCCATCGCCTTCGTCCAGCGCGGCCTGCGATTCTAGCCCGAGGGGTGGCCGCTCTAGAATCGATCGATGGCCGGACCGCTCCCCCTGTTCCTGCTCCGCACCGTGCTCTTCCCCCACATGCCGCTGTCGCTACACGTCTTCGAGGAGCGCTACCAGCAGATGATGGCTGACTGCCTGGAGGCCGGCAGCAGCTTTGGTGTGGTCGCCATCCGCGAGGGCCGCGAGGTTGCCGGCGAAGCCCGGCCCCACCGGGTTGGAACCCTGGCGCGGATCGCCCATGTCGAGCGCCTCGATGACGGCCGCATGAACCTACTGGTCACCGGCGCCAGCCGCTTCCGTATCACGCGGCAGGTGGAGGGCAAGCCCTACGCGCAGGCCGAGATCGAGTACCTGCCCGAGGGCGATGCCGAGGTATCGCGTGCCCAGCGGCAGGTGCTGCTGCGAGCCTTCGATCGCTACCTGCACAGCCTCAGCCGAGTGGCCGAGGGAGACGACGCACCGCCCGAGCTGCCGGACGAGGACGAGGCCCTCGCCTATTTGGTGGCGGCGACCCTGGAGACCTCGTTGGATGCCCGCCAGCAGCTGCTCGAAGCGGACAGCCCGGCGGCGCGAATGCAAATGGAGCTCAAGATCCTGCGACGTGAGGAGGACCTGCTTCGGCGGCAGGTCTTGCCGGCTACGGTCGTACCCGGCTCTTTCTCGGAGAACTAGTCCCCCAGACCTCGGTCTCGGCCGCGCCGGCCTCGCCGTAGCCCTCGGGTTTCCCGCGACGCCCGCCGAAGATCCCACCGAACCGTGGCCACAGGTCACCAAGCCGCCGGCGATACGGGACGAGGAAGCCGAGCACCACGGCGGCGGCAGCGATGGCGAAGATCAGCAATGGGTTGAAAGCCGGCGCCGTCACCAGCGACGGGTCGAGGTTGCCGCTGTGCCGCCCCCGGACGAGCACGCCGGAGCTGCCCACCAGGGTGTCCACATTGAACTGCGTGGTCAGGGTCCCGGCGGAGATGGTGATCGAGTGCAGCCCCTTGGTCTTCGACGCCGTGAACTTAGCAACGGCGGTGCCCGAGGCGTCGGTGGTGGCGGTTGTCGGGTCGACCTTGGCGTCGCTGCCGGGTGACTTGCTGAGCTCGATGTTGACCTGGACGTCCTTGACGCCGTACTTGTCGACGCCGTGGTTACCGCTGGCGGTGATCGTCAGGGTGGCCTGCTGGCCGGGCGTGGGGTTGGCCGGGTCGGCGTTGACGTCCAGCGAGGTTGCCTGGACGTTGGGAGGCGCCGGTGGCGGTGGGACGGAGCCGACGATGTTGTCGCTTGAGCCCGGCTGGATGACTCCGCCGATATTCGGTAGGCCACCGCCGCCGCCACCGCTACCGCCGCCGCCACCACCACCACCGGGGCTGGTTGGATGGGGCGACGTCTTGGGAGAAGCGGGGGGAGTGGACACCGGCGTTTTCGTGGGCGTCGGGGATGGCGTCGGCGGGCAAAGAATCAGGATGCACGGGGCGGCCGAGGCGGTCACCACCCCTCCCATGGGCAGCGAAATCCCAGCCAGGAACGCACCCAGGACCAGGAGCGAGGGCGCAAGCCTCCAGGGACGTCGAACTAGTCGGCGGCGTTTGATGCCTCGATTATGCCGGTCGAGGCGCTCCCCGGCAGTAGAAACCTACTTGAAGTCGATTACGAGCCGAGTTGGAGAGCTCAGGTAAATCATGGCGTACTGGGGGCTGCCATTGAGCCCCAGCTTGAGGTTGAGCCCAGTTCCGTCGAGCTGACTGATCCCGGTCACCGCGCCGCTGCCCTTGAAGGCCCCCAGCACCGAGGGGTCGACGCTGATTCCCGACGCCACCACGTAGACCGCTCCGTCCGGGCCCCGGCCCAGCTGAGCTGATGGCGTCGGTCCGGCGCCCGTCAGGTCCAGTACGAGGCGGGTGATCCCGCTGCCCGGGGAGCCGGTGCGGATCTTGGTTGCGGTGTACCCGGTGCCGCCTGCGCCGGAGGTCACCGCCCCGCTGAGCTGCGGGACCTTGTTCGCCGGAGCGGCTGCGGGGCTGCCCCCGGTTGCCGGGGCGACGCTCGCCTGCGTCTGAGGCGCCGACGAGGCCTGGGTCGCCGGGTGGGTCTGAGTGGCGGTGCTGCCCCGAGTGGATTGCCGGTTCAGGGCCAGGGCCGTGCCCGCCAGCACCAGGATGAGAACGGCCGCTGCCGCGGCGCCCACCTTGACTTGGTTGGCCGGCTTGCCCAGGTCGATACCGAGGATCACAGGACGTCGCTTCTCGCGAGGCTCCGCGAGGGTGGCCCGGTAGTCCGACAGTGACTCGAAGGTTTCCGCCGGCTCGGCCGTGGGGTGGAGCAGACCGGACCCGGCTGTCCCGTCGCGCAGGTCGCCGCGGAGCCGGGCGATAGCCTCGTCGACCTCGGGAAGCGGCGTCTCGGAGCCGGCCACCCCGCTGCTGCCACGTGCCTCGAAGCCGGGCGCCGGCTTGAAGTCGTGCGCCGGTTCCGGCGATGGCCCCGGCTCGACCGAGGGCGGCTCGGGCTCGATGCCCTTGCTGGGGCGCCAAACCGTGGACCACGGCTCGGGCGGCGGCTCCAGCCGGGGTTCGGGTCGTGGCGACACCGGTCCAGGATCGGGGATCGGGTCGATCGGGGTCAGGTCGCGCTCCACATCCTCGTCGGCCTCGGCCTCCGGGGCCACTGCCTCGGCGTCCGATTCGGGCGACTCTTCGGGCTTCTCCCCTTCGGTGCCGGTTTCGGCGGCGGTTTCGTGTTCGATGGCGTCGTCGACGGCGGCACGACCCTCGGCCTCGAGGCTGTGCTCCTCGACGTCCGAATCGCCCAGCCACGGCGGCCTCAGCTCGTGCGGGGGGGCCTGGGCGTGGAAGTCGACGGGCTCAGCCGGCCCGGCCAGCTCCATCTGCTCCGGCTCAGCATGGTGGACGGATTCGGCGTCGGCGGCTGTCAACGGCTCCTCGGGCTCGGCGACATCCTCGGCGTCCTCGGCGCCATGGTGCTCGGTCGCCTCAGTGTCCGTGGTCGGCGCCGGGGGCATCGGCGCCAGGTCCATCGGGTCGTCGTCATCAGCCAACCCGATTCCCGGAGCGGCCGCGGTGGTGGGTCGGGAGATCGCTGGGGCGCCCGGCGGGGGCATGCGCTCCCATGGTGGCTGGTGCTCGGTCGCAGCCCCTTCGGTCTCGTCAGCCTCAGGCTCGGCTTCCTCACGATCGGTTTCTTCAGGCTCGGCGGCGTCCGATTCGTCCTCGGCCTCCGCGATTTCCGGCTCCTCATCTGCGGCCGCCACAGGCTTGTCCTCGACCTCGGCAGCATCCGCCTCAGCCTCGTCCGCCGCCTCGGGCTCAGCGGCAAGCGCTTCCGTCGTTGCTTCGGGCTCAGCAGCCAGGCCAGGCCCGAATGTTGCGGCCATCGTCGGAGGCGCGGGAGGAACAGGCGCGACGACCGCTGCGGGCTCGCGGGCGACCTCGACGGTGTCGGACAGCAAAGGCGCGCCCAGGTCCAGGCCGGCACGATCCGCGAACACCTCGACGGCCGGCACCAGGGCGTCGAGCGGCACGGCGGCGCGTCCCATGGCGCGGACCTTGTGAGAGGCAACCACGACCTCGTCGAGCATGGCGCCGCAGGAGGGGCAGCTCTGAAGATGCTCCTCGATCTCGTCCCGGGCTGCCCTCGTCAGCTCGCCATCGTGGTATGGCGTCAGCAGACGCGGCTGGCACTTCTTCATGGCGCGGTCATCCTTCTTCCGCTGGGCGGCGGCCCATCAGAAGCTTATGTAGTCGTACGCCTGCTTGAACTCGTGCCGGGCGCGATCCAGGTCGCGGGGGACTGCGCTGCGTCCGATGCCGGCGGCGCGCGCGACCTCGTCGTATGTCAGACCGCAGTAGTCATGCAGCAGCAGGATGACCTGGGAGCTGAACTCGAGGGTGGTCATCGCCCGCTGGGCGGTGTCGTTGGTGAGGGCGCTGGTGTCCTCCTCGGTGAACTCCACCACCGGATCGTCGGAACGAGAGAACAGCCGCTGGAACAGGCCCGGCCGGTCGCCGTGCCGCAGGTGGTTGCGGGCACGCGCGGTGGCCAGCAGATAGAGCAGGGCGCGTGGCTCGTTGGGGACCTTGCCGCCGCGGTAGTAGCGGGCCATCTCGGCGAAGGTCTCCTCGCTCAGCTTGTGCGCGATCGCCAGGTCACCGACGAGGCGCATCTCATAGCTGAAGACCTGGTTGAAGTGCTCCGTGAAGAGCTCCTCGAAACCAAGGTGGTGTGCACTCTGCACGTCTAGCGCGAGGCTAAGTTCATTCATTGCAAGGACGTAGTGAGAGACGTTTAGGTGAGTGTAGACGGCAGCTCCTGTGCGGTCAACAGGGAGATTAAGTGAGGCGCATGATGTCGTCCTCGGCGAAGAGGCCATCGGGGTCGACTCCGAGGTCCAGCAAGAGAGGCAGGGGAACGCCGATATCGGCCAGGTAGAGCTGTCCCACGTGGCTGGCGGCGTTTTCCGCCAGCAGGCCGGTTTTGGGCAGCGCCAGGGTGGCGGTGGCGCGGGCCTCGATGCAGGGCTCCTGCGGCTGACCGCTGGTTGCGTCCAGCCCCGACGGCAGGTCGACCGCCAGGATCTGGGTTCCCGACTCGTTGGCCGCTTCGATCATCCCCGACACCGGCGGCCGCGGGTCGCCGCGGACGCCGAACCCGAGCAGGGCGTCGATGATCAGGTCGTAGGTCTGCAGGTCCGAGGCGTCGGCGCTGACCTGGTCGTCGGCCTCGATCTCCTCGATCTCGCCGGGCCCGTCGAAGTCGTCCTCTTCTTCGTCGACCTCCCAGGCCTCGACCGAAACCCCGGCGCCGGTGGCGACGGTGATCTGTCGGGCCGACAGATCCTTGGCATGGTCGAGCGGGTAGGACGTGAAAACCGACACCTCCGCCCCCCAGCCAAACAGCCGCCGCGCCGCAACCAGGCCGTCGCCCCCGTTGTTCCCCGGCCCTGCTAGGATCACGATCGCCCGCTCGGAGATGGGAGGCCTGAGGAGATCGCGGGCGACCCGGGCGACGGCCAGCCCGGCCACCTCCATTAACACGAAGCTGGAAATGCCATAGCGCTCGTCGGCCAGGCGATCAATCTCACGCATTTGCTCGGCGGTCACGCCATCCCGCCAGGAGGTCAAGTTGTCCACTGCCATCAATCTAATTGAAGGTCGGGAGATCCTCGATTCGCGTGGCAATCCCACGATTGAGGTGGAGGTAGCGCTCGAGGGCGGCGCCCGCGGCGTGGCGAAGGTCCCGTCGGGGGCCTCCACTGGTGTCCACGAGGCGGTCGAGCTTCGCGACGGTGACGCCAGGCGCTACGGGGGCAAGGGCGTGCTCAAAGCGGTGGCCAACGTCAATGGCGAGATTGCCACTGCCGTTACCGGGCGTGACGCCGCCGACCAGGGCGGTCTTGACGACGCGCTGCGCACCCTCGACGGCACCCCCAACAAGGGCAGGCTCGGCGCCAACGCCATCCTCGGTGTCTCCCTGGCCGCGGCTCATGCCTCGGCTGCCGCCGTGGACAAGGAGCTCTTCGACCACGTCGGGAGCGGGCAGGGCGTGACGCTCCCGGTGCCGCTGATGAACGTCATTAATGGTGGCGCCCACGCCGACAGCAACGTCGACTTCCAGGAGTTCATGATCGCGCCGGTGGGACTACCCACCTACGGCGAAGCGCTTCGTGCTGGCGCCGAGGTCTTCCATGCGCTCAAGGCGGCCCTGCACCAAGCCGGGCTAAGCACCGGCCAGGGCGACGAGGGCGGATTTGCCCCCGACCTCAAGTCCAATCGCGAGGCCATGGAGTTCCTCGTCAGCGCCATCGAGGCGGCCGGCTACCGGCCCGGCGAGGACGTGGCGATCGCCCTCGACCCCGCCACCAGCGAGCTCTACAAGGAGGGCGCGTACCACCTCGACGGCGAGGGCCGGGTCCTTGGCAGCGCCGAGATGGTGGATCTATGGGCCGAGTGGGTGGAGGCCTACCCCGTGGTGTCGATTGAGGATGGGCTGGCCGAAGACGACTGGGATGGCTGGAAGACACTCACCGACCGCCTTGGAGACAGGATCCAGCTGGTCGGCGACGACCTCTTCGTCACCAACCCGGCGCGCTTACTGGAGGGCATCGAAAAAGGTGTGGCCAACTCCATCCTGGTCAAGGTCAACCAGATCGGGACGCTGTCCGAGACCCTCGAGGCCGTCCGCATCGCGGACAAGGCGGATTACACCGCGGTGATGTCCCACCGCTCGGGCGAGACCGAGGACACCACCATCGCCGACCTGGCAGTCGCGCTCAACACCGGCCAGATCAAGACCGGTGCACCGTCGCGCTCGGAACGAGTGGCGAAGTACAACCGGCTGCTGAAGATCGAGGAGCTGTTGGGGAGCCGCGCCGTCTATCGGGGCCGGGACGCCTTTCGGCGCTAGTCGCCTTTCTCGCCGCGGGGGAACGCCCTGCGCCAGACAAACACCGCGATGACCATGGTTAGCACGAGCACGGTAAGCAGCAGCAGCTGCACCCAGAAGAAAAAGAACTTCTGTGGGTCGGAGACGTCCTCGTTGCGCGCGGTCAGGATCAGGATCCGCCTGATGCCGGCGATGAGACCGACGATCAGGAACGGCTCGGCCGCCAGCGACCTGTCCCGCAGCGTGATGCGGATGGTGTGGAGCAGCTCGGCCACCATGAACACCAGCAGGGCCTGGTCGAGGGTGGTGACGACGGTGTCCTTGATCCCGTCGATGGTGAAGTGCTCGACCAACAGGTAGGCCGCCCCAAACAGCAGCAGGGCGCCGCCGACGAGCAGGAAGACCGCGATGATCCCGTAGATCGCGTCCTCCAGGGCCTCCATCGCCTCCAGGGCGGCGTGGCGTGCCCTGCCTCGGAGGGGGTTGTCCAGCTGCTCGTCAGCCATAACCGAGCAGAGTAATGGATCGACTAACATTCCGGGTCAATGCCGGCCTTCCTCAAGGTCCGACGCAACCAGCTGATCATCGGGGGGGTCCTGGTCCTCCTCCTGGTGCTTCTCGGCCTGTTCCTTTTCCTCCCGCGCAACCAGACGACGTCAAACACGACGGCCAGCGGAAGCGCGACGGTTTCGCCGTCGCCTAGCCCGGACATCAGCCCCAGCCCGTCGCCCTCGCTGAGCCCAACTCCGTCCAGCGCCGGGGTGCCTTCGCCGGGAGCCCCGACAATCGGACCCCAGGGCGCCGTGCTCAAGAGTGGTACCGCCCCTGATGACGGCAGCGCGGTCAACTGGGGAGCCAACGGCGGTCCTGGTTGCGGACCGAGTGGCCTCAACTGGCATCACACGGGATGGATGAACGATGAGTGCACGATCGTTGTCCTTGGCGGGACGACCGACCAATCGATGGCGTGGGTGATCGAGCACAAAATCTCCGACAACAGCAAACGGATCTCGATCCTCAAGGGCACAACCGGGAACTGGGTCACGTCGCTGTACGCCATTGGCGACAGCGGGTCCTTCACTGGGATCACCGCGAAGAGCGCCGACATCACCGGCGACGGTCGGCCCGAGATCCTGGTCGGCTTTCGGATGGTGGGCACCAACCACGTCCTCAACCTTGACGGCGTCCGCCGCACCAGCACCAGTGACCCGTTGGTGATAATCCACCGTGAGTTGGTCAACGGCAGGGCGACGATCAGCGGCGGTCTCACCGACTACAGCGCCGCGGGCGGGGGCTACACCAAGACCGTGATCATGTACGGCGGCAGCACATTCCACGGAACT
>DASZHA010000024.1:0-9219 GCA_035938265.1 Candidatus Dormiibacterota bacterium
GGTTGCCGGTGCCATCAACGACACGTTTGGTGGCGGCTCGGGTTCGGGTGCAGGCTACACCGGTGGGGCGCCGAGCAGCCTGCCCAACCGCGCCAGCCGGGCCGGCGGCGCCGGCTCAAGCGCGTCGGGCGCGCTCCTGCCAATCGGCTCGCTGCCGTTTGCGCTGCTGTTCTTCCTCTGGGAGCTGATCGTCTTCGCTGCCGCGGCGACGACGATCTACAACCGCCGGCGGGCGCTGGCCGAGGAGAGCGCATGAGCGCGGTGGCGGAGGCCCGCCTGGCGCCGCGGAAGATCCACTGCGACCTCGACGACTGGGACTTCGATCCCCAGTACACGGGTGGCGCCTGTCCCATCTGCGGCTGGGCGCCGGAGGGCGCCCTCAAGCCCAAGCCGGATTGGCAGGTGCGGTTCGAGGCCTTGCCCTGGGACCTGATCTTCCTGGTGGTGCTGGCGGTGGTCCTCATCGTCCTGGGTGTGATCGTCGGCATCAACGCCAAGATCAGCCTGCTGCCCAAGGGTTACTGACAACCTGTCGTAGCGGCGTTCGGCCCGTTGAGGGTCCCGGTGGGGCGCAAGGGGACGGCCCTGGCCGGCTCTTCAGGCATTTGGTTGGCATCGCTGCCGCGCCGTCTTCGGCGCTATCAGATCCCGGGTGGCGCGGCTGGAGGTCGTCGCTGGCCATGGGAGCGCCCGCTCACAGCTCTTTGCCCCTGCTTCATCGGCGTGGGGGAGGCCAAGGTTGGCCTTTGACGACCCGAGCCCGAATCCGCGTAGCGTCGTAAATTGTATCTTTTACGACGTTTCTACATGGGGCCAGGCGTTAGGCGCCCGATTTGGCCCTCCAGAGGTCCCTGGTCATCCAGATCTGCCCCAGGTGCTCCCTGGCATGGGCGATGCTGTGGTTTAGGTGGTATAGGCCGGTGCGCGCCTCGCTGGTGCTCGCCGACGGCCGACGGATCATAGCCTCGAGCTGCTCAGACGTGATCTGAGGCGTCAGCTGCGCCATCACGGCCTCCGCCCCGACCACCAGGTCTCTGAGGCTGTCTGAGGAGGCTCCCTGGACCCGGAACTCGGCGTCCCGGTTCCGGTCGGTCGGCACGCCGCTGACCGTCCGCAGCGTTTCCAGCTGGTTGCCCAGGATGTGCGTAACCAGGACCGCTATCGAGTTGGCATTGGTATATGGCGGCCAATCCATGGCCTCGGCCGGCAGGCTCGCGATGACCTCCAGCAGGGCGCCATAGACCTCGCGGTACTGCTCCTGGAACACCTCGAGGTACGCCATGGCGCAAGATTACCGGAAGCGCACACATGTTCGCTTGCCCCCGGGCACCCCACCAGCGATTGCCATCCGCGCACGGGGGGCGCGGCGCCGGTACTGGCTGGGTCTAAGCTCTACTCATGCGGCGCAGCGTGCTCCGCATTGCGGAGATATTCGGCTGGATGGCGGGCGGGTTCGCCTTCTTCCTCAGCGCCCGCATGTTCTTCATATTCCTCAGCATCGTCAACCCCGCCTTCTGCGACATCAGCTGCGACATCGGCCGTTACGCCGTCCCCGTGAGCATTGCCTGCTTCGTTATTGGTTGGGCGCCGCTACCGATCATCGGCATGATCCACCACGCTCGCCGGTCGCTGAGCCTTGCCTGGGCGCCCCACGCCATCGGTCTCACCATTATCTTCACGCTGGCCATGCTGTACGTGGCCGCGGTCTCGCTCAGCTTCCGCGACGTCGACAGCCGCAACGTCATCTTGGCCGGCGCCGCGGCCATCACGATGGTGATCTCGACGCTTTTGCTGCTCGTCGCGGCCATTGGCGACCGCACCCTGCCACCGACCGAAGCCCCGGTTCGCTTCTTCCAGGAGGACATGGGCGAGTAGCTTCGCGCCAGAGACCAACTCCCCCCAAAACGTCGCAAAATGGCATCCCCCGCTCTACACTGTGGGCGGTCATGTCCTCCACACGTCTTCACGACCAGGTCCGAGCCTTCCTCGAGCACTGCGAGGTAGATCGCAACCTGTCGCCATTGACAGTGCGGATGTACCAGCAGTACCTCGACCACTTCACCGCCTGGGCGGTCACCGAGGGCATCGGCTCCGCCGAGGAGCTGACCGCGGACAAGGCGCGCTCCTACCGGGTCCACCTCCACCGCTACGTGTCCCCCACCACCCACCGCAACCTGGCGCGCGGGACGCAGACGTCATACCTTGTGGCGCTGCGGTCGTTGCTGCGGTTCCTGACGCGTTCGGGCGAGGACGCCCTCGCACCCGACCGCATCGAGCTGGGCAAGGGCGGCGGCCGCAGCCTCAAGTTCCTGGACTCCCGCCAGGTGACGCGCCTGCTGGGCGCCGTCGACGCCACCGACGAGCCGGGGATGCGAGATCGCGCAATCCTCGAGCTGCTGTTCTCGACCGGGCTCCGCGTGTCGGAGCTGGTGGCGCTCGACCGTGAGCAGATGAACTTCGAAAGCCGCGAGTTTGCGGTCATCGGCAAGGGCCGCAAGCCCCGCGTGGTCTTCATGACCGACGCCGCGGCTGACAGCCTCAAGGCCTACATCGGGATGCGCAAGGACCGCTTCAAGCCGCTCTTCATCCGCTACCGGGGCCACGCCGCCGATGAGACCACCGCTGCCGGCCGTGCCGCGATGGACGGCGCCGGCTGGCGGCTCAGCGCTCGCTCAGTCGAGCGCATGGTGGCCAAGTACGTCCGGCTGGCAGGGCTTGGCATCAAGGCCACGCCCCATACCCTGCGTCATTCGTTCGCCACCGACCTGCTCTTCAACGGCGCCGACCTGCGGTCGGTCCAGGAGATGCTGGGCCACGCCAACCTCGCGACGACGCAGGTCTACACCCACGTCACCAACCCCCAGCTACGCCAGGTGCACAAGGACTTCCACAGCGGCAACCGGCGCCGCTGACGGCTACAGGTCTTCCGCCAGCCTCCGCTTCCGACGTGCGCGCTCGACCACCAATGCGGTCGTCACCGCGCTGATCGCCAGCACCGACAGGCAGTCGAAACAGGACAGGATCGCGCAGCCCCAGCCCGCGGCTTCCGCGGCGTCCTCCAGCACGCCATCGTCGCCTCCCTTCTTCTTCTTGGCCGCTTCCGGGTCTTCAGCTATAGGCGCGCCCGGCACCGGTGCGGCGCCGGCGTCGGGGGTTCCTCCCTCGGGTGTGTCACCGACCCTCATTGGCATCGCTAATCCCCTTCTCTTGTGCGCTGAGATAGATCAATCGACCGATAGAGCACAAGCCCCGCCGTCGCCGCCGCGGCACCCAGCACCAGGACGCAGCTCAGGCCGCTGCAATCGCAGCCGCTGAGCATGTCGCCAAGACAACCCAGGCCGCCGCTGGCCACGTCACCGACCACCTCCCCGCCGACGTCGCCGGCGACGTCGTGGTGTCCTGTCGGAGGCTGGTCAGCCGGCAGCGGCGGTTGGCCCGGCGGGGGTTGTGGCCCGGATAGACTTCCCGGGTCTTCGACCCTCATCGGCAAAACCGTCCCCTCCCCTCAAATTGACCGCGGGCCCTGGGCAGTCGGTCTAGTGGGCGTGCACCCTCACGCGCTCGAAGCAGTCGCTGCAGTACACCGGCCGGCCCTCACGGGGCTCGAACGGTACCTGGGTCGAGGTGCCGCAGTCGGCACAAACCACGTCGAACATTCGCCGCGCGCCAAGCCTCTGCATCTTCTTCGCCGACCGGCACTCGGGGCAGCGCTGGGGTTGGTTTAGCAGGCCCTTCTCCTGGAAGAAGCTCTGCTCCCCGGCCGTCCAGATGAAGTCGGCCGAGCAATCCCGGCAGCGCAGCGTGATGTCCTCAAAAGCCATGAAGATTCCGATCCTCCTATTTCCCCGCGGGGGCCCCCGATGTGGCCGGCGCCCGACGATCCGACTACCATACCTCCCGGCTGACAGGGGGCGCAAACCCCCGGGACGATGACGCAAGAACGGCCGTAATCGATCTACGAACGGGTGCTCGACGCAGGCTCCTCGACGGCCGCGGAGCGGCGCAGGATCTCCCGCAGGCCCATCACCACCAGGAACACCGCGAAGACGATACGGAGCGTCGAGCTGCCGAGGTGGAGGGCGATGAAGGCGCCCCCGGCGGCGGCCGCCGCGCCCACCAAACCGATGATCCAGGTGGGGTTGAAATCGAGCGAGCCGCGCCGGAAATGGGAGTAGGCCCCCGCCAGCGCCGTTGGCAGGATGACCAGTAGCGACGTGCCCTGGGCGGTCTCCTGGCCCGCGCCAAGCAGCAGGACCATGGCGGGCACCATGATCGCGCCGCCACCGACGCCGAGCGCGCCCGAGATCGCGCCCGCGACCAGCCCGGTCAGCAGGGCGATGACGACCTCCGGGCCGGTCAAGGCAGGAGGAGCCTGACGGCCGCCAGGATCGCCAGCGCGCCGAGGGTGACCCGAAGTGCTCGCTCCGGCACGCGGTAGGCGACGGCGGCCCCCAGCGGCGCGCCGATGACGGCGCCGACAGCCAGCACCGCGGCCAGCCGCAGGTCGACCTGGGGGTGGCCGCTGCCCAGGTAGTAGACGGCGACGCCAACGATCGATATCGGGACTATCGCCAGCAGCGAGTTCGCCACCGCACGGCGTTGCGACATCGCCAGCAGCGCCGTCATCCCCGGCACCATGATGATGCCTCCCCCGATTCCGAGCAGGCCGCTGGATAGGCCGGCGAAGAAGCCCAGGCCTACGGCGGCGAGAAGACGCCTACCAGTAAGGCCAGGCACGGTTCCCCGGGGTGGTGCCGAACATATCGCCATAGACGATAAAGTCAGCCGGCGACCCGGCGTTGATGGCGCGGATGAACGCGCCCGGGGTGACCGTACAGGTTCCGGAGGTCCCGACCATGCGAACGTGGTTGAGGCGCTTGGAGGCGTCGCGGTCGGACAGGTCGAGGCCGGTGAGAGAGCCGCAGGCGCCGGCGTTATAGGTGGACCCGAGGTATGCCTGGATCTGGGCCCAGGTGTGGGGCGGCGTGTACCAGGTGTGCAGCGGGGAGACGTCGTAGTTGTCGATCACGCCCCGCAGGTACGGCGGCGTGCAGGGATTGTCCCCATTCCCCCACACCGCGCTGGCGCACTGGGTGTGGCCGCCGTCACTAGATGAGTAGACGGCCGAGATGATGTTGCCCTGGTAGAAGATGCCCTGGCCGCGGGTGGCGTTGACGGCAGCGTTCTGGGCGGCGGTCTCGCGGTCGACGCCGTTGTAGACCTGCGAGTTGGTGCCATCGTCGAGGTCATAGGCGCCACCGCCGAGGTGGTAGAGCGCGTAGGTCCGGGCGGCCACGATCTGCGCCTCGATCGCGTTGAGCGGCCAGCTGGAGGGCACTTCGGACAGCCCCTGGAGGTAGCTCTCGGTGTCGACGTGGTTGACGATGCGGAAGCCCGATGAGTTGTCAGCCCATGCGTCGCCTCGGTAACGGCGGTTGGTGCCCGAGACCTGGAAGATGCCTCCGCTGGGCACCAGCCGCAGCGGCCTACCCGAGGCGCTCCCGCCGGGCCAGCTGGCGCTGACGCTGCCGTCCCCGTTGGGGGTGAAGTTGACCCCCTGGTCCTGGCCGATGCTGCCGAGGTTGTTCCCGGCGGTGTCCTGGATGGTGGCGGACGACCCTCGCGGCGTGACCGTCCGACCAGCTCCCGTCAGGAAGACGCGAACGGTCTCATTGGGAACGCCGCCGATGTAGGTGCCGCTGTAGAAGTTGCCGATGATTTGAGGCCAGCTCATGCCCGCCTGCGCCATGCCCAGGGCTCCGTACTGGGCCAGGCCGACGCCGTGGCCCCAACCGTGGCCGCAGATGCTAACCAGTCCCGCCGGCGCCGCCGGGCAAACGGGACCATAGGAGCGGCCGTTGCCCTTCTGCGCCGCGGCGTTGGCGGCTGCCTCGGCCGCGGCCAGCGCCGCCTCCAGCTCGCGCTCCTTGTTCTGGGTGCCGCGCAGGGCGGCCAGCTGGGCGCGCTGCCGCGCCTCCAGGTCGGACGTCACGCTGGCCTGGGCGTCGAAGGCGTTCTGGGCGTCCGCCATCTTCTGGGCCAGCTCCTGCAGCAGCGGCGCCAGCGCCGCCCGCAGCTGGGCCGTCTTTTCGCGCTGGGCCGCCAGCGCCTCACGCTCGGCCTTGAGCTGCTGCGCCTTCTCGTAGTCGGCGCGGCTTTGCCGGGTCAGGTAGACGAGGCGGTCGAGCAGTTCGGAGAAGCTGCCGGCGCTGAAGATGAAGGTCAGCCAGCTGCCGGGCCCCGCCTTGTACAGGGTGCGGACCTCCAGGGCGAAGCTCTGGACGTGAATATCGTGCTCGGTCTGCAGGGTGTTCTCCTGGGCCTCGAAGCCCTTGATGCGGTCATCCAGGTCCTGGGCCTGGGCCAGGACCTGGCCGTAGTCGCTCTGCTTGGAGCCGAGGTCGCCGTGGAGCTGGTCCAGGATCGCCCGGGCCGAGGCTTGCTGGCCGTTCAGCTGCCCCAGGGTCGCCTTCTGGCCAGCCTCCTGGGCCTGCAGCGCCGCCAGCTGGTCCTGGATCGAGTCGGCACGCGCGGGCAGCGGCGCCAGCAGTGCTGGCGACATCGTGGTGACGGCCACAAGGCCGAGGGCGACCTTTTTCAGGGCATGGCGAACATCAGTACGAGGAAACATGGGGATAAGGGCCATTCTGAGGGGCAATCCCGGGGTGTCAACCCCGCCTGAGTTCGGCTCTTACGTTTGACCGCGCAGATGGCGCAGCACCTCGACCACGCTTCCCGAGAGGCCCTCGAGGTCGTATCCGCCCTCGAGGCACCAGACCGACCTGCCGCGGCACAGCTGCTCCGCCCAGCCCCGGATCCGCTCGGCGAGGACACCGTAGCTGGGGGTGGTGAGGCGCATGTTGGCCAGCGGGTCGTGCTCGTGGGCGTCGAAACCGGCGCTCAGCATCAGCAGGTCGGGCTGGTACTGGCGCAGCGCCGGGGCGAAACGGTCGTCGAAGACCTGGAGGTACTCCGCCTCGCCGCCGCCGGCGGCCATCGGCTCGTTGAGGGTGTAGCCGACCCCCTCTCCCCTCCCCCGCTCGCTATGGCGCCCGGTGCCCGGGTACAGCGGCCATTGGTGGCAGGACATGTAGTAGACATCATTGCGCTCGTAGAAGATGTCCTGGGTCCCGTTGCCGTGGTGGACGTCGAAGTCGACGATCGCCACCCGCTCCAGCCCCGCGTCGAGCCCGGCCTGGGCCCCAATCGCGATGTTGTTGAAGAGGCAGAACCCCATGGCCACATCGCCCGTGGCGTGGTGCCCGGGCGGGCGGGTCAGCGAAAAGGCGCTCAGGTTGTCGCCCGCCAGCACCCGCCGCACCGCTTCGACGGCCGCCCCGGCCGCGGTCATCGCCGCCTCCAGCGACCCCGGCCCGATCCACGTATCCGCATCCAGCCAGCCGCCGATGCGCTCCTCATCCGCCTGCCGGCCGGCGTCGACGATGCTGGCGACGTAGCCCGGGTGGTGCACCTTCTCGACCAGGCTCAGCGCCACAGGGTCAGCCTGGGCCCGGGGAAGGGCGCCGAGCTCCGGGTCGGCGGCAATCGCCGCCTCGATGGCTATCAGCCGCTCTGGGCTCTCCGGGTGGCCCGGGGCCTGGTGTAGCAGCGAGGCCGGGTGCGTCAGCAGCAGCGGCTCGCGGCTGCCGTCAGTCATCCCGACTCGAGGTCGGCAGCCAGCTCGCGCAGGAACGACTCGACGTCGGTGACGATGCCTATGGTCTGGAAGGAGCCACGATCGGTCAGCTTGGTTACCACGGAAGGCTCCATGTCCACGCACACGGTGCGCACCGTCGCCGGCAGCAGGTTGCCGGTGGCGATGCTGTGCAGCATGGTGCCGATCAGTAACGCCAGCCGGATGTCGTGCTGGTGGATCGCCGCGCGCATGCGCTTCTGCGCCACCATCATGTCGGTGATGACGTCGGGAAGGGGACCGTCGTCGCGGATCGAGCCCGCCAGCACGACGTCCACGCCCGCCTTGACGGCTTCGTACATCACGCCCTGGGTAATCACGCCCGCTTCCACGGCGGCCTTGATCGACCCCGCGCGCCGCACCTCGTTGATGGCGTGGATGTGGTGCTCGTGGCCGTGCTCGGCGCCGAGGCCTGACTCCAGGTTGATTCCCAGCGAGGTGCCGAAGATCGACGACTCGATGTCGTGGGCCGCCAGCGCGTTGCCGGCGAAGATCACCTGGACGAAGCCGCCCTTGATCATCGAGCTGAGGTAGCGCCCGGCCCCGGTGTGGACGATTGCGGGACCGCCGACGAAGAGGATGTCGCCGCCGTCCTCGCGGATCTGGCGCATGGTCCTGGCAATCTCCCTGATGACCAGCTTCTTGGGCTTCTCCGCCGAGACCTGCGATTGCATGAAGCCGAACAGCTCGCGGTCGCGGGCGCGCTCCAGGGGACGGATCCGGATCCCCTGGTAGCCGCAGACGACCTGCTGGCCGGCGCGGGCCTCATCCACGGGGAGGCAGTAGGCGCGCTCGCCGTCTACAGCGACGCCGCAGTCCATCTCGATGTTCTCCACCTCCAGCCACTTGGCCCCGACGCGGACGTCGGTGGGCTGGTTGCTGGTGGAGTAGAAATCCTTGGGGAACACCCCCTCCTGCTGGACCGGCTCCAGGCGCGCCTCGGCCTGGTCGATGGGGGCGGCGCCGTACTGCTGGATGGCGGTGAGGATCTCCCCGAGCACCTCGTCAGAGTCGGCCTGCACCGAAAGCTGCACGTACGACGTCTCGTCCTTGTGTTTGCCGACGCGGAACTCCTCCACGTCGAAGTCGCCGCCCAGGTCCATGATCGTGTCCCAGACCTTGGGCAGCGCCAGCGAGTCGATGACGTGGCCCTCGAGGGCCACCACGGCGTGAGGCATCAGCGAATTCTAGAGAGCGGCGGCGATGCGTTCGCGCAGGTCGTGGGCGGCGCCCGAGGCGGCCTCCTGGAAGTCGGCGCCGGAACTGGCGTTGACTATCGCGCGGGAGGAGGACAGCAGGAACGGCTGGTCGCCCTCGCTGCCGGCCACCGCCTTGATGGCGGCGGCGATGTCGCCACCCTGGGCTCCCACCCCGGGAATCAGCAGCGGCATCCCGGGGCAGTCCTCGCGGACCGCGGCCAGCTCCTCGGGCCAGGTGGCGCCGGCGACCAGGCCGACGTTGCCCAGGATGTTCCACTCTCGCGCCAGCCTGGCCACGTGGCGGTAGAGCGGACGCTCTCCGACGTG
>DASZHA010000025.1:0-10431 GCA_035938265.1 Candidatus Dormiibacterota bacterium
CTTGCTCTCGTAGCGCGCCGTCTTGGTCTCGGGTAGCAGCAGCGCGATCTTCTTACCCGCGGCGCTGCCACCGCTGCTGCTGCTGCTGCTGCTGCCACAGGCCGCCAGCAGCATGATGCCCGCTGTCGCGAGCGCTGCCAATTTCCACCACCGCATCAAAACTGGGACCTCCTCTAAGTGGCCTATCTGGTGTCCCGCCCTCCAACGGTGTGATCACTATCTTCTGTAAGCGCCCTCTAGGTCAAGCGCGGAGGCTGGAGCTCCCGGCTACCATGCTGAAGTGGAAGCGCAGCTGAGGGTCGCAATCGTGGGCTACGGGCTCAGCGGCGCCGTCTTTCACGCCCCGCTGGTCGCCGCCACCTCGGGCATGCGGGTGGCCACGGTGGTCAGCGCCAGCCCCGAGCGGGCCGGGCGCGCTCGCCAGGACATCCCCGGCGTCGAGGTGCTGCCGACGGTCGACGACCTCTGGCGCCGCGCCTCCGACCATGAGCTGGTGGTCATCGCTTCTCCCACTGGCACCCACCTCGCGGTGGGACTGGCGGCGCTGGAAGCGGGGCTGCCGCTGGTTGTCGACAAGCCGCTGGCGGCCCAGGGGGCGGATGCCCGCCGGCTGGCTGCCGCAGCCGCCAGCCGCGGCCTGCTGCTGACGGTCTTCCACAATCGTCGCTGGGACGGCGATACCCTCACCCTGCAGCGCCTCCTACGGGAGGGCGCGACTGGCGAAGCCGTCCGCTTCGAGTCCCGATTCGAGCGCTTTCGCGCCGAGGTCCGCGACGATGCCTGGCGGGAG
Organism: Candidatus Dormiibacterota bacterium; assembly: GCA_035938265.1. GTDB lineage: Bacteria > Chloroflexota > Dormibacteria > DASZGP01 > DASZGP01 > DASZHA01. The sequence continues at coordinate 791 of DASZHA010000025.1, forward strand.
CAGGTCCCGGCGGCCGGGGGCGGCGGCGTCCTCCTCGACCTCGGCAGCCACGTCATCGACCAGGCGCTCCACCTCTTCGGCCCGGCGCGCCGGCTGTATGGCGAGGTTCGCGCGGTCCGGCCGGGCGCCACCGTCGATGACGATGCCTTCATCGCCCTGGAGCACACCAGCGGTGTGGTCTCGCACCTCTGGGCCAGCTCCGTCGCCGCCGTGCACGGGGCCCGGGTGCGGCTCCTGGGGGTGGCCGGCGGCTATGAAAAGCACGGCCTTGACATCCAGGAGGACGCCCTCCGCGCGGGAATGCGGCCCGGCGACCCTGCCTGGGGCGTGGACCCGCCAGAGCTCTGGGGTCGTTTGGTCACGACCAACGGCGAGCAGCGGGTCGAGACCGAACGCGGCGACTGGCCGCGCTTCTACCAACTGACCGCCGAAGCTCTGCGAGGCGGTGGTCCGCCGCCGGTCGATCCTCAAAGCGCGGTCGCCGTGGTGGAGGCAATCGACGCCGCTCGCGACAGCGCCCGAGATGGGCGCCTGGTGGAGTTGGGCTAGACGGCCTGGCGCCCCTGCCAGCGTGGCCGGCGGCCCTGTGGACCGCGAGCCCGCGCCGGGGACTCAGCGTGAGCGCGCTCCTCGGCGGTCCAGGTACGAGTCCGGGGCAGGTCAGGCGCCCCGCCGCGGCGAAGGCGCTGCCACTTGGGCTCCTCCTCCGGCGTCAGGAGCGTGACGGCGACGCCGTCAGAGCCCATTCGCCCGGTGCGGCCGATGCGGTGGGTGAGGAGGTCGGCTGTCTCCGGCAGCTCGTAGTTGACGACCAGGCCGATATGGCGGACGTCGATGCCGCGGGCGGCGACATTGGTTGCCACAAGGATCGGCGCGTGTCCGTCGCGGAAGCTGTCCAGCGCTCGATCCCGCTGACCCTGGCGCATGTTTCCCTCGATAGCCTCGGCCTTGTACCCGGCCTTGCGCAGCTGTGAGTAGAGCTTCTGGACGCCGTGCTTGGTACGGCCGAACACGAGCGCCGAGCCGTCGCCTTCGCTGTCCAGCAGGTGGCAGAGGTCGTCGAAGCGGCGTTTCAAGGTCGTTTCGTAGAGGGTGTGCTCGATGGTGCCCTCCACCTCGCGGTCGAACTCGACGTGGATCCGAGCGGGGTGGTGCAGCTCGCTGTGGACGATCTCCTGGACCCAGCCTGGAAGCGTGGCCGAGACCAGCACCGTCTGCCGCTTAGAGGGCAGCAGCGACAGGATCTTCAGCACCTCGGGGGCGAAGCCCTGGTCGAGGAGCTCGTCGGCCTCATCGATCACCACCACGGCCAGGCGGGAGACGTCGAGCCGGCCCTCCCAGATGTGGTCGAGGACGCGGCCGGGGGAACCGAACACGATCTGCGGGTGCTGCTTCAGCTGCATCCGCTGGCTGTCATAGCCGACCCCGCCGATGAGGCAGGCGGAACGGTAGCCGTGCGGCTCCAGCAGTTTGTCGGCGACATCGGCGCCCTGGGTGGCGAGCTCGCGGGTGGGGCACAGCACCAGGCCGACGGTGCGGGTTTTGTCGGCCAGCTCTTCACACAGCTCCACCAGGGGGATGACGAAGGCGGCCGTCTTGCCACTGCCGGTCGGAGCCTGCATCAGGACGTCGCTGCCTTCCAGCAGCGGGGGGATGCTCTGGGCCTGCACTGGGGTGGGGGTATCGATGCCCATCCGGCGCAGGCCGTCCAGGGTGGGCGCGCTCAATCCGAGCGACGCGAAACTGTCAGTCATTCACTTCTCCAAGGTCCTTGAGTTTGAGATGTCGATCGGCTGCAACGGACACCGGCGGCGCCGGGCTCAAGGAACGTTGGAGACGTATAGGTCAGTCCAAAGTGGACGTGTTGCTGTCAAGGATAGCAGTGAGGGCGGTGGGCGCCCCCGTTGGCACGGGCTCGCGACTCAGTCGGGCACCTTCTCCTCATCCTTCTCGGCTTCCTCGCCGTGCTCGACGATGTCGCCTTCCTTGAACAGGACATCCTGGAGGGCAACCCGCCATTTCGGCTTGCGCCGGATCAGGTACTCCAGGGCCATGGCGAAGTGCTTGAACTCCTCCTGCTGGGCGTTGCGCATGATCGCCCGGGCCTCAGACTCCGGCTCGATCGAGATCCGCTGCTGGTACCAGCCAATGGCCTCGGCCTCCTCCTGGAGCGAGGCGATCACGCGGGCGAAGGTACGGATCTCCGGCGACAGCTCACCTGGCGGCTCGTGGTACTGCTCGGTTCCCATGTTTCCAATTCCTCCTCCCCCCGGCTGTGACTACGGACGGATCGTACTCGCTGGGCCCGTGGTCCGGCTGCGGTCAGGCGGGCCGGGTTGGTACCGGGAAGGTTCCCCGCGACCGATGGGCGATAAACCCCGGGAAGGTCCCCGAGGGCAGCCAGCCGCGCAGGCTGTCTGATCCGCCGACCTCGACCAGGATGCGTCCGACGCGGCCTCGCCCGCGGAACCGCGCCAGCGTCTCGCCAGCCTCGCCCGACGGCGCCTCCTGGCGCAGGCGGGTACCGGAGCGGAACGGCAGGGATGGCCCGATCGCCCACGCCGTGGCCCGGACCGACCAGCCTGGACCGCTGGCCATCATGGCCTGGCCGGCGGCGGGGCGGCCGTCGAAGGCCGCCATCGCCTTCGGTAGCGACCAGTTGACCCGCCCGCCAACCAGGCTGGCCGCCGAGTCGACAGCAATGAACGGCACATGCGCGACCCGGCGTCGGCCGTCACGCAGGATGGCAACGGCGGCCACCTCGTCATACGGTCCCACCGGCGTCAGATAGTAGTGCACCAGGCAGCCCACAACCGCCAGCGGTCGCAGGTCGCGGAGAGACGGCGGCAGGGCGTCGAGCAGCGCCGGCCTGGGACGACATGCCCAGACCACCGCGCTGCCCTCGACGTGCCACGGTCCCGGGGGGACATCGCGAGGTAGCCCCCGCAGCTGGTCGGCGGCCAGGCTCGTCTCCGGCACGCCGACCACGTCCAGCTCCGGGCGCTTGCCAACCGCGGAGGGCGGCGACATGACTAATCCCGCTGCTCGGTGGGCCGGACCAGGATCTCGTTGATGGCGACGTGCGGGGGCCGGGTGACGATGTAGCTGATGACGTCGGCGATGTCCTTGGAGCTGAGCCTCACGATTTCGCCGAAGCGCCGGCCGATCGCTTCCTGCACCTCGGGCCGGTTGTGGCTGGGCAGCTCGGTGTCGACCGCGCCGGGCTCAACCGCGGAGACCCGAACATGGCGCTGGGTCACCTCCTGCCGTAGCGACTCGCTGAATGCGACGACGCCGAACTTGGTCGCGTTGTAGGCGCCGCTGCCGACTCGGGCGACCCGCCCCGCGGTGGAGGCGATGTTGACCATGTCCGCAACCTTGCGGGGCGACGACTCCGCGGCGCTGAGGAGGTGGGGGAGGGCGGCATGGGCGCAATGCATCAGGCCCATCAGGTTGACTCGCACCATCTCCTCCCACTCCTCGATGGGGGCGCCCACCGCCTGGCCCAGCAGCATGACGCCGGCGTTGTTGACCAGCGTGTCGAGCCGGCCGAGCTCGGCAGCGGTCCGCTCGACCACGCCCTGCGCCTGGTCACGGTCGCCAACGTCGGCCTCCAGAATGAGGACCTTGCCGCCGGCCTTTTCGATCTCGGCGGCGAGGGCCTCGAGGCGTTCGCGCCGGCGGGCGGCGATCGCCACCGCCGCGCCCTCCCTGGCCAGCGACCTGGCGGTCGCCTCTCCGATCCCGCTGGAGGCGCCAGTGACCAGGGCCACGGTTCCGTCAAGCTCGCCCATCGCCATCCGATTCTAGATGCGGGTGCCCGAGGCCTCCCAGTAGCGGTCGCGAATCAGGCGTTTGAGCAGCTTGCCGGCTGGATCACGGGGGAAGTCGTCGACGAAATCCACCGAGCGCGGCACCTTGTAGCCCGCCACCCGGTCGCGGACGAAAGCGATCAGCTCGTCGGCGGTGGTGTCGGTGCCGCCGGCCTCGACATCGTGCAGCTTGACCACCGCCTTCACAGACTCGCCCCACTCCTTGTCAGGAACACCGATCACGGCGCAATCCTCGACCGCGGGGTGGCCGTGGAGCACCGATTCGACCTCGGCGGGGTAGATGTTGACGCCGCCGCTGATGATCATGTCGATCTTGCGGTCGCAGATGTAGACGAAGCCCTCGTCGTCCTGGTAGGCGATGTCCCCGGCGGTGAAGAAGCCATCGCGCTTGCTCTTGCTGGTGGCGTCGGGCTTGTTGAGGTACTCGCCGAAGATCGCCGCCGATCGTGCCCACAGCTCGCCAGGCTCTCCCGGCTCGACCTCGTTGCCCTCGTCGTCCAAGAAGAGGACCTCGGCGCCGTCCACCACCCGGCCACACGACTCTGGCTTGCGCAGCAGGTCCTCCGGCGTCATCACCGTGACCAGGCCCGACTCGGTGGCGCCATAGAACTCGTATACGTTGTCCCCGAAGTACTCCACCGCTCGACGTTTGAGGTCGCCGGGGAATGGAGCGGCCGCCACGATGAGGGCGCGCATGGAGGACACGTCGTACCGGGCCCGGGTCTCGGCCGGCAGATCGAGAATGCGCTTGACCAGGATTGGAGCCATGAAGGTGGTCGTGACCCGGTGCTGCTCTATGAGCCGGAGCGACAGCTCCGGCTCAAAGGTCTTCTCCACCACCACCGTCGCGCCAACGATGGTGTGGACGCCGGCGAACGCCGCCGGCGCACTGTGGTAGCCGGGGCCGGCGAGAAGGTGGACGTCGCTGGGGCCAAGGTTGAACCACTGGATCCACTGCATCACGACCGCGGGGTCGGCGCCGTCCCTGCGCAGGGCGCCCTTGGGGTTGCCGGTGGTGCCGGCGGTGTAGATCATGCTCGGACCGGTGATCTCCGAGGGCGTCTCGGGCTCGGCCTCGGTGCCGCCCCTGAGGATCTCCTCGTATGACAGCCACCCCTCGGGCGCCTTGTCGCCGAACGCGATCCAGAGACGGTCGCCTGCGTCGCCGATCTCCGCGCGAGCCTCATCGATCAGGGGGATGAACTCCTCGCCGGCCACAATTGCCCGGGCGCCGCTGTCGTTGAGGATGTAGGCCACCTCGCCCCCGCGCAACCGGTAGTTCATGGGCGTGGTGATCGCCCGGATCTTCCGCAGGGCGTGGGCCAGCTCGAACGCCTCCGGCCGGTTGTAGTGGATGTGGAGGCAGGTCTCGCCGGGCTTGAGGCCCAGCCCCAGCAGGGCGCTGGCACACCGGTTGACGCGGGCGTTGAATTCGCTGTACGTGGTGACAACCCCGTCCTGGTTAATGAGGACCGGCTTGTCGGGGCTGCCCAGCGCATGCAGCGCCAGGATGTCAACGCCACCCGTCACGGCGGACACTGTAGCATCGCGGGCACAATCGCCCCGCGCAGCAGCCATGACGCCGACGGCAGAGGAGGAGATACATGCTCTCGAAGAAGGTCAGCATCGAGGAGCTCGACCGCTGGAAGCAGCTCTTGGCGTCCTCGTATGGAAGCCGCTTCATCTCAACGCCGGTGCCGAAGTATGAGATGCCGGAGGAGCAGATGCCGTCCAACATCGTCTACCAGATCATCCATGACGAGATGAACCTGGACGGCAACCCCTCGATGAACCTGGCCACCTTCGTGACCACCTGGATGGAGCCGGAGGCCGACAAGCTGGTGGTCGAGACGATGAGCAAGAACTTCATCGACGCCGATGAGTACCCGCAGTCGACCGAGATCCAGAACCGATGCGTCAACATGCTGGCCCGCTTGTACAACGCCCCGGCACACCACTCTCCGACGGGCACCGCCACGGTTGGGTCGTCAGAAGCCATCCACCTGGCGGGGCTAGCGTTGAAGTGGAACTGGAAGAAGAAGCGCCAGCAGCAGAAGAAGGCCTTCGACCAGCCCAACATCGTGATGGGCGCCAACGTCCAGGTCTGCTGGGAGAAATTCGCCCGCTACTTCGACGTCGAGCCGCGCTACGTACCCCTCACAAAGACGCGATACGTCATCGGCGTCGACGAGGCGATGGCCATGGTCGACGAGAACACCATCGCCGTGGTCGGCATCCTGGGCAGCACCTATAACGGCCAGTACGAGCCCATCAAGGAGCTCAACGACGCGCTCCTGGGGCTGAACGAGAGGACGGGGTGGGACGTTCCTCTCCATGTCGACGCCGCCAGCGGCGGCTTCGTGGCGCCCTTCGTACAGCCCGAGGTGGAGTGGGACTTCCGCCTCCCGCTGGTGCGCTCCATCAATGTCTCGGGGCACAAGTACGGCCTGGTCTACCCCGGCGTCGGCTGGATCATCTGGCGCGACGAGGCGGAGCTACCCGAGGAGCTGATCTTCCACGTCAACTACTTGGGCGGCGACCAGCCCACGTTCAACCTCAACTTCTCGCGCGGCGCCAGCCAGATCATTGCCCAGTACTACAACTTCCTGCGGCTGGGACGGCAGGGCTACCGCGACATCATGCTCAACCTCCAGGACACGGCAAGGTATATCGCCGCCCAGATCGAGGACACCGGCCACTTCGACCTGCTCAGCGACGACAAGGGACTGCCGCTGGTTTGCTTCAAGCTCAAACGGGAGCGCCACTACTCCGTCTTCGATGTCGCCGACCACCTGCGCGAGCGCGGCTGGATCGTACCCGCCTACACGCTCGCCCCCGACGCCGAGCACATCGCGGTGCTGAGGGTGGTCGTCCGCGAAGGACTCAGCCGCGACATGGCCGAGCTGCTGGTGCAGGACATCCACCGCACCGTCGACTTCCTCGACACCGTGGTGCAGAAGCAGGCCAAGCAGCCGACCGCTCACAAGAAGCGGGCGAAGTCCAAGACCAAGGCCGCCTGCTGACGGCCGTGGCGTAGCTCGCCTAGAGCAAGTACCCCCGGTTCGTCAGAAGGGCCACTTCTTCTTTTTCTCCTCCGGGGCCGCGGCCTGGGGGGCGTAGTTCGGGGCCGGGGGAGGGAAGCCGCCGGCCTCCGGCGCAGTCGCCACCGGCGCTGCCGCCGCGGCCGCCACTGGCGTCGCTGCGGTGGCCGCCGCCAGTCGCATCAGGATCCCGGCGCAGCGGTTGCACGCCAGCGGTTGGCCGGGGCGCTCGGGCAGGCAATCGATGCAGAAGGGATCGAGGCAGCCCGGGCAGAGCCCGACGGCGGGCAGGTGCGGGTGGTTGGTGCAGGGGACGAAGGACATCGACTCTTCGGCCGAGGCGGCAGCCACCGGGGCCTCCTCGGGCGCGGGGGCGGCCTCGACCACTGGCGCCTCCGCCACCGGGGCGGCCTCCGCCGGCGCCACGGCCTCGGCTGGAGGTGCTTCGGGTTCGGGCGCTGGCGTGTAGACGTCGGCCGCCCCGGCCAGCTCGCTCTCCGCGGGTGCGGCTTCCGCCGGCTCCTTTAGCTCGCCCGGCGCGAAGACCGCGGTCTCGTCGGGCCGCATCACGGCGGTCTCCTCGGGGTGGTAGACCTGGGTCTCCAGGGCCACCGCAGGCTCTGCCGGCCACTGCGCCTCCACCCCCGCGGGCCACTCCGCGGAGGCGGCATAAACGACCTCGAAGCCACCAAGGGAGACCTGGTCGCCGTCCACCAGCTCCCGCTCGACCTGCAGCTGGAGCGCCTCGCCATTGATGGTGGTGCCGTTGGTCGAGCCCACGTCACGCAGCAGGATCTTGCCCGCCTGGTAGCTGGCCTCGGCGTGCTTGCGGGAGACCGCGCGCTCATCGTCGACGGTCGCCAGGTCGACATCGGGCACCATGTTGGTGATCCGGTCCTTGCGGCCTATCGAGTTCGTGACCTTGTTCAGCGGGAAGACCTTGTCTCCGTAGGTCAGGGCCGGTCCTATTGCCATTGATCAGTCTCCAAAAAATCTGTCGGGGTAGGCCGTTCCAAGAGGCGTGGCCCAGCATCTCACAGCGAATCGCAACCGCGCCACTTAGGGTGACGGTAACGCGTCGGGTGGCGTCACCAGGATTCCGGCCCCGAAGTCGCTGAAGTCGATCTTAAGAACGCCGGCGGGCTGGCTGCCGGCGACGAGAGTGATGTCTTCCGCAACCACATGTCCGGCGGTTTTATCCACATATGCAGCCAGCTCAGCCATCGACAGCGCCTGCGTCGCGGACGGGACGGGCGTGGACAAGCCTCCGAGGTCAATCGCGCCCGTGTATTTCTCAGTCGGGGTGCCATTGCGGTCGGCCCCGCCCGCGTCAACGATCTGGACAGCTCGCAACGCGTAGTTGAGGTAGCTGCTGGATGGCTGCTGGCCGCTCGGCGTCCGCTGCCAGGGACCTCCGGCCTGCCTCGTGTACGTCACACCGTCATAGTTCTCGCTCTCGGCGACGACCTCGTGGCCGCCAACGGCCACGGTGAGCTGGAGGTGCGTCCGGCTTGCCGACTCGACCTCGGCGGCGCCGTTGATCATGGTGCCCTGGTTGGAGGTCGCCAGCTGGGCGCTGATCTTGATCCGGTAGGACCCGCCCTGCATCGTCCGCGCCGCCGCGGCCTGTAGGACGGCCGCCGCAGTCCCCGGGAGGGCAGAACTGGTGGCGGCCGGTGGCGGCTGGAGAACCCCGCCGGCAGCAACCACGCCCGGCGGCGCGCTCGGGCTCGGCGAGGCCAGTCCGGTGCTTGCGCCGCTGTCGCACGCCGTGATCGCGAGGACCAGCGGCAGCGGCGCCAGCAGACCTTTGCCAAGCCCGTTCACCGCAGCGGCGCCCTAGTGCTGTGGCGGCTCTTGCAGGACAAAGGTGGTCGAGGTCACGCTGCCGCTCCGGAACACCTGCACCTGGACCACCCGTTGGCCATTGAAATAGGTGGCGTGGACGAGGCTACTATCGGCGCCGGAGGCCAGGGGGGAACTGTCGACAGCCGGGACCCAGCCGGCGACGGGCAGGCGCTGCGCCAATTCGGCGCGGACATCGCTTACCGGAGTCCGCTCCGTGTATATCAGCGTTGTCACTGTCCCGTTGACCAGGTAATAGGTCCTCACAGATCCGTCAGGTCGCGGCAGGCCGGGCACGTCTTCGCCGGGTGTGTCGTGCGACGGCACCGTCCTGAGAGCATCCTGCAGCGACGGCAGGGCGTTCGGGCTCACAGTCGGCTTGGCCTGGGACTGCAGCGCATAGATGCCGGCGATCCCGAGGACCAAAACAGCACCCACCGCGACCAGGATCCCGGCGGAGCGCGAGCCTCGCGAGCGCGGAGACCCCTTCCTCGATCGCGGCCGGGGTCGTTGCTTTCGGGCGCGAGCCGAGGCGGACGGGTTGGCCAAGCTTCTAGCTCCCCGGAGCGGAGCAGGTGGCGCTGGCGGTGCTACCGCCGGTCGCGGCAGCGACAAGCGGCAGCCACACCATCTGGTACTTGGTGAAGTGGAACTGGTACTTGACCGTGTAGTTAAGGCCTGGTCCCAGGGCGGTGTCGTAGTTGTACTTCAGGTGAATCGTCTCGATGCTGGGGTTCAGCGCCGGGGCCAGGATGGTGCCGCCGCCGGACAGCACGTTGGTCAGGTTCTTGTAGACGTCGCTGCCCTTTGGCAGCTGACTGGGATCCCCGCCGGTGAAGATGAAGTTGGGGTCGCAACCGATCGACTTCTGGTCGATGTGGTTGTCCTCGGTGTGGGCAGACTCGCGTATCCAGTCAACCAG
>DASZHA010000026.1:0-59388 GCA_035938265.1 Candidatus Dormiibacterota bacterium
CAACGAGCAGTGGCCGGCCTACTGGATCGACCGGTTCGAGGCCCGCGGATGGACCGTCCTCGACTCCCTGCGCGGTCAGCTGTGGTGCAACGAGAGGGTCGCCCACTTCTACTCTCAGAACCTGTTGCTGTTCGCCAGCCCGGAGTGGATGGTCGCCCATCCAGATGCCGAGCCGGGTTTTAGGGGCCTTCCACTGGTCCATCCCCGGACCCTCCGGTTGGCGACTCAGACCGCGTCCGATCAGTCCGCCCCGACGCTCCCGCTCCGCGAGCTGCTCCGCCGGTTACCGGGGGCGACCGCGAAAGCGCTAAGGCGACGGTTGGCGCGAAATTGAGGGGGAGGGCGCGCCTGCGACGCCTGGCGGCGGCGATCCTGCCCCGGCGCCAGTCGATGAAGCCGGTCCCCGCCGGACTCGAGGACGGACTCGACCAAGCGGAGCGGATCACCGAAATCTGGAGGACGATGACGTGGATCCAGCACGCCGACGTCCCCACGGACGTCCTCGTCTCGGTGATCCTCCCCACCCACAACCGGGCGACCGTGGTGCCGCGGGCGATCCGGTCGGTGATCGCGCAGCATCATCCCTCCTGGGAGCTAATCGTCGTCAACGACGGGAGCGCGGACGAAACCCCACAAGTACTCGCGGCGATCGAAGACGAGCGCGTAAGAAGCATCCACATCGACCAGTCGGGGGTGGCGGGCGCGCGCAATCGGGGGTTGTCTGAAGCGCGGGGAAGCGTGATCGCCTACCTCGACGACGACAACATGATGGACCCGACGTGGCTCCGCTCAGTCGTCTGGGCGTTCTCGCGCTGGCCGGACGTCGATATCGTGTATGGTGCCGACCTCGCTGAGGACCTTCGGCCATATTCGGACCTGCCACACCAGATGCCCGTGCTGGTGCTCAGGCCCTTCGACCGCGAGCTGATGGCCCGCACGAGTACTTTCCCGGACATCAACGTGCTGGCGCATCGAGCGGGCCTGCCTGAAGCGCGCTTTGACGAGCGGCTGTCCGGCAGCGCCGACTCCGACTTCGGTTTTCGACTAACCGCGCAGCGGTCGATGCTGCCCCTTCCCGTCATCGCGGCCTTCTACTCCACCTCGATCGACGACAGGCTGAGCAACCTCCCAGGGTTCTGGGACGAGATGAGGCTGGTGCGGGAGCGCGCATCGCAGGCATCCCAAGCCGACTGAGCACGCTGTGGTCATCGACGCAAAGGCCTACATCGACCGACTCGACGAGATTCCGGGATGGTTCTTCTGGACCGACGCCCTGATCATCGCCGGGTTCGATACCCACCACAAGGCTCGCGGCATTCACGGCAACCTGCTGGAGATAGGTGCTTACCTCGGCAAGAGCGCAGTCTTGATGGGATTTCTCCAGCGCGAGCCGGAGCGGTTTATCGTCTGCGACCTTTTCAGCGCCAAAGGCACGACAGAGGAGGGCGCTCGAGAGAACCGGCAGTGGTACCAGGACCTCTCCCGAGACGCGTTTGAGCGCAACTACCTCCGTTTCCACGAGGTCCTGCCGGCGATAGTTGAAGGTCCGTCCAGCGAGTTGAATCAACTCGGGCCGGACAGCTCCTTCCGCATGGTGCACGTCGACGGCAGCCACACCTACGAGGTCGTGCGGGAGGACCTGCAAACAACCAGGCGACTGCTCGGCGACGGGGGAGTCGTGATCGTCGATGATTGGCGACAACCGCATACACCGGGGGTCGCGGCCGCGACGTGGGAGGCGATTCTTCAGACCGATCTCCTGCCCATCTGCTTCACGGACCAGAAGCTCTATGCGACCTGGGACCCCGAACTCGCCGTGACCGCGGCCCAGGTGGAGGGATGGGGCAGCCCGCAGCTACGGTTGGGCGTGGAGAGCTTCAACGTGAGGGACAGAATGCTGTACCGGGTCGTCCCATGGTCCTCGTCCGAGGACGGCCAACATGCTCCCGGGCATGGGGGTTCCACCTGGAGGTCCAAGGTGACATCCCTCATTCGTGGACGCGGCTCGGGCGCAGCCGGTTAGCTGCCTATCGATGATTGGTCCGCGCTGAGATTAGTGCGGGATTAGTCGGTCAGCGGGGAAGGCCGATGGCGCGGGTGCAGAAGATCGTCAGGGTTTCGACGGCGACATCGATGGAGTAGTCCTCGCCGCCGATGAAGATGCCGTAGGCGAAGCTCTCGATCATGCCGACCATGGCGCGGGCCGCCGCGCGAGGATCCACCCGGGGGGCGTCGTCGGGCAGCGTCGCCTGCAGCCGGATGATGTTGTCGCGCAGGTGGCCGACCAGCAGCTCGACGAAGAACTCGTCGTAGTCCTCGCGAAAATGGGCATCGGCGGCGGACGCCTCGCGCAGCAGCCGCATCAAGAGCCGGTTGCGTTGGTAGGTCTCGAGCGTCTCCCGCACCGACCCCGCGATCTCGCCAGGCACGAGTAGGTCCCGGGTGGCGATGCGATCGAACTCCTCGAAGGCCTGGGTGAGCAGCTCCTTGAGCAGCTCGCTCTTGCCGCCGAAGTAAAGGTAGAAGGTGCCGTGGGCGATCTCGGCCTTGCGCGTGATGTCGTCGATGGTGGTGTCGCGGTAGCCGCGGCGGTCGAAAAGCTGCTTGGCGGCGGTCAGCACCCGGCGGCGGGTGCGCTCGCTCTTCCGGGTCAGCCGCCGGCCGCCGCCGGAGGCCTTGCCGGCGCGTCTTGGCGCCGGCGTCCGGGTCGCCCGCAACGCGGTCACGCCGTCTTCCTCGCCCGAGCGGTGCGTCCGCCACCGCGCGCCCGGGTCTCGGCCAGCTCGGCCATCGGCTCCGAGGCCCAGAGGGTCTCGAGGTCGTAGAAGGCCCGCTCCCCCGGTAGGAAGACGTGGACGATGACATCGATGAAGTCGATCAAGATCCAGGCCCCGTCGGCTTCACCCGAGACGTGGAAGGGCCGGATGCCACGCTCCCGGGCGGCATCCTGGACCGCGTCGGAGATGGCGCGGGTCTGGCGGTCGGTGTCGCCTTCGCAGACGACGAAGAAGTCGGCCATCGAGCTCTTCTTGCGGAGGTCGATGGCAACGACGTCCCGCGCCTTTTTGGCCACCGCGGCACCGCGCACCAGCCGCACCAACTCAGGGGACGTCATTCGCGCGGATTATGACAGATGAGCCCGCCTTTTCCAGAGGTCCGCAGCTGGTCTCAGGCGCCGTAGAGGTGGTGGGTGCGGATGTAGTCCCAGACGGCGGGGTGGAGGTCGGCGGCAGGGTCCTCCCCCGCCGCCAGCCGCTCGCGGATCGAATCTGCGCTGAGTTCAGGGGAGTCGACCTCCAGGACGCGCGTCTCCGGGGGCAGGCCAGCGGCGAGGAGGCCGTCCCTGGTGGGTGACTCCTGGCCGCTGCGGTTGAAGACCACCACGTCGGCCAAACTGACGATTTCGGGCGCCGAGTGCCAGGTCCCGAACTCGCGGGCGGCGTCCCAGCCGAGCAGAAGGGTCCAGTGGGTTGCGGGGTCGGCTCGCCCCAGCTCTCGCAGTGTATCGACGGCATAAGACGGCCCCGGGCGGCGAACCTCGATGTCGGAGGCGCGTAGTCGGGGGCGGTCGCCCAGGGCCAGCTCAACCATCGCCAGCCGGTCCTCGGCTGAGGCTTCGGGGCTCTGCCGGTGGGGCGGCCGTCCGGCGGGCACCACCAGCAGCGATGGCAGGCCGAGCAGCTTCGCCGACTGCTCCGCGACGGCGACGTGGCCACGGTGGATAGGGTCGAAGGTGCCGCCGTAGATGCCGGCGCGGCGGTCAGAGCTCGGGGTCAAAGAGGAACTCCGTGTCACCCACCATCACGGTGTCGCCGGCTTCGGCGCCCGCCTCCATGAGTGCCTGTCGCAGCCCCGCACCGGCGAGCTGCCGCCGCATCCGGGCCAGCGCCTCGGGGTTGCCGAGGTCGGCGCGGGCCACGATCCTCTCCACCGCCCGGCTCTTGACACGAAAGCCATCCCCCTCCCGGCGAACCGAGATCCGAGCGGCGACGGGCTCCGGGCGATAGATCTGGAGAAGGGGTTTGGGCGGCTCGTCGGCGCTGGCGAGGGCCTCGGTCAGCTCATCGAGACCCGTCCCCTCCTCGGCCGAAACCAGGTAGCAGGCGGTGCGGGGCGACTCCAGCTCGGCCGCCAGCTCGCGGGCGGTGAGCTCGGCGCCCGGCAGGTCGATCTTGTTCAGGGCCGCGATCCGGACCCGGCTGGGCAGCTCAGGGTCGTACCCCTCGAGCTCGACGATAACGCTCCGCCAGCTCTCCCGCGCCGCCGCCAGGCCGGTCGAGCAGTCGACGACGTGGACCAGTACCCCCGCGCGGCCGATGTGCTTGAGGAAGTCGGTGCCGAGCCCCGCACCCCCGGCCGCCCCCTCGATCAGCCCGGGTATGTCGGCAAGCGTCAGGCGGGAGCCGTCGGGGTACTCCACGACCCCGAGGTTGGGCTCCAGCGTGGTGAAGGGATAGCCCGCGACCTTGGGGTTGGCCGCCGTCAGGGCCCCCAACAGGGTCGACTTGCCCGCGTTGGGCGCGCCCACCAGCCCGACGTCGGCGATCAGGCGCAGCTCCAGTCGCAGCTCGCGCTCCTCCGAGGGATCGCCCAGCTCCGCGAACCGCGGCGCCTGGCGCCGGCTGCCGGCGAACTTGGCGTTGCCGCGTCCACCCCTGCCGCCACGGGCGATCCGGAGCTCGTCGCCGTCCGCCCGGATCTCACCAATGACGTCACCGCTCTCCTCCTCCATGACCACGGTGCCGATAGGGACCAGCACCCTGACGTCGTCGGCGTCGGCGCCGTGGCGCAGCGACCTCGCTCCCGAACCACCACGCTCGGCCGCGACCAGGGTGTGGCCACTGAAGTGGGAGAGGCTGTTCACTCCATTGGAGCCGACCAAGTAGACGTCGCCGCCTCTGCCGCCGTCACCGCCGTCAGGACCGCCCTTGGGGACGTACTTTTCGCGCCGGAAGGTAACCGCACCCGGACCTCCGGCCCCGGACCGCACTCGGATCCGGACCTCGTCCAGGAACATGCCGGGAGCTTACGCTTCTTTGGTCGCCTCTGCGCCCGCAAGCTCCGCGGCCGCAACGGGCTTCTTGGCGGCGGCGGAGCTCCTGGTCGGCGCGGCCTTCTTGGCAGCGACCGGAGCCTTGTCCGGAGGCGTGGATTCCAGGGGCAGCACGCTGACGCGCCGTTTGTCGTGCCCGTACTCCTGGTAGGCGACGGTGCCGGTCACCAGGGCGTAGAGGGTGTAGTCGCGACCCAGCCCGACGCCGTCGCCGGGATGGATGCGGGTGCCGCGCTGACGCACGATGATGGCGCCGGCCGGGACCTCCTCCCCGCCAAAGCGCTTGACTCCAAGCCTCTGAGCGTTGCTGTCGCGTCCGTTGCGGGAGCTCCCGCCGCCTTTCTTGTGTGCCATTTAGTCCTGGTCCTTGTCCTTTGCCTTGGCCGCGGCCTTCCTGGGGGTTGCCTTGCCGCCGGCGCCGGAGACGGCCAGCACCTCGAGCACGCTCTGCGCCGAGCGGTGTCCGCGGATGCGGCGATAGCGCTTCTTGGCCTTGTACTTAAAGACCAGGATCTTAGGCCCGCGCGGAGCCTCAACCACCTTGGCGGTCACGGCGGCGCCATCCACGATCGGCGACCCCACGGTTGCGGTGGCGCCGTCGGTGAGCATCAGGACCTGGTCGAACGTGACCTCAGCGCCGACGGGGTTCTCGAGGCGATCGACGGTTACCCGCTGTCCCTCGGACACGCGGTACTGCTTGCCGCTGATTCTGACGATGGCTTCCATGATCAAGTTTCGGCTCTCTGCGCGCGTGCTTCGCCCGCGAGTGGCGCGAGCGGCGATTTTAGCATGGCTCCTGAGTAGCTCGGGCCGTCCCGAAGCCCGACAAGGCTATTTGATAACCGTGACCTGGGCCTGGTCGGCGATCGTCTGAGCGGGCAGGCTGTTGTAGGTCACGGTGACGCTGATGGGGTAGTTGCCGACGGGCTGGTCGGGAACGACCTTGACGTCGAATGCAATGCGCAGCGCGCCCGCCGTCCCACCCTCCTGGATGGCGGGAATCTCCCAGGTGCCCCATGACGGCAGCACGCTGTTGTTGACGGGGTCGGTGGTGGCCACCCGGTAGGAGTTGCCCCCCGACTCGGCGGTGCCGGAATAGACGAATCCGCCGGGCAGCGCCGCCGAGATCACGACGCCCCGCGCGGCCGCGCTGCCGGTGTTGCGCATCGAGATCGTGTATCGAGTGCTCTCGCCGGGCTTGACCGGGCTGCGCGCGCTAACCGACAGGTCCACCGCCGCGGTCGGCTGCGCCGAGAGCACGATCGGCTTGGCCGCCAGGGGATCGGTATCGCTGGTCGTCACTTGGACGAAGTTGGGCGTCTTGCCGGGCGCGGCGCCGACAGCCACGACGAAGTCGAGCTGGAGGACGGCCGGCTTGGCCTGGGTGCCACCCGGGATGCTCCACTGGGACCAGACGGGCGAGGGACTGTCGACCGAGGGGTCGTTGGTCTGGGTGCGGATGGCGTCGCCTGCGACGGACTGGGTGCTCTTGTAGGCGAAGCCGCCGGGAAGGTTGTCGCGGATGGTCACCCCCCGCACCGTTCCCGTGGCAGTGTTGCTGACCTGGACACGGATGGTCTTGAAGGCGTTGGGGGGCGACTCCGGGGTGAGGTCCTGCTGGGTCACGGTCAGCGACAGCGCTCCGGGCAACAACGTGCAAGACGAGAGGGCCACAAGCAGCAAGACCGCGCCGACGATGGCGGCAGGCCAGCGCATCGCCCCTCCCGCGCCGGGCCACACTAGAACAGCAGGTCTTTGTGGTGGATGAGCACGCTCTGGACGATACCGATAGCCGCCAGGTTGGTCAGCATCGAGCTGCCGCCATACGAGATGAACGGTAAGGGAATCCCCACCACGGGCATGACGCCCAGGTTCATGCCGACGTTGACCACCACCTGGAAGGCGATCATGGTGGCGACGCCGAAGCAGAGCAGCGCGCCGAAGGAGTCGCGGGCCAGATGGGAGGCGCGCAGCAGCCGGGTCAGCAGGATGAAGAAGAGGGTCAGCAGGATCAGCGCCCCGACAAAGCCCCACTCCTCGCTGAAGATCGCGAAAACGAAGTCGGTGACGCGGCTGGGGACAAAGCCCAGCTGCCCCTGGGTGCCGGTGAGGAAGCCCTTGCCGAACAGCCCGCCGGAGCCGACCGCGATCTTGGCCTGGAGGATGTTGTAGCCGGCCCCCTGCGGGTCGGAGCCCGGGTTGAGGAAGGTGACCAGGCGGTTGCGCTGGTAGCCCTGGAGCCGGCTGGCGATAAGTGGAAGCAGCGCCCCCGCCACCAACAGCGAGCCGATCACATATCGCTTGGGGATCTGCGCCATGATCGCCATCCCGTAGAACACGGCGATGAACACGATCGCCGTGCCGAGGTCGGGCTGGACCAGGATCAGGAAGACCGGCAACAGCACCAGCGCCAGGGCCAGCAGGAACGTGACCGGGCTCTTGATCCGGTCGCGGCGGACGTAGAAGAACCGCGCCAGGACGATGATCACCAGGAGCTTGGAGATCTCCGATGCCTGGAGCTCGAAGTAGCCGAGGTAGATCCAGCGCTGCGCCCCCAGCGCCTGGTGCCCGGCCACGCGGACCACCAGCAGCAGCAGGATCATGGCCACGTAGGTGAGCCCATAGAGGCGGCCCAGGACGCGGTAGTCGGTCAGCGAGAAGTAGACCAGCACCCCCAACCCGACGGCGATGTACACCACCTGGTGGATGAACTCGACGCGGCCCGCCCCCGAGGCGCTGAAGATCGCGGTGGCACCCAGCACCAGCACCATCAGCATTAGCAGGCCGAGGACGAAGTCGTACTCGCGGATATTGGTGGCGCGCTCGGTGACGGCCATCAGCCGCCGCCCGCCGGGCCCGCGCCGGTCGCCACCGGCGGCGTGTCAGTGGTCGAGCGGATCTGGTCGCGGTGGGCGAAGTAGTAGCTCATGATCTGGGCCGCCACCGGGGCCGACGCCTCATGGCCCTCGCCACCACCCTCGACGAAGGTCACCACCGCGACCTCGGGGTCGACCGACGGGGCGTAGGCGGCGTACCAGGCGTGGAGCGGGTAGCTGCCGCTGGCGTCGGCGACGCCATACTGCGCCGTCCCCGTTTTACCGGCGGGCGAGGGCACGTTCTTGAACTGGGGCTGGTCCCAGATGAACCCCGAGGTGCCGCCGGTCGAGGCCGCGGCGCGCAGCCCCTCCCGCACCAGGGCCAGGACCTGGGGTGAGGCCTGCACGGTGTGGTCCAGCACCGGCGTGAAGGGCTTGACCATCGAGCCGGCGACGCTGGTCACCCGGTTGGTCAGCTGTGGCCGCAGGTACTTGCCGCCGTTGGCGACGGTGGCGATCCACTCCAGGTCCTGCAGCGGGGTGACCAGCAGGTAGCTCTGGCCGATGCCGTAGGTGATGGTGTTGCCCTCGTACCACTTGCTGTCCTGCCAGGCAGGGTCGCCGGTCTGCTGGTAGGCCTCGGCGAAATAGCGCGTCTTCCAATCGCTGTTGGGAACGATCCCCTTGGCTTCGCCGGCGATATCGATGCCGGTGGCGCGGCCCACCCCGAAGTCGGAGGCGTACTGACTCAGGATCTGGTCACCCATGCGGTCGGCGACGGTGTAGAAAAACACGTCGCAGGAGTGTGCGATCGCCTGTACCACGTTCTGCGACCCATGCCCTGCCGTGTTCCAGCAGAGGAAGCTGCTGCTGCCCACGGTGAAGTGGCCGGGACAGTTGATGGTGCTGCCCTGGTTGATGGTTGCCGACTGCAACCCGGCCGACGCGGTTACCGGCTTGAAGGTCGACCCCGGCGCGTAGACGCCACCGATGGCGCGGTTGAGCAGGGGCAGCTGGGGGTTGTCGAGCAACGCCTGGTACTGCTGGGTGGTGATGCCCTCGGCGAACTGGTTGATGTTGTAGTCGGGGAGGCTGACCATCGAGTAGACCTCCCCGGTCTGCGGGTTCAGGACCACCGCCGCCCCCGCCAATCCGCGGCTGCCACCAAGCTTGTTATGGGCCTCGTCCATGGAGGCCTGGAGGTCCTTGACAACCTCCTTCTGGAGATTGATGTCGATGCTGAGGTAGACGTTGTCGCCGGGCACGGGGTCGGTATTGGAGATCAGCTGCACCACCTTGCCCTGGGCGTCGGTCTCCACCACCTGCTGGCCGCTGGTGCCGCGCAGGTACGACTCGTTGGTCAGCTCCAGGCCGGTCTTGCCGGTGGTGTCGTCGAGCAGGTAGCCCTTGGGGTGGAGGTCCTGGTACTCCTGGGGGTCGAGCTTGCCGACATAGCCAAGCAGGTGGGAGAGCGCCGCCCCCTCGGTGTAGTGGCGGGTGGTGTCGGTCTGGAGACGGATCCCGGGCAGGTTGGGCAGGTTCTCGGCGATGGCTTGATAGGTGGCGTTGTCAAGGTTCTTCTTCAGCACCACGGGCTGGAAGGGCTCGCCCATGTGGGCCTCGGCCTGGTGCACGACCTCGTCCCCCGAGACCCCGGTCAGCCGCTGCACCAGGGCCAGCTCGCGGTTGCGGCCGTCCCCCGGCTTGGCCAGGTCGATGGGCACCAGGGCGACGGCGAAGCTGCCCTCATTGACCACCAGCTGGGTGCCGTGGCGGTCGAAGATGATGCCGCGCGGCGCGACCACCGTCTGCTCCCGCACGCGGTTGCCCTCGGCCAGGTCGGAGAAATGCTTGCCCTGGCTGATCTGGAGGGAGAAGAGGTTCACGCCCAGGGCCAGGAAGGCGACCGCCAGGAAGCCGCCGAAGACCAGGATGCGGAGCGGCACCGGCTGGTCCTTGTCGTGTTGCTTCAAGTTCCGGGGACCGAAGGTTTCGCCGGCGCCCACCCTGGTGGGATCCTTCAGCTGGGGGCGCGGGTTGCGCGGGTCGACGATCCGCCGGCGACGTCTCAGCAAGGACGTGCCCGCAGGCGTCCGCGCATCAGAACTCGGGGATGACGGAGACGGGGAAGCGGCCGTCGATCTTCCGCTGGAGGAAGAAGACGGGAACCAGGATGACCAGGTTGTACAGGGCGCCCGGCAGGAGGTCCCGCAGCACCACGTCCACCAGGCTGATCGGATGCTGGGTGGCGAGCAGCACCACCGCCAGGACCAGGCCGTAGAGGATGCTGGCAGCCAGCACGGCGGCGCCGGCGAAGAGCTCGGTCGAGCCCTGCATGACGCGGTGGCCGAGGTCCGCCAGGAAGGTCACCACCACCAACGCCAGCAGGTGGGACCCGGGGGGCATCTGCGAGAGCAGGTCGAGCACCAGGCCGCCGAAGATGGCCCAGGGCAGCGCCTCACCGCGCCCCCGCACGACGGCCCAGCAAACGATCCAGACCAGGAGCAGCTGCGGCCGCGCGGGTCCCACGGCTATCGCAGGCACCAGCGATGTCTGCATCGCCGCCAGGATCGCGATCAGCGGGAACGCTACCCAGGAGCTCAATTGGGCACGAAGTCGGTGTCGACCATCACGTACTCGAGGCGGTTGAGGTCATCGAGGGGCGCGACCTGGGCCACCTGGGTGACCTGGGCCGGCTGGTAGCGAAACTGCGAGATCTCGGCAACGGGCAGTCCCTTGGGGAAGTTCCCCCCCAGCCCGGAGGTGACCAGGATGTCGCCCGGGTCGAGCTTGAGGTCGGTGGGCGCCCCCAGCATCTCGACCGCCAGGCCGTTGTCCCGTACCTTGAGGGTGCCGCCGAGGTGGGTCTTGGCCAGCTCGACGTTGACCGGCAGGGAGGGGTCGCTGACCAGGCGAACCTGGGCAGAGTTGGGCTGAACCAACGTCACCCGACCCACCAGGCCCCGCTGGCCGAGCACCGACATGCCCGGCTTGATCCCCTTACCGCTGCCGATGCTGATGGTCATCGACTGGCTCATGGCCTCGGGGTCGAGACCGATCACCTGGGCGCTGACGGTTTGGATCTTGAGGTCGTTGCGCAGGCCCAGCATGTCCCGCAGCTGCTGGTCGGTGACCTGGAGCTGGTCGGAGGCGGTCAGCTGCCGCTGCAGGTCAGCGACCTGCTGGCGGAGGCGCCGATTCTCGGCCTGGGTGTCGCCAATCGAGGTGATGGTGCCGATGAAATCGCGAATGCCGCCACCTGTGCTCGCGAACGTGACCTGGAACGGCTGGAAGAGGGTGGCGGCAACGCCGCGGACGGCATCGAAGCGCAGGGCTTGACCGAGGACGAGCAGGAGGATGGCCACGACAACCGCGACAACGAAGTAGGAGGTGGCCCGCGCCTGCGAGCCGCGCCGCATCACGGCACCTAGGCTAGCAGCGGGAGGTTAAGGGAGTAAGGAGGTCGGTGGAGCGGCGACCGTCACCGGCGCGGATGCCACGCCGGCCCAGTCCACCACGACCGCGTACTTGCCCGGCGGAACCGGGCTGGCCCGGCAGACGCCGGCGGCGCAGACTACCGATTGGCCGTCCCAGGTCACCGTCTGTGAGACCGTTGAGCCGGGCGCTAGCAGGATGCTGGGTACCGGGTCACAGACTGCGTTCGGGGTGCAGCGCTCGAACACCTTTCGACCGGCAACGTCGGTCACCGTCAACGCGGGTGCCGTGGGCGGCAGCGTGCAAGCCCGTCCCGAGACGTTCTTGACGTTGGTCGTGATGCCCACCGCAGTACCCGGGATGATGGGGCCGGCAAATGACGACAGCGACTGCAGGGTGTCAACCGGAGCGCAGGCTTGGACGCCAGCCGGCGGCTGTGGCTGGGCCGGAGGCTGGCCGGCACCGACGGTTCCTCCCGGGCCAGGAGCGGCGGAAGAGGTCGGGGCTGGCGACGCCTGGGAGCTCGCGCCAGCCGCATGGCCGCCACCACTGGCCGGACTCGGGAGGGCTTCAGCGGTCTGGTCGGAGGGCGACACGGGGAGGCGGTTCCCTGGAGCTGCCGAGACTGACACCACCACAACCAGCGCCAGGCCCAGCGCCAGCCCGCCGGCCATCCCGCGGCGCAGGCGGCGTTCCCCTCTCGGGGCCACGGCGGCACGCTGTTTGAGGTCAAGGAACGGGCGCTCTACAAAGCGGTAGGTGATCGCCGATGCCAACAACGTGGCCGGCACCAACATCGCGACCAGCAGCGCGGTGTGGACCGGCGGGGCCAGCCGGGCGCCAAAGGCGACGAGCTCGCCCGCGATGCACCAGTGCAACAGATAGATGCTGTACGAATGTTTTCCGAGCCAGTGCAGCGCCCGGTTGTCGAGCACGGCCCAGGCCGGCCGCCCCGACCACTGCCAGACCAATGGGCCGGCCACCAGGCACCCGGTCCCCAACACCGCGAGGACTATGCGATTGGATGGCGCCGCGGGGTTCGACGCCGGCGTGAACCCTGAAACCCGGTGGAAAAGGTAGAGGAAGAGCAGGCCGAGGGGGACCAGGGCGAGGGCAACCAGGTGACCTCGGCGCAGGGTACGCAGCTTCGGCGCAAGCACGGGTTCGACCGCCGCCAGGAACACCCCCGGGAGGAAGCACACCAGCATTGCGGGAATGCTCCGCAGCCACAGGTTGTCCGGCGGCGACGCCTGGCGGAAGGCAATGCTTGCCGCCGCCAAGACTGCTATGGCCGTGACCACCAGCAGCATACGACCCCTCACGGACGCCGGCCGTGGCCGGAACCGCAGTGCCAGCACCGCCCCTACGGGTATCAGGAGGTAGAAGGCAACCTCGACATCCAGGGTCCAGGCAGGCCAGAGAAGAAATGCCGCCCGGCTTGCGGGGAAGAAGTTCTGAACCAGCCCGTAGATGGCGGCCAGCTCGTATGGAGGCGCGAGGAATGCCCCGGCTGGAGCGGCGTCTGGGAGCAGGACGTGGCGCAGCCAGACGATTGTGAAGATCAGCCAGTAGGCGGGCAGCAGGCGAAGCGCGCGGTTCTTGAGATATCGCCGCACCGACGGCTGCGGACCGCCAGATATGTAGGCTCGCAGGAACGGCCCGGTGAGCAGGTAGCCCGAGAGCACGAAGAACAGGTAGATCCCGAGGTCCAGGTGGGCAAGGAGCAGGGAGGGCACCTTGCCGAACTGGGCCAGGGATGTTGGATCCCCATTGGTCAATGCCACCGGCAGCGTGTGGAACAGCAGCACCGACATCGCCGCGATTGCCCGCAGAGGGTCGCCGGCAATAAAGGGCGTGGATCGTGACTGAGACCCGCCCCCCGTCCCGGACCTATCGGCGCTGGCCAATCCCCACCTCTCTGATGCAGGGCACACAATCCTTGTTCAGATCTTTACAACAGTAAACCGCACACCGGTCCCGACCACCAGTCTCCCGGCTCAGGTGCTTCACATCCGCCACCACTTATGCCAACGCTCGGACCATCGGATTCCGTCGCCTTCTTGCCCGACGACCTCGGGCAACCCTTTTAGCCGACCGTCACCGGCATCACCTGGCCTGGGTAGGCGAGCAGCGAGAGGTTAAGGGTCGCGGAGATGAGATCCGGCTTGCGCCAGCAGCGTCTCGGCTAGCTCGACGTGTCTGGGCATGCCCAGCTTTCGGTACGCGGTCGCGGCGTCGCCCGCCAGTCGCGTGGCGGTCTCCCGAGCCTCCGGCGTGCCCTTGCGGACCTCGATCCACGCTTCCCAGTAGTCGGCATCGGCTTCCGAGCGAGGCCCCCAGAGGGCAGCCTCCCTGCGGGCCTGGTCGAGGTAGAGTGAGGCCTCGTCCCAGTCTCCGACGGCCGCCGAAGCCGCGGCCATGATGGACGCGATCACCTGGGAGTCGAAGCCGCGGAGTATGAACCCCCGCTCCTTATCCTGGACAAGCTGAGTCAACAATGGATACAGCGCCGTCAGGCGGTTTGTCTCGCCAAGAACGAGATACGTCTCCGCGGCGCACCACGCGAGCGTGCGGGAACCCCAGTGGCTGCTCTGCCCCAACTCTGGGAGATCGGCCGCGAGCCGGTTAAGGAGTGCCAGGGCCTGATCTCTCCGGCCGAGGTATGCGCAAAACATGGCCCCCATCGCCGCAGGCAATACCGCGTTACCGTACGGGATGTCCCACGTGTCAGCCTCGGCGCAGGTCCGGGCGGCCCCCTCCCAGTCCCCCCGGGCGAAGAGGACCGAGGCCTCGAAGAGGCGCGCATCGCGATGCCAGGGCATCCCCGTGTCCAGGCACAGGCGCACATCCTCCTGGCTTAGTCGCTCGGCCAGGTCCAGGTCACCACTCGCCTGCGCTCTGACATTGAGACAGCGCAGGTCACACATCTGAGCCCCGTGATGGCCGATCCTCTCGGCCAGCTGCGCTACCTCAACGTGCACGGCTTCCGATTCGTCGGGCCGCCCCGACCAGAGCAGGGAAAGCTCCACGAACGCGAGTACATTCACGAGGTCCCACAGGGCCCCCAGCGGACGGAGTAGAGAGGCGGCCTCACGACCCATGGTTTCAACCTTCTCTCTGTCGGAGAACCAGAAGTGCGCGATGGATGCATACCCGAGCACCGTTCCCAGGAGCCGTGGGTCGTCGATGGTCCGGGCGATCGCGACAGCTTCGTTGACCATCTGCATGCTCACGTCGTATCCGCCCGCAGCGGCGAAGATCGCCCCGGTGAATGCCATCAGAGCGGCGCGCTTTCCCGGGTCGCGATCACCGAGCACGGCCAAGCCGCGGCCGGCGACTTCAATGGACTCCTGGAATTGACCTCTCCAGCTGAGCAGGAACGCCCGCTTGTGCGCGATCGCCGCCGCCTCCTCGAACTCGCCCAACGCTTCGAGCTCGTCCATGGCCAGGGACAGGCTGGCCCCAGCGTCATCCCATTGCCCCGTGTCCATCTGGGCAAAGCCGAGCTTCGCCAGCGTCTGGGCACGCTCCTTGGCGTCCGACCAGCCGGACAACGACAGCGCATCTCGGAAGTAACCCAGCGCATCCTCGAAGGCCGCGGCATCCCGTGCCTGGTCCCCAGCCATGATCATGTACTCGGCGGTACGAGCCGAATCGGCCGCCTCTCCCGCCAGGAAGAGATGGTGGGCCAGTTCGACCGCGTGCGCCGCCGCGGCCGTCCCCAACACCGGCTCCATTGCGTCAGCAACCCTGAGATGGAGGCGCTGGCGGCGCGGCAGCGACACATTGGCCAGGAGCGTCTGTCGGATCAGCTCGTGGGCGAAGCTGAAGCTCGTCTCAGCGCCGTCATCGGCGGCGTTGATCAGCCTGGCGCGTTCGGCCACGTCGACCGCATCGAGGAGGGCGTCAGCGCCAAGGTCGCTGGCCGATTCCAGCAGCTGGTAGCTGAATCGACGCCCGATCACCGCGGCGGTGGTCAACGCCTTGCGGGAGTCCTCGCTGAGGCGGTCCAGGCGGCGCCCGAGGACGAGCCTGATGCCCTCGGGAACATCGATGTCCGAGACCCGGAGGTCGCGCCGCCAGCCGCCATCGGCATCGAGCAACTTGCCCTCTTCGCGGAGGTGTTGGAAGACCTCCTCGACAAAGAACGGGTTGCCTTCGGTCTCGTCGTAGATCGCGCTCACCAGGTCAGGTGGCGGGTCCTGGCCGGCTGCCAGCGTCTTGAGCATGGTCGCCACGGACTCTACCGAGAGGCCACGGAGCCTTACCCGATGAGCCAGCCGGCCGCGGAGGAAGTCCTCCAGGGCGCGGGCGAAGGGCTTGGTGCTGTCCAGGTCGGTGTCCCGATAGGTGCCCAGGATCAGGACCCGGCTGCCGGCGAGCCGCTCGGCGAGGTGCTGGAGAAGCAGAACCGTGGCCTCGTCTGCCCAATGGAGATCGTCCAGAAGCAGGAGTTGAGGACGGGCCTCCGCCGCCCGTCCCAGGAAGTCGTGGATGCTGTTGAACAGGTAGCGTCGCTCCTGCTCCGGCGGCAGCTCCAGCGGTGCCGGGATGTCGGGGAAGACCCGCCGCAGGTGCGGGACCACCCGAGCCACCTCGGGAGCGGCGTCCCCCAGCGCCGATCGAAGCGCCCCGGGTTCGACCGCCTTCACGGCCGTCTCCAGGATCTCCACGATCGGGAGGTACGGAGCTCCACCCTCCATCTCGACGCAGTGCCCCGCCAGGGTGCGAAAGCCCCGCCTCTCAGCCTCGATCATCACCTCTTCGGCAAGCCGGGTCTTGCCGATGCCCGGCTCGCCTCCGATCAGCACCAGCCCGCCCCGCGCGGCCTCGGCGTCGGTGACCGCAGCCAGGACCGCGTCACGCTCGGCGTCCCGCCCCACCAGCGGGGCTCGCTCGACCGGCGCCGGGACCTGGGGCACCTGCTCCCGCTTCCAGACCACCTCGAACAGCTGCCAGCGCTCGGGGAAGCCCTTGAGCCGGAACCGGCCACGGTTGGCAAAGGACACGTCGGGGACCACGCCCGCCAGGTCCTTGACCACGCCCGCGACTAGGATCTGCCCGCCATCGGCCTTGGCCACGATCCGCGACGCGGCGTTGACGGCGGCGCCCAGCATGTCGCCATCCTTCTCCATCACCTCGCCGCTGTTGAGCCCGATCCTGATGCGCGCCGCATCACCGGCATCCGCGCGGGCCGTCTCGTCGCATTCCCGCTGGATGGCGACGGCGCAGCTGACCGCCCGCCGCGCTGAGGCGAAGGCGACGATGAAGCCGTCGCCCAGGCTCTTGATCTCGTGGCCGCCGTGCTCGGCAACGTGGCCTCGAACCAGCTCCTCGCGCTTCCCCAGGATCGCGCGCGCCGCCTCGTCGCCCCGCGCCGTGTGCAGCGCCGTCGATCCCTCCACGTCGGTGATAAGGATCGTCACGGTCCCCTCGGGTAGCTGACTCAAAGCGTCCTTCCTGCTTCGCGAACGCTTCGATTATCGGCCACCAGCCCCCGGCGTTCTGCCCAGAATTGCACGCAGGATGGCGCTGTCACTGGCGGCCAGGCCGTCGACGACCTCGCAATCAGCGAAGGGCTTTGGCCTTCTGCGAGGTGATCACGACGCGCTTCAGGGTGTCCAGCTCCTCCAGTACCAGCCCGGTCCCGCGGGCCACGGTGGTGAGTGGGTCCTCGGCCACGTAGACCGGCATCACCGTCTCGTGCGAGAGAAGCTCGTCGAGGCCGCGCAGGAGCGCCCCGCCGCCGGCGAGGATCACGCCCCGGTCCATGATGTCGGTGATCAGCTCGGGCGGGGTCTGCTCCAGGGTCTCCTTGACCGTGTTCACGATCTCATCGACCGTCTCGGCCAGGGCCTCGCGCACTTGGATGGTGTTCATCTCGACCGTTTTGGGCAGCCCTGTCATCAGGTCGCGGCCGCGGACGTGGAACTTCTTGTCGTCGGGCAGGGGGTACGCCGAGCCCATCGCGATCTTGATGTCCTCGGCCGTGCGGTCGCCGATCAGGAGGTTGAAGTTGCGGCGAACGAACTGGACCAGGCCCTGGTCCATCTCGTCGCCGCCGATACGGATCGACTTGGAGGCGACGATGCCGCCCAGCGAGATCACGGCCACCTCGGTCGTGCCCCCGCCGATGTCGACGATCATCGAGCCAGTGGCCTCCTGGATCGGCATCCCCGCCCCGATCGCCGCCGCCATCGGCTCCTCCACCAGGTAGGCCTCGCGGCAGCCGGCGTGGATGGCGGCGTCGGTGACCGCGCGCTTCTCGACCTCGGTCACGCCGGAGGGCACCCCCAGGACGGTTCGTGGCCGGCTGATGTGCCAGTTGCGGTTGTGGACCTTGGCGATGAAGTACTTGATCATCTGCTCGGTGACGTCGAAGTCGGCAATGACGCCGTCTTTCAGGGGGCGCATAGCGACGATGTCGGCGGGGGTGCGACCCAGCATCTTGCGGGCCTCCGACCCCACCGAGAGGACGACGTTGCCAGGTTTGGACATGGCCACCACCGAGGGCTCGTTGAGGACGATGCCCTGGCCACGGACGTGGACCAGGGTGTTGGCGGTGCCGAGGTCGATGCCCATGTCGTTGGACCAGATGCCGAGTACTGAGTCGAGCACGCTCATGGCAGGGGTCCGAGGTTAGCAAACCCAGGGGTGGGGCCCGACCGGACGCTCAGTCGTCCTCGGCCGCCAGCTCCCGCAGAAGCCTGCGAAGGACGTGGGTGGGCAGGCCCACCACGGTGTCGAGGCGGCCGCGTTCGAGCACCGCGAAGCGGCCCGCCTCGCCCTGGATGGCGTAGGCCCCGGCCTTGTCGAAGGGTTCACCCCCGGCCACGTAGCGCTCGATCTGATCTTCTGAGAGGGGTTTGAAGCGCACCTTGCTGATCGCAACGCCGCCGGCGTCGCCCTTCGGTGAGGCGACCTGGACGGCCGAGATCACCGAGTGGGAGCGGCCGGAGAGAAGCCTCAGCATGCGGGTGGCGTCGGCGGCATCGGCGGGCTTGCCCAGGAGCAACCCGTCGCGGGCGACCACGGTGTCCACGCCCACCACCCAGTCCTGCGGGCGCCGGCGGCGTACCTCATCGGCCTTGCCGCGGGCGGCGGCGACGGCGTGGGCGCGCGGGCCCAGCCCGGTGAGCCCGGCCTCGTCGAAGTTGGAGATGTCGACCTCGAACTCGACCCCCATCTCATCGAGGACCTGGGAGCGGCGGGGTGAGGCCGAGGCCAGCACCAGCCTCATGAGATTGGCGGTGCGTCCCGCCGGCGGCGGACTCAGCCGATCCCCCAGACGCGGCTGAGAACCACCCCGGGCGCGATCCCACCGGCGACCAGGGCGACCACCACCAAGGCGATCGCGATCCGCTCCGAGATCCTGGGGTGGTGCGCGGCGGCTGGTCTCGCCGCGTCGCCCAGCCGCGCCAGCACCACCCTCGCCGACGCCACGAGCTGCAGCATCACGCCGGCGAGGACGGCCAGTCCCAGCGGCAGGCTGAGACGGAAGGCGGCGGCCAGCACCAAAAGGCGAGCGGCGAAGCCCAGAGTGGGCGGCATACCGGCGGCCCCCAGGAGTGCGCCGGCGGCGCCAATCCACCCCCACGCCCGGCGCATCTGGAGCCGCTCGACCAGGAACATGAGGGGCCGCGTAAGGGACATCACAGTCAGCGCCAGGGCAGCGCCATCCAGCCCCCCGGCGCCCGCCGCCACAAGGGCCAGCCCCAGGTCGAAGAGGACCCCATCGGCGCCGAGGGAGTGCCAGCCCCGCACAGCGAACGAGTGGAGCGCCGACAGCAGCAGGGTTACGGCACCGAAAAGGGCGATGGCCACGGGTACCCGTGTGGGTTGAACCAGCTGCAGCCGGTTGAGGACGTCGAGGTTGTCGACCAGCGTAGTCATCAGCGCCGGGACGAGGCCAGCGGCGACCGCGGTGGCCCGGCGGGGGCCGGCCTCGGTCAGCCAGCGCCACAGGCCAAGCCCAAATGGGAAAGCCCCGGTAACCAGCAGGAAGCCGAGGACCAGGCCGCCGGCAAGCGTCAGGTCGGTGACCGGCGTCGGGCCGGCGCCGGCGATGAGGAGGCCGGCGAAGACGAGCAGGCCGCCGACCGCCAGGCTCCGGCGCCAGCCGTCGGCGGAGGCGGCGGGATCCAGGCGGGGAACGGCCGCTGCGATCATCAGGAGCACCAGGAGCAGGACCATCGGCGACCGCGTTGCCAGCACCGTGCCCAGCGCCAGGAGGTGGATGATCCACGCGGCGCGGGTGCCGCCGGCATCGGGGCGAGCGGGCAGGGCGAAGACAACGAGGGCCACGCCCAGCAGCGCCAGCCAGGCGGCGCCTTTGCCGAAGCCGCTGATGCCGGCGATCCCAGAGATGGCGGAGTTGGCTGGTAGCAGGATCAGCGCCACGGCACTGCCGATCAGGGCGAGGGCGGATACCGCCCGCCCCCAGGCCGGCCGGCGCGCCGCCGCCGCCGCCAGCGCGGGCAGCAGCAGGAGGGCAGTCAGCTGGGGGATGGGAGTGGCGGGCATGCAGCCGGCTTCAGCCCGCGGCGGTGAGGCGGAGCCGGCCAGCGGCCGCCAGCAAAGGCAGCCATGCGGCCGCGACGTAGCTGAGGGCGGCCTGGTCGGGCGGCCCCGCCACCACCCACGCGATGGCCCCCATCGCGGCCAGGAACCGGCCGGCTCGAAGCTGCTCACGATCGCCGACAGCAAGCACGACGACGGCCACCGCCACGCTGGTCGCGGCCAGGGCGGGGAAGGCCCGAAGCGAGAGGGCGAACTCGGCGTGGACCAGGCGGACGAGGGCGAACCCCGCGAACAGGTATCCCAGCGCCATCGCCATGACCGATCGCAGCAGCCCGGTGAAGTCGGTGCCCGCGACCCCGCGCCGGTCGATGACCTGGGCCACGGTGGCACCGGCGCCCAGGGCCAGGGCGATTCCCGAGCGTCCGCCCAGGGCCAGCCAAAGCAGCAGCAGCATGGTCGCGATCCACCACCCCCAGCGGCCAAGTCGGGGGACCAGGGCCGACCCTGTTACCCACAGCAGTGCCACCCACAGCACGATCCCCTCCAGGATCTCCATCAGCGGGCTCGGGTCACCGCAGCACGCTATTGAGCGCTGACAGCGCCGCCGCCACCAGCACGGTGGTCACCAGCAGCGGATGACGGCGTACCATGCCGGCCAGCCCGGCGGCCGGCTCGACCAGCCGTTCGTAAAACCGGGCAGAGTAGACCAGGGGGGTTACGGCCAGCGGCGGGGGCATGTACCCAGGGGCGCGAGGAAGGCCACGGCGGCTGTCGAAGGGGCCGCCGGGCCGGGCCAGGACCGCGGCGGCCAGGGTCAAGACCGCGAACAGCGCGATCAACACGATGCTGCCCGCGGGGCTGGTGTGGAGCGCGATGCTGACCTCGGCGGACGTGATCCGCAGCACCGATGCTGCCAGTGGCACGACGATGGGGTAGACCAGGGTGATCGCGGCGATCGAGGTCGCCGGCAGGGCCAAGCCGATCAGCAGCAGCCGCACCACGTCGGTCCGCGAGGGCGCCGCGCCGCCACCAAAACGCCCGGCGCCGTAGCCGGCGTAGAGCATGATGGCGCTGCCCACCAGCGCGGGGATGGTGGCCAGCGCGGCAAGGCCGCCGGCGCCGAGGCCGGCCTGGATGGTGGCGATCCGGGTTGACGACGCCAGGCCTCCCCCCACCCCACCGCTCCAGGCCAGGGCCAGCAGCACCACCACCGACAGCGCCGTCGCGGAGAAGGCTCCCATCCTACCGCGGCCCGGCGCCAGGCTCGGCAGGCGACCCTGGCCGGCGTCGACGATGGCGTACGCCAGCGACGCGCCAAGGCAGACGCTGATGGCGCCAATGGCGACGGCGGCGACCCCAAGCCCCGAGCCTGCGCCGGCTGCGACCAGCAGCAGGGCAGCGGCCGCTTGCACCAGGCGCGTCAGGGTGGCGCCCAGGTCCACCGCCCAAAGCGACGAGATCGCGAACCAGAAGCAGGCGGTGCCACCGATCACCGCCATGGCGGTCCCCAGGCGCGGATCGGGCAGTCGACCGTCGCCAAGGTCGTAGAGCCTGACGAGCAGGTAGCAGGCCATCGGCACCGACACCGAGGCAACCGCCAGGGCCGTGCCGATGGGGTCCTTGAGCGCCCGAGCCGTGGCCCCGATGCCGAGGAGGGCCAGCACCGGGGCGGTGGCGGCGAAGAGGACGGCCCGGCTGTCAATGGCCCCCACCGGGACAGCGTCGAAGCCGCCTGTCCCCGCCGCCACCTCGACCGTGACCGCGGCGGCCAGCAGCGCCAGGGCGCCGGCGAACTGCAGGCCCATGTGCCAGAGCGCGGTCGAGCCGGCCACCAGCCGGCCGGAGGCGTCGAGGCGGCCAACCAGCACCAGGACGCAGAGCGCGGTGGCCGTCATCGCCCAGCCCGCCGCCAGGGTCTCAAGGCCGCCGGCAAGGGCCACCAGGATCATGCCCGCCTGGGCGAAGAGAACCCAGCCCTGGTGCGGGCGGTGCCGTCGCAGCGGCCCAACCAGCCAGGGGAGCGACACCAGCAGCCCGGCAGCGATGCCGAGCGAGGCAAAGAAGACGCCCAGGTGATCTACGCGGAAGACCAGCTGGATGCTAGGCAGCGGCTCGTATATCGGCAGCACCAGGGATCCCGCGCCACTGACCTGCCACAGCCGTACCAGTAGGAACAGGGCGACCGCCTCGGCGATGACGAAGATGACGCCGACCGGGCGGACCAGCATCATCAGGCCCCCCGCCAGCAGCACCAGGCAGGGGCCCACGACCTCGAGCTGAAGGGTCACGGCGTCACCTCTGCGGGCGGCCGCCGGGTTGTTGTCAGCGCCGGCTTTGTCCGGCGGCGGCGCGGGGCACGGCGACCTCGAGGCTGGTGGCGCAGTAGGGGCAGAGGCGCCAGCCCAGCCGGACCGACTTGTGGCACTCGGGGCACCTCTTGGCGAACCGGGTCTGGCAGTACGGGCAGAGGACAAAGTCGCTCTCGATCTCCCGGCCGCAGGCTGGGCACGGGCGCACGTCCTCGTCCTTCGCGGTCTGGCTGAGGGCCGCCGCCTCCAGCTCCAGGGAACGATGCTCGGCCATCGTGATCGACGGCCGCATCAGCATGTAAACCAGCAGCCCCAGCAACGGGAAGACCAGGTTGAGGCCCATGGCAAACAGGTGGAAGGTGGGGTTGTCGGAACGAGACCGTGCGTCCTTCAGGGCCCAGTAGGCGAGCGCCAGCCACAGCACGCCAGCGTACAGGCCTCCGATTACGATCAGGCTTCCGAATTTTTCAAGCACGGGAGAAAGCGTCCTCCAGGATTGCCAGTCTTTCGCGGGCCGCGGACAGGTCGTCCCGCACGCGCTGCACCACCTCGGGTTTGGCCTTGCTTACGAACTCCTCTTTGGCCAACCGCTGCTCCAGCGTGTCGATCTTAGCCCGAGTGGCGTTCACCTCGCGCTCCAGGGCGGCGTGGTCGGAGGGGGCCGCGGCCCGGGCGCCGACCAGGATCTCGAGCCCGCCGACCACCAGGGTTCGCGCCGCCGGGGCTGCATCGCTGAACTCGACACGGGCCAGCCGGGCCACCAGCTCGCGGCCGTAGTCGCTGTCGAGCAGCTCTGCAGAGGGGTCGGCGGCGACCCGCTTGGCGCTGATCATGACGGTGTCCGCCGCCGCCGCGTCCAGCCCCTTGGCGGCGTCGCGGATCCGCGTCACGACCTCGAAGAGGACGCCCATATGCGCCTCCAGGGCCTCGTCCCGGCGACCGGCGGGGACGGGCCAGATGGTTTCCTCACGGGGGGCCTGGATCGGCTGGTCGCCGCCGGGCAGCTTCAACCAAAGGGCCTCGGTGAGGAATGGCATGAAGGGGTGGAGCAGCAGCGCCAGCTGACGGATCAGGTGCATCCCCACCGACGCCGCCCGGACGCGGGCCGGGTCAGTCGGCTGCAGCCGGAAACTGGGCTTGACCGCCTCCAGGTACCAATCGGCTGTCTCATCCCAGGCGAAGTAGCGCAGGCCTGAGATGGCGTCCCCGGGCCGGAAGCTCTCGATATCCGAGGTGGCGCGCTCGATGGCGGCGTCGAGCCTTGACAGCGCCCACCGCTCGGCCGGGTCGAGCTCTGATGCCTGGATCTCTTCGATGGGCCGGGTCGCCACCCCCTCGGCGCTGCCGAGCACCAGCCGGGCCATGTTCCAGAGCTTGTTGGCGAAGCGCTGGTAGGCCTCGATCTTGCTCTCGTCGAAGCGCACGTCCTGGCCGCGCATGCCGACCTCGGCGCCGTAGGCGCGAACGGCGTCTGCGCCATAGAGGTCGATCATCTCCAGCGGATCGACACCGTTGCCCTTGGACTTGCTCATCCGCTGGCCCTGGGGGTCCTGGATGACGGCATGGATGAGCACGGTGCGGAAGGGGATGTCGTCCATGAAGCGCAGTGAGGTCATCAGCATCCGCGCCACCCAGAGGAAGATGATCTCGCGGGCGGTGCTGAGGACGTCCGTCGGGAAGAAGGTGCGCAGGTCGTCGGTCTCGTCGGGCCAGCCCATGGTGGCGTAGGGCCAGAGCGCCGAGGAAAACCACGTGTCGAGCACGTCGGGGTCGGGGCGGAGCTTCTGGTTGCCACACTGGGGGCAGGCCTTCGGCTCCTCGACCGACGCGAAGGTGTAGGTCTGGCCGCCGTGGTCGGCCTTGTTGTCGCAGTAGTAGACGGGGACGGCGTGGCCCAGCCAGAGCTGCCGTGAGATGTTCCAGTCGCGCAGGTTGGCCATCCAATCGAGGTAGACCTTGGTGTACCGCTCCGGGACGAACCTGGTCTTCCCCTCTGTTACCACCTCGACCGCCGGGTCCCGCAGCGGTGGCATGTGACACCACCACTGCTCGTCGACCAGCGGCTCGATGATCTCGCCGCAGCGGTCGCAGTGACCCACCTCGTGGGTGTACGGCTCGGTCTTGACCAGGTGGTCACGGTCGCGCAGCATCTCGACGATCCGCGCCCGGGCGGTGAGGGCATCGCGGGTGCGCAGCTCATCCGGCACCCATGGCTCGTTGACGATGTTGCGGTCCTTGTCGATGGCGGTGTAGATCGCGAGCCCGTGGCGCTGGCCGATCTCGTAGTCGTTGGGGTCGTGACCGGGCGTCACCTTGAGGGCGCCGGTGCCGAAGTCGCTCTTGACGTACTCGTCGCCGACCACCGGCAGCTCCCGCCCGACCAGCGGCAGGAAGGCCCGGCGGCCGATGAAGGAGCGGTAGCGCGCGTCATTGGGGTTCACGGCCACGCCCGAGTCGGCCAGCATCGTCTCCGGCCGGACGGTGGCCACCACCAGGGCGCCGTCTCCGTCGGCCATGTCGTAGCGGATGTAGTAGAGGGTGTCCTCGTGCTCTCGCCAGTCGACCTCCAGGTCGCTGATCGATGACCGGCAGTGCGGGCACCAGTTGACGATGCGCGGGCCACGGTAGATGAGGCCGTCGTTGTAGAGGCGGACGAAGGCCTCGCGCACGGATCGGATATACGCCGGGTCCATGGTGAAGCGGAGACGGGTCCAATCGAGGGTGGCCCCCAGCCGCTTGTACTGCTCCACGATCCGGTTGCCGTACGTGCGGTACCACTCGTCAACCAGCTTCTGGAAGGCCGCCCGGCCCAGCTCCTCCTTGGTCCTGCCCTCTTTGGCCAGCTCCCTCTCGATGACGTTCTGGGTGCCGATGGCGGCGTGGTCGGTTCCCGGCAGCCACAGCACCTCGAAGCCCAGCATCCGCCGGTAACGGCAGTAGACGTCCTGGATGGTGCCACTGACGGCGTGGCCCAGGTGGAGCTCGCCGGTGACATTGGGCGGAGGGAGGACGATGCTGAACTTGGGCCGCGGGCGGTCGGCGTGAGCCACGAACAACCCCGCCTCCTCCCAGGAGCGGTACAGCTCTGGTTCGACGTCCTGCGGGCGCCAGGCCTTGTCCATGGGCACCTTGACCTGCTCGCTCGACATCGGATCTAAAGGTTAGCGTAGGCGGGAACTCGCGCCGGACGCCCGCGGCCGGCCCCCGCCGCTGGACCGGGGTCAGCCGCCCACTAGCGTCGTCAGGTCAAAGATGTTGGAGGGCTTCTTGATGTCCTGCGTCTTACCGAAATCGTTGAGGTCGAGGGTGGCCGTCCCGGTGAAGTCGGTGGACGTCCCGGTGCTGCTGCTGGGCGTGGGCGAGCTCGAGCTGCACTGGCCGGACCCAGCCGAGCTCTTGCCGAAGCTCTTGCTGGCGTCGCTGGCGGCGAGCCGCACCGGGTAGTGGGGTGAATCGAGGCCGACGTAGAGCTTGGTGCCGGAGTCATCCTTCTGCTGCAGCACCACCGCCTTGGTCCCGTTGACGGTGTCGGTGCCATTCTTCACCGGGGTGCCGATGCCGTCGAGGCAGTCGGCGAAGGCCGAGGGGTCAATGAAGGGCTTGAACGAGGAAGCGAAGTCACCGGCGCTGCCGAGGTCGACGTAGTTGTCGTCGATCTTGTCGAGCACGCCGGGGATCGACGCCGCGGCGGCGCCGAGGGTCTTGGCCCAGAAGTCGCGGCCCTTGAGGTAGGTCTTGCCATCCACCGAGATGAACTGGGCGGTGACGCCCTCGGTGGTGATCGACCCGGTGGCATTGCCCTTGCCGTCGCCGGTGATCGTCAGGCCGAAGTCCTGGCCCTTGGGGTCCTTGGCGGTGAACTTGATGGCCATGCTCTTGGTCCCCTTGAGCGCGTTCTTGGCGTCAGTGAGGATGTCCTTGGGGTCTTTCTGGTCATAGGAGCTGAGGCTGATGCCCCCGCCACCCGAAGTGCCGGGGAGGTCGCAGGCGGCGACGGTCAGGGTGAAAGCCGCCAGCATGGCAAGCAACGCAGACGCGCGCGAGATCCGTAATCCCTTGGTCAAATTGCCTTCCTCACTATCTCGAATCGGCCCGAATCCGTGGTCCCCGAACCACTGACCCGTGAATTCTCGCGGGTAATGCTACTGCGTCGTGAAGAGGCTGGGGAGGTCGACCGTGTCGGTCGGCTTGGTCACCGAGACGGGCTTGCCGTAGTCGCCATAGTCGATCGTCACGGGCCCGGCGTCGGGGGCCGGGCTGCCGCTTGGCGCCGGTGCAGGCGTCGCCAGAGCCGCGCACTTGCCAGTGGTGGGCGAGCTGCCGGCGGTCGTGGGGCCGGTCGCTGTCTGGCGCAGCAGCACGTGGGGCGAGTCGACCGCGATGAAGCGCGAGCCGGCCCGTCCGCCGGGGGAATCGCCCTTGTCCTGGACCTCGATCGCCTTCTTGCCGTTGATCGTCTGGGTGCCGCCCTTGCTCAGGGTCCCATGGACCCCGAGGCAGTCCGCCAGGGCCGGGGGGCTGAGGCCGCTGCGGGTGGTGCTGTCGCCCAGGCTGTCGAGACCTGAGACCCAGTGGTCCCCAATCTTGGATTGGACCAGGGCCTGGACGCTGGGGTCGGGAGTGCCCCCATTGGCGAAGACCTTGACCCAGAAGGCCTGCCCCTTGATGTACGTCTTGCCGTCGATGATGACGATGTCGAACTTGGCGTCACCCGTCGCCCCACCGCCGGTGACGTTGCCGTTCTCGTCCGACGAGACGTCGAAGCTGATGCTGCCGGCATCCTTGCTGATGGTGCTGAAGGTGACGTGCACGGTCTTGAAGCCACCGGTGTCCTTCCTGGCGTCGGCGATGACCTGGTCGGCGGTCTTGCTCTCCTCCCCACCGATCGCGATCCCGCCGGTGCTCTGCCCTGGCAGGTTGCAGCCGGCCATAAAGAAGGCCAGCAGCGCAAGCGGATGCGCCCACCTCATCGACTACTTGCAGGCAGGGATGGTGGCTCCGGTGTCGTACGTGTAGTTGGTATTGAGAATCGTCCACTCGTTCTGCACGCCGGCGCCATCGGTGAAGACCTGGTGGGCATCAACCTCGTCGAAGGCTCCAGTGGCCGGGTTTATGAAAACCTCGATGGTGTTCAAAGTGAAATGTTGGTTGCCAGTCGAGGCTGCGGTCTGGTCGCCTCTGGCCACCCAATCCAGGTGGCCGTTGATGGTTGTATCCAGAAGGTAGCGCCAGTCCTTGGTCGCCTTAACAGCGGCGAACGGGTCGGTCTCGGACGCCGCCCCTGGAACCTGGAATTTGGTCGTCTTTCCATCCGCAGTCGTGAAGCAGTAGCGGCCGGTGGCGACATTATGGACGCGATTGGTCTTCTGGCCCGTGAAATCGCTTTCGTAATCAGCTTGCACCGCCGGTGGATTTGCAATCAGCCGGACTGTGCCTTTGACGTCATATTGGTGTCCTCCCGTGACGACCGTTCCGCCCTGATTTGACGTCATGTCCTTGAAAGCGGGGACCAGCTTCAGGGCCGAGTCGACCGCCTGGGCGGGGTCTGCGGGCTTGGTCCTGGCGGTGGTGGTCGGTTTCGGCGAGAACGACACACCCGCGGCCGGGGCGGAGCCGGGGACGACGTGGGCAAACGGCCCGATGCGGGTTGCGACCAGGACGGCCAGGCCACCGACGACGACCACCAGGACGATCAGCTGGGCGACCCTCGGTCTTTTCTCCGAGCGGTGTCCGCGGCGCTTGACCTTCGAGTTCAGCGAACTGCTTCCCGACGGCACGCCGGGTTAGGCGGTCTGCTCGGGGAGCTCCTCCACCACTTCTCGCTCACCCAGGACCAGCTCCGGTTCCTCACCCTCGGTGATCGCCGCCTCGGTGATGACGCACTTCTTGATGTCGCCACGCGAGGGCACCTCGAACATCGAGTTGAGCAGCGCCTCCTCGATGATCGACTTGAGGCCACGGGCACCGGTGCCACGAGCCAGCGCCTTCTTGGCGATTGCCGCCAGCGCCCCCTCCTCGAACTCCAGCTCCACGTCGTCGAGGGAGAAGAACTTCTTGTACTGCTTGACGAAGGCGTTCTTGGGCTCGGTGAGGATGCGGATGATGTCGGCCTCGTCGAGGTAGTCGACGTTGACGACGATTGGCAGCCGGCCGATGAACTCGGGGATCAGGCCGTATTTGAGCAGGTCCTGCGGCTGCAGCTCGCGCAGGACCTTGGTGAAGGTCTTGTCGCGACCCTTCTGAGCGTTGGCCCCGAAGCCGATGACCTTGTGGCCGATGCGGCTCTCGATGATCTGCTCGATGCCATCGAAAGCGCCGCCGCAGATGAAGAGGATGTTGGTGGTGTTGATCTGGATGAAGTCCTGGTGGGGATGCTTGCGGCCACCCTGGGGAGGCACGTTGGCGATCGTCCCCTCGAGGATCTTCAGCAGCGCCTGCTGGACGCCCTCGCCCGAGACGTCGCGGGTGATCGAGGGGTTGTCCGACTTGCGCGCGATCTTGTCGATCTCGTCGATGTAGATGATCCCGCGCTCGGCTCGGCTGATGTCGAAGTCGGCCGCCTGGATCAGGCGCAGGAGGATGTTCTCGACGTCCTCACCGACGTAGCCCGCCTCGGTCAGAGAGGTGGCATCGGCGATCGAGAAGGGGACGTCGATGATCTTGGCCAGCGTCTGGGCGAGGAGCGTCTTGCCGCAGCCTGTGGGGCCGACCAGCAGGACGTTGGACTTCTGCAGCTCGACGTCGCCGGGCACCTTGCTGTGGGCGATGCGCTTGTAGTGGTTGTAGACCGCCACCGACAGCACTTTCTTGGCGTGGTCCTGGCCGACGACATACTGGTCGAGCTGGGCGCAGATGGTCTGCGGGTTGGGGATCAGGCCGGCCTTGGAGCGCTTGTTGCCGGTGTTGCGGGTGTCCTCCTCGAGGACCTCCTGGCACAAATCGATGCACTGGTCGCAGATGTAGACCCCCGGACCGGCGACGAGCTTTCGTACCTGGTCCTGGCCCTTTCCGCAGAACGAACAGCGGGTGTGGCGGCGGCGTTCTTCTCTTTCGTTCAACTCTGACCCCGCTTCACCTTACTCGACCCTCGACATAGGCGCCATAGGCGCGATGCCTAGGAGCTGGCTTCAGCCTTCGCCGGCTCAGCCTTCTCGCCGGTCTTGGCGTCGACCTTTGTGTCGCGCACCAACTTCTCGTCGACCTCCACCTGGATGGCCTCTGCCTTCTCGTGGCGCTGGATGATGTCGTCGATGATCCCGTACTCCTGGGCCTCCTCCGGGCGCATCCAGCGGTCCCGGTCGCTGTCGACGGCGATCCGCTCTATGTCCTGCCCCGTGTGGTTGGCCAGGATCTCGTTGATCCGGGACTTGAGGAACAGGACCTCCTGCGCCTGGATCTCGATGTCGGCCGCCTGGCCCTGGAAGCCGCCCGACGGCTGATGGATCATGATCCGGGTGTTGGGCAGGGCGAAACGCATGCCCTTGGTGCCACCCGCCAGGATCGGCACCGCCATCGACGCCGCCAGCCCCATGCAAATCGTGCTGATGCGGGGCTTGACGTACTGCATCGTGTCGTAGATCGCCAGTCCAGCGGTGATCACGCCGCCGGGGCTGTTGATGTAGATGTTGATGTCCTTCTCGGGGTCCTCGCCCTCGAGGAAGAGGAGCTGCGCCATGACCAGGTTGGCGATCTGGTCGTCGATCGGCGTGCCGATGAAGATGATGCGGTCCTTGAGCAGCCGCGAGTAGATGTCGAAGGCGCGCTCGCCCCGGTTGGTGGTCTCGATGACCATGGGGACGAGGTAATCCCGAACTGGCTCCATGTGATCCATATTACTCACGCTTCTCCTCAATCCAAAAGACACTGTTCCCGTACCGTGACCAATTCGCCTCAGATATCCACCATTCCATCTTCGCGCTCGGGTGCCTGGGGCGCCGCCTCGCCAGCGTCCGGCTCGGCCGGGGAAGCGTCCGTCGCAGCGGCTGCCTCAACGCCGGCCGGCTCCGCGGGGGCCGGCGCCTCGACGCCGGGAGAGTCCGTTATCTCGGATGCCGCGGCGCTCTCGGGGAGCCCCGCGGGGTCCTCACCCGGCGCCGGCGGTGACCACCCCTCGCCCCGCGCATGGGCCGCCAGCCAGAGCAGCGCCCACTGCAGCCGCATCCGCTCCTTGACGTAGGCCTGGACCCGGTCCGACCCCGCCAGCCGTTCGGCGTCCTCGGCCCCGGCGAGGGAGCGGTTGGCCTCGACCTTGGCATGCTCGTCGCTGGGCTCGAGCCCCTGCTTCTCGGCCAGGGCGTCGAGCACCAGCTCCTGGCGGACGCGCTCGATAGCGGGCTCGCGACGCTCCTGGCGCATCTCCTCGAGGCTGGCGCTTCCGGAGGCGAAGAAGGTGTCCAGGTCGATGCCCTGCTGGCCCAGGTTGATGGCCAGGTTGCGGATCTCGCGGTCGACCTCCTCGTTGACCAGGAGCTCGGGCACCTCGACGGTGGAGCTCGCCACCAACGCGTCGATGGCGTCCTTCTGCTGCTTGAACACGGCATCGCGGTCGGCGGCGACCTGGAGACGCTCCTGGAGCCTGCTCCTGAGCTCGTCGAGCGTTTCGCCCGCGCCGGCGGTCTTGGCCAGCTCGTCGTCCAGCGGGGGCAGCTCGTGCTCCTTGATCTCCTTGACGGTGACGTTGAAGTCGACATCCTTGCCGGCCAGCTCGGCGCGCCGGTAGTCGTCCGGGAGGTGAACAGA
The DNA here is from genome assembly GCA_035938265.1 of Candidatus Dormiibacterota bacterium. Taxonomy (GTDB): domain Bacteria; phylum Chloroflexota; class Dormibacteria; order DASZGP01; family DASZGP01; genus DASZHA01. The sequence goes on from DASZHA010000026.1 coordinate 30,873, forward strand.
GATGGCCTTGGTCTCGTCCTTGCCCATGCCCAGCAGTCCCTCGTAGAGCCCGGGGATGAGGCGCTCCTTGTCGATGTCCAGCTCCATGTTCTCGGTGGGGTTCTCATCGATCGGCTCGCCATCCTTCTTGACCACCAGGTCGATGACCAGGTGGTCGCCATCCTTCGCCCGGCGGTTGTCGGCGGGCACCAGCTGGGCCAGCGACTCGCGCACCTGGTCGAGCGCCTCGTTGACCCGATCCTCGCCGATGGTCTCCTGCTCCAGAGGCGCCTTGACGGCGTCGACGTCGCCGAGGGTCACGTCAGGCTTGACGGTGACGCGGGCCTTCAGCTTCGCCGGCTGGAGGCGCTCGAACTGCTCCACCTCGACCTCGGGGGTGGCGATGATCTCGAGGTTGTTCTCCTTGACCGCGTCGCCGATGGCCTCGGGAACCAGGTGCTCGAGGGCATGCTCCCGGAGCGCGGGCCAGCCGATCTCCCGCTCGAGGACAGCCCGCGGTGCCTTACCGGGCCGAAAGCCAGCGACCCTGACACGCGGCGAGAGGTGCTGGAACGCGAGTTCAATGGCACGCTCGACCTGCTCTGTCGGCACCTCGATCTGCAGCTCGACGACCGACCCCGGTCGGCGCTCGAGGCTGACCTGCATGGCCAGTGGAGTCTACACGGGGGCCTCGCCACAGATGGCGCGCCCGCGACGGCATCGGCAGGTCGCCACGCCCGAGCCAGGATGACTGCGCTTTTGGACTCTCGCATAGCCGCGGGATAGGATCAGTGGGCTTGCATGGCTGATCAAAAGGACGACAAGGGCGAGAGCAGCGGGAGCCGTCGGGGCGACGCGGCGCCGACACCACCGCCACGGCCGGGACAGCGAAAACCAGGCGGCCCGGCCAAGGCACCGGCAGCCTCTCGCGTGGTGGCACGATCCGTCGCCACCAAACCGGCCACGCCTCCAGCCGCCAGGAAACCCGCCAGTAAGGCTGCCGCGGGCAAGGCACCCGCGGTGAAGGCACCGGCGGTTAAAGCTCCAGTGGTCAGGGCACTTGCAGTCAAGGCACCGGCGGCCAAGGCGCCCCCAGCCAGGGCTGCCGCGGCCAAGAAACCGGCAGCGAAGACACCCGCTCTGAAGGCGCCCCTAGCCAAGGCGCCCGCAGCACGCAAGCCCCTGGCGAAGGCTGCAGCTTCCAAGCCAGCAGCGATCAAGCCGGCCACCGCCAAGCCGGCCACGGTCAAGCCGGCCGTCAAGGCCGCGCCCAAGCCGGCGGCCCGGGCCAAGCCTGCCCCCAGGAGGACAGCGCGGGCTGCAGCATCCGCGGCCAGGGCGGCGGCCGGCGCCGCGGCCCCAACACCCACCAGGAGACCGGCCGGAGCCAAGGCGCCCGCCAGCGCCAGGGCCGTTGCCGCCGGCACACCGGTCAAGAAGCCTGCGGCGGCCCGCCGAAAGGCGAGCGCGCCCGCCGAGCTGGTGGCGGCAGCCGCCCCGGCTGTCGACGACCCCGGCACGGTCATCTCCGAGTGGCCGCCAAAGATGGAGGCGCCACCGGAGGTCCGCGGCCGGAAAGCGCCCGCCGCCACAGCCCCGCCGGTGCGCACCCGGCGAAGCCGGCGCGGCGGCGTCATCGCCGCCCTGGTGGCGCTGGCCACTGGGGTTGTGCTGTCGGCCTTCAGCCTGGGACTGCCGCTGCCCACCATCGGCCCGTTCAACCTGTCCCAGATGATCACCGGCTCCAGCGTCATCTCGACCCCCAGCTCCGGCGGCTGGACCACCTGGGTGATCATCGCGGCCGTCGTCGTGGCGGTGCTGATGGTGGGCCTGGCGATCGCGACCTCAGAGAAGAAGGGCTGGCGCTTCGTCCTCGACACCCGCGTCGTCGGCCTGGTCGCCGCCCTGGTGCTGGTCGGCGTCGGCCTCACCCAGCTTTTCCCGCCGGGTGCCCAGTTCGACATCCGGGAGCTCCCCAACCTGGCCGGCAACGCGCTGCAGGGCATCGGCGCCCAGCCGGAGTCGGGCTACCCGCGCATCCGAATCTCCCGGGTCTCAATCGACCTGCTCCTGGTGAAGGGTGATGGCAAGACCCCGCCGGTCAAGTACGAGGCCTTCACCTTCCCCAACGCCGACCACCTGCTGGCGGCCAACAGCGATGGCACGGGCAACAGCTACGTCTACGCCCACGCCCGCAACGGCATGTTCTGGCGCCTCCACGACATGCGCATCGGGGACAACATCGAGGTCGATTACGGCAACAACAAGGTCTACAAGTACCGGGTCGCCGAGATCCACCCCCAGGTCAACTGGCGCGACCTCACCTGGCTCCAGCCGACACCCGACGATCGGCTCACCCTGCAAACGTGCAACGGCTGGAAGGATGACGACCCGCGGTTCATCGTGGTCGCGCGCCGCGTCAGCGACCAGACCGCCATCAACTCAGGCCAATAGCCTAGTGGCGGTTGCCGACCGCGTCACGGACGTAGCCGGCTGGCTCCGCGCCGCCGGCAACGTGGTGGTCCTCACCGGCGCGGGGATCTCGACCGACTCCGGGATTCCCGATTTCCGCGGCCCCAACGGCGTCTGGACCAAGAACCCCCGCGCCGAGAAGCTCTCCGACATCCGCTACTACATGGCCGACCCGGCGATCAGGGCTGAGTCCTGGCGTATGCGGCTTGAGCGATCCGCCCATCGAGCCGAACCCAATGCCGGGCACCTGGCCCTGGCCGAGCTGGAACGCAAGGGCAAGCTGCAGACGCTGGTGACCCAGAACATAGACGGCCTGCACCTTGTCGCAGGAAGCTCGCCGGAGAGAGTGATCGAGATCCACGGGACCATGCGCGACGTGGTCTGCATGAGCTGCGGCGAGCGGGCGCCGATGGAGGTGGCCCTGGAGCGGGTGCGCGCCGGCGAGGAAGACCCTGAGTGCCGGACGTGCGGCGGCATCCTCAAGTCAGCGACCATCTCCTTTGGCCAGTCACTGGTGGCCGAGGACCTCGAGCGCGCCCAGCTGGCGGCCGGCGCGGCCGACATCCTGCTGGCCATCGGCAGCTCCCTGGGGGTGTACCCGGCCGCCTACCTGCCGGCGATGGCCACCCGCTCGGGAGGCAGGCTGGTGATCATCAACGCCGAGCCGACGCCATATGACGAAGAGGCGGACGCCGTCTTCCACGAACCGATCAGCGACCTGCTGCCGGAGATCGTCGCCCGCGTCTGACCGCCCGAAGCGCTTTTGCTACGCGGCCGCCGGGTTCTGGCCCTTGAAGACGCGGAAGAGGAGCAGCAGCGAGGGGAAGAGCACCGCCGCCCCAGCGACATAGGCGATCAGCAGCGCTGTCATCACCTCCGGTGGGCTGGCGCTATTGTCCACGGTGAGATCCGGCGGGACCAAGTAGGGCGCCTGCGCCACCGCCCAGCCAAGCAGGATAGCAGCCACCTGGGCCGGCGCCGCCAGTCGCGCCAGCCGGTAGTGCCGGCTGTACATCGCCCCCCCGGCGGCGGCGGCGAAGACCACCGCCATGATCACGAGGGGCAGCCCGCGGGTGGTCAGCCCGGTCCAGAGGCCGGGCGCCTCGGTCGTCAGGAGCGGCAGCGTGACGATCGCCAGCACCAGGGTCACGGCGCCCGCCAGCAACGCGCGGCGGCGGAAGTCCTCGGCCAGGGCGCTGTCGCCGGCATCGCTCGCCTCCACCGTCAGGTAGGCGGCCGCCAGCCCGGCGCAGATCGAGAGCGCAAGGCCCCCGCAGACCAGGCAGAAGGGCGTTGTCCAGACGCCGACCAGGGCGTCGAATGAGGGCGAGGGGTTGGCGGGGACGTCGCCGGCGGCCACCGCCCCGGCGCAGGCGCCGAGGACGAAGGGGGTCATGATGCTGGCGGCCCCGAAGGCCAGGCCCCAGGGCGTGGTGGTCCTCTGCTCAGGAGCTCCGTGGGCCCGGAAGGCGAACGCGGCCCCCCGCAGCACAATCCCCAGGAGGGCGAGGCTGAAGGGCAAGTAGAGTCCGACCGCGAGGCGGACGAAGGCCGGCGGGAACGAGGTGAAGAGCCCGGTGATCAGGAAGATCAGCCAGACATGGTTGGCCTCCCAGACTGGGCCCATCGCCCGCGAGACGGCGCGACGCTGGGCCTCCTTGCGCGGGCCGCGGGCGAAGAGGTCCCAGACCCCGCCGCCGAAGTCGGCGCCCGCGAAACAGGCGTAGATGACCACCGCGATCCAGAGGACGCCGGCCACCAGGTAGTCCGCCTGGGTCGCGCTCACGCCGCCTCCTCAGCCGCGATCTCTGCCTCTCCTCCGCCCCGGGTGCCCGCCGCCAGCCGCAGCAGCAACCCGACCAGGGCCACCGCCAGGCCAACGTAAATGGCGGTGCTGATTACGAACGACCACACCAGGCCGGGGGCCGGTGTGATCGCCTGCGATGTCCTGACCACGCCATATATCACCCACGGCTGCCGGCCGAGCTCGGTGACCATCCAGCCCAGCTCGACCGCCGCGAAGCCGGCGAACCCGGCGGCGCCGATCGCCAGCAGCAGCGCGCGGCTGTGCACGGTCACCGCGCCGGGGAATACCCTTCTCCCGCTCTTGGACTGGCGCCGGGCGGCGATCCAGGCCCCCAGGAACCAAGCTGACAGGGCCAGAAGCCCAAAGCCGATGGCGACCATCAGCTGGAAGCTGATATGGACCATCACCGGGTTGGGGGTGGTCCCGGCGGGGAAGTCCTGGAGGCCCTTGACCACCGCGCCGGGATCGCCGTAGGCCAGGAAGGAGAGCCCGGCGGGGATCTCGATGGCGAAGTCGGTCCGCCCCGCGCCGGGGTTGGGGATGCCCCCGATCCGCAGCGGCGCGCCCTTTTCGGTCTGGAACTGGCCCTCCATCGCCGCCAGCTTGGCCGGCTGATAGTCGGCCACCCAGCGGGCATTGATATCGCCGGTGATGATCTGGAGCGGGGTGGCGACGATGCCCATCAGCATGCCCACGGTCAGGGCCCGCCGGTAGATCAGGCCACGCCGGCCACGGAGCAGGCCGACGGCGTAAACCGCGGCCACGGCGAAGCCGGTGGCGACGTAGGCGGAGATCATGGTGTGGGCGGTCTCGATTGGGGTCCCCGGGTTGAAGATCGCCTCGATCGGCCGCACGTCGCTGACGACGCCGTCCTGGAGCTTGAAGCCGGTGGGACTGTTCATCCAGGAGTTGGCGGTGGTGACAAACCACGCCGACGCGGCCCCGCTGACCGCCAGCGGGATGGTGCAGAGCCAGTGGGCCAGCGGCGACAGCCGGTCCCAGCCATAGAGGTAGAGCCCGAGGAAGATCGCCTCGGTGAAGAAGGCGAAGCCCTCCAGTGAGAAAGGCAGGCCGATGACGCTGCCGGCGTACTTCATGAAGCCCGGCCAGAGCAGCCCCAGCTCAAAGGACAGCACCGTTCCCGAGACGGCGCCGATGGCGAAGAGGATGCCGAAGGCCTTGCTCCAGCGCCGGGCCAGGAGCCTCCAGGTCTCATCCTTTCGCCGGTAGGCCAGCCCCTCGACGATCAAGAGAAGCAGCGGCAGCCCCACGCCGAGCGAGGCGAAGACGATGTGGAAGGCCAGCGACGTGCCCATCTGCGCCCGCCCCGCGAGGTACTCGCTCACTCCGTCCTCCTGGCCCCCAGGTTGCTGCTAATGCCCCGGCCGCGCCGTCGCCGGCGTGATGGTACTAGAGGCTACCCAGCCAGGTGGATTTGGAACTAGGCCGCGGGTCGGCGGCTGCGCCTGTTCCTTTCTTCAAGCAGCTTGCCCCGGGTCCGGGCCATGGCAAAGTCGTAGATCGGCGTCACCCGAAGCTGCCGGGGCATGGTCCTGCGGGCCGTCCGCAGGAATATCTCCAGGCTCTTGTGGGCAGCCTGGTGCGCCGGCGTCCAGGTGATGCCGTAGCGCCGGCGGAGCGCGGGCGGCAGGAAACCGAGGCTGACGAACACCATCGCCTCGAACAGCGGACGCAGCACCGGCGACGGCAGCGGTGGATGGGTGATGGTGCGCGAGACCAGCAGCGACCCCTCGCCCGGGCTGGCAAAGCCGGTCTCCATCTGCTGGTTGACGTAGGCCCGCATGGTGGCGAAGTCCGGCCAGAAGAGCCGGTCGGGAACACCAATGAGCCGGCCCACGGGTTCCCACTCGTGCACGAATTGATCGCGCTCGACATCGGTGAGACCACCGACCAGGCGGTCGTGCGACTCCAGCAGGGTGTCGACGAAGGTCGCATGGACCCAGAGCAGGAGGTCCTCGTCGCGGGCGCTGTAGGCACTTCCGCCCTTGACCTGGCGGGTGCCGTGCGCCCCGGGCAGCTTGCCCTCCACCTTCTGGTGGAGACGGTTGACGCCCGCCGTGGCGCGGTGGGCCTCGGCGGTGGTGCCGAAGGCGACGGCGCCGGCCCAATCGGCCGTCCGCATCAGGCGGCCGAAGGGATCGTCGGCGAAGGCGCTGTGGTCGATGGCGCCCTGGGCGACGTGGGGGTGGGCGGCCTGCATCAGCAGCGCCCGCGCACCGACCAGGACCAGGAGCGGCTCCTTGAGGACTCGCCAGGTGACCGAGCCGGGGCCGAACAGCCCGGGGTCGGGCTCGATATCACTGATGGGAAGCGGCGCCAGCCGGTCGGAGAACGGGAAGGGCACCGCCAGTATCCCCGCCAGCTCCTGTGGCGTCAGGAAGCGCGACATTGGCGACAGGTTACGACGCGGTGCGTCGCGGCACAAGCAACAATTCGCTGACGAGGCCGTCAGGTTTTGCCCCGCTCAGAAGCCCAGCTTGATCAGCCAGGCGACAGTTTTGGCCCGGGACTCCTCGACCACGGCCGCCACCAGCTCGGGGTTGAAGTCGAAGCCGAGCACCGGGACGTTGACCTCGGGGTGGATGTGGTGGACCACGCCGGCGTCGCCGAGGCGAAGCCGGACATAGGCCTCCTCCAGCTTGGTCTGCTGGTGGATGGCGATGACCAGGCTCTGCAGGGCGTTGTCGATGGCGTTGTTGGGCGGCGGGATCGACCCCCCGACGTAGCCCACGGCGCAGGCGAAGATGGTGCCACAGCGACGCGTCACCAGCCGCGACAGCGGCTGGTTGTCGACCACCCCGCCGTCCACCAGGGTCAGCGTCCTGCCCCCGACCCTCAGCATCTGCCAGGGAAAGATCCCGGGGATGGCGCTGCTGGCCAGCAGCGCGTCGGCGATCGGCGTCGGACCCGGGAACCAGACCGACCTGCCGTCCAGGCGGTTTGTGGCGACAACCTCGAGCAGGGGGTACTTGGGGGGCTTGAAGGTGCCCACCGTAACCTCGCCCATGCCCAGGCCCGCCAGCACCTCCCCCACCAACCGGCGAAGTCCAGAGTGGTCGCCGACGCTGGTGAAGTGCTCACGCTCCAGCAGCAGCCGGATGGCGACCTGGTCGATGCCCAGACCCAGGGTGCGATTGCGCACGGCGCCGAGCACCTGGACCGCCCTCTCGATGCCGGTGCCGCCCCTGGGGTCGATGGCATGGGCCGCCCCCGCCAGGGAGCCGGCGCTGGCTCCCGCGATCACATCGGGGATGACGCCGCGTTCGACGAAGGCCAGGGCGATGCCCAGCTCCACGACCACCAGCGGACCACCGCCGGAGTAGGAGATGCCGATGCGCTTCCGGTCGACCATCGGCTGCTCCTGGGCGAGGACGATGGGCTCGCTCATAGCGGCCGAGTCTACCGAGGCGCGCTCCCGGCGGTGAGGCTAGAGGAGCTCCTCGTCGAGGCTGGGGGCGACCGCCATGTTGGTCACCTCGGTGGCGGCCTGGCGCAGGTGCCCGGCGAACACGTCGACGTCGGGCACCAGGCCGGCGTCGGCGCTGATACCGAAGTAGACGTTGCCGTTGTAGGACACCACGGCGATGCCAAGGCCCATCGATGGGTAGAGCGGGGCGAAGGGCCAGACCTCCAGCAGCTGCGCCCCGCCCGCATAGAGCGGGAACTGCGGCCCGGGGACGTTGGTGACGTTGATGTTGGCGCCGCCCTGCTGGTTGGGCATGACTCGTCCCGCCAGCACCAGCAGGGTCGGCGGCGCCCAACCAGCGAGGCCGGCAATCGAGCTGGCGGCGATCGCCTGGCGGGACTTCTTGAGGTGCACGGTCGAGTCCTTGATCACCTCCAGCCGGGCCTCCAGCGAGATGTCGCCGGTGGGCAGGTCCATGATCATGCCGCTGACCTGGTTGCCCAGCTGGCCGTGGGCGTCATCGGCGCGCACGCTCACCGGGCAGAACACCCGAACCCGCTCCGGGGGCTCTTCGCCGGTGTCCTGCTGGCGATCGGTGAGGTAGCGGTGGAGCGCCTCCGCGACCGTCGCCAGGACGCCGTCGTTGACGGTGCTCCCGGTCTTGGCCTTGAGCGCCTTGAACTGGTCCAGCGGCACCTTCACCCCCCGGCCCGAACGCTGCAGGCCCAGCGGCCGGTTGAAGAACAGGTCGGGCGCGGACCTGACGGCGTTCTTGCCCACCGACATGAAGCCGCTGTAGGGCAGGCGCCAGAAGGCCCATCGGCGGCGGATGTTGCGGTCGCCGTCCGCGTGGCGCGGCGGTGGGTTCCAGAGCACGGGCTTGAGCAGCTCCCAGTTGGTCGGCGCCGGCCGCGGCTGCCAGGCCTCGGCGGGCGGCTCGACCGGGGTGCCCTGGGGTTCGAGGTCCATCAGCACGGTGATGATGTCGGCGGCACTGACGCCGTCGACCATGGCGTGGTGGGTGCGGTTGACGACCACCACCCGGTCGCCACGGAGGCCGGTGACGATGGTCATGTCCCAGAGGGGCCGGCGCATATCCAGGGGGCGCGCCATGATCCGGGCGACACCGTCGCGGACGCTGGCGCCGTCACCAGGAGGCGGAAGGGTCTCGTAACGGACGTGGTTGTGGATGTCGAAGTCGGCGTCGTCGACCCAGACCGGGTGGCCCAGGTGGAAGCGGACGGGGTGGATCTTCTGCCGGTAGCGGGGTACGAGGTGCAGCCGTTCGATGACGGTCTGCTCGATGCCAAGGGCGCCACGCCCGCCGGGCACCCGCGACCCGCCCTCGAACACGTAGACGGTCCCCAGGTCCAGCGGGGTCTCGGGACGCTCGGCGTACAGGAACCATGCGTCGGCCGCGCTAAGAGGTTCGTAAAAGGCCTTGGCCATGCCGGCCCCATCGTAAATCGCAATTGCGGCGCGGTTTTCGCGGGGTGGCCAGGAAAAGAGGTATAAAGAGTTGTAAGGTGTTGCCCGGTTGGGCGACCGACCTAACACTGTTCTTCGTTGGGGGTCCGTAGCGCAGGCGGAGGTGCTCGGGGTATGAGGAAGCTCGCCGGATTGGTGGCATCAGTGGTCGTCGCGTCGGCCGCAATACTGGCTCCGACGACGGCTGCCCAGGGCGCGGGCCTCGACCCCGCCACTGCAGGCATGTGGACGGTGCCCTTCGAGCAGGACCCGACCAACTCTCAGTACCCGGTTGCCGCCGGCCCCACCGAACACTGCTTCCAGCAGTCGGACGCAACCCTCGGCACACGCCTTATCTGCAAGCCCGCCGCGTCCAACTCCACCGTCCTGCCTGATGGCCGGGTGGTGTACTGGAACGGCCTCGAGGGCCTCGAGAACGTCAAGACCTCGGTGGTCATCGAGGGGGGCCTGGCCTCCCGCAACAGCCAGGCGCGCGTGCTCGACCTGAGCGGTAGCTCGCCTTCCTGGGCGGTCCCCCACCCCGAGGACGGCGGCGCCACCAACCCTGACGCCGGCACCGGGCCGCCGTGGCCGGTCCCCGGCAACAACGGCTTCAATAACAACCCCGAGGCCTCTGGCGACATGTTCTGCAGCGACCAGGTCCACCTGGCCAACGGCATGGTCCTGATCGCCGGCGGCACCGCCTGGTACGACCAACCCCTGCTCCCGGGCACCAACTACGGCGTTGTTGAGCTGCAGGGCCTGCGCAGCACGCGACTGTTCAACCCCGCCAATAACACCTTCACCAACCTCGAGCCGATGAATTACGGACGCTGGTACCCGACCCTGATCGAGCTCGGCAACGGCAACGTCTTCGTCGGCGGCGGCGTGCGCAAGCTGATCCAGACCGACGGCACCAACGTCAAGAACACCGAGGTCTATGACCCGAACACCGGTCACTGGACGGACAACGGCGCTTCGGGCTCCGCGGCGCTACCCCTGTTCCCCCGTCTCCACCTCTTGCCTAACGGCTCGATCTACTACAGTGGCGCCGGCCAGATGTGGGGACCCGCGGGCGAGTCCGCCGACGAGGCGCTCTACACCCTGCACCAGAGCTACAGCCCCAGCACCAACAGCTGGACCCCATATGGGTTCGGCGTCCTCGGCGCCCGCAGCGGCTCCTATTCGGTACTGCTGCCGCTGAAAGCGCCATACACGCATGCGGTTGTCATGACCGGCGGCGGCACCCTGGGCCCGCCCCCCGGTGGCTACATCGCCAACAACCTCACCGAGATATCGACCTTCGACGCGTCCGCCGGCTGGGTGCCGACGTTCAGCCCCGGCCCAACCATGAACCGCAACCGCTGGTTCGGCACCAGCGTCACACTGCCCAACGACGCGATCGCCGTCTTCAACGGCGCCACCCAGGACGAGGTCATCGATCCAGGCAGCGAGAGCCCGGTTCATACGGCCGAGTGGTACACGCCCTGGGACAACAGCTTCCATCCGCTGTCCGACATGACCCGCGACCGCACCTACCACAACAGCGCCGTGCTGCTGCCTGACGGCAGCGTCCTCATCGGCGGACATGCCCCCATCAACGCCGACTACCTTATGACCAACAACATCCGCCACGACGTCACCGCGGGGACACCGTTCGGCACCGCCAACAACTTCCGTGATCCCTCCTTCGAGATCTTCAAGCCGCCGTACATGTTCAAGGGCACGCGGCCGGCGATCTCCTCCGTGCAGTCCGGCGTCGACTACGGCGGCACCTTCCAGGTCAACACCAACGACGCCGCGAGCATCAGCTCGGTGCGCCTGATCCGGATGCCCGCCGAGACCCATGACGTCGACGGCAACATGCGCAGCGTGGAGCTGCCGATCGTCTCCCGCGGCGCGTCGACCATCACCGTCCAGGCGCCGCCCAACGGCAGCGTCGCCCCACCGGCGCCGTACTACCTGTTCATCAACCGCGGCGTTGGGGCCAACCTCGTGCCCTCGACCGCGGCGATCGTCAGCGTCGGCGCCAACAACCCAGCCCCGGCGGCGATCCCCGTGCTGGCGGCGTCGGGCGGGATGTCCAACACCGTGACCCACATCGATCCCGCCACCGGCACCAACGCGATCATCTCCCAGCTGCCCACGCTGCCGGCGCCCCCGGTAACCATTCCCGGTTTTCGGCTGGGGGCCGAGGTCCAGACCGTACCCGCGCTGGTCGCGGTGACGGCTCTGAGCTCGATCGCCATGGCCCTCGCCATCCTTCCCCGACGGCGTCGGGGGCGCCGCCGGCAACCGGCACCCTAAAACCCCCCGACAATGCCGCGCCCCGGGCTTCGGCCCGGGGCCGCGGCGGATTAGCAGCCCCGCTGGCGGCCGCCCGGTTCGAAAGAGCCGGGCGGCCGGCTCTTAATCTTGTACGGCGCGCGGGTTGTCGTCGGTGTAGGAGTGAGGCATGGCGTCCGGCCGCGTCCGGTGGAGGAGGCCGAGCTGGTTGCCGCTGGGATCGGTGAGCACGAGGCAGGGGCCGTCGGGGACCTCGACCCGCACACCCTCGTCGGTGAAGCCGGCGTCGCGCAGGTCGTCGGCGGCGGCGTCGATGTCCTCCACCGACCAGATCGGCAGCACGCTGGGCGTCGGTCGGTGGTCGGCCAGCAGGAAGAGCGGCCCACGGGCGAGGCGGACGGCCGCGACGTCGGCATCGAACGCCTGGAAGCGCCAGACCACCTCGCCCCCCAATCCCTCGCAGTAGTAACGGATGTCGGCCGCCACGTCGGCGGAGCCGACATACAGGTAGGCGAGCTGGATCAGCTTGCTCGGCATCGCCGCCTACGTTACAGGTATCTTGGGGCGATGCCGTACTTCGATTTCGAGGGTTTCCAGCTCGCCTACAGCATCTACGGAGAGGGGAAGCGCACCCTGGTGCTGACCCACGGCCAGCTCCTCAACCAGCGGATGCACGAGCCCTTGGCTCGCGACCTCGCCCGCCGTGGCAACCGCGTCATCACCCTGGACCTGCTGGGGCACGGCCGCTCGGACCGCCCCCAGGACCAGTGGCGCTACACCTTCGGACTGTACGCCCAGCAGGTGGTGGCCCTGCTCGACCACCTGGACATCGACGAGGCGGTCATCGGCGGCACGTCGCTTGGGGCCAACGTAACCCTGGAGGTGGCGATGGCGGCCCCCGAGCGGTGCCGCGGACTGATCGTGGAGATGCCGGTGCTGGACAATGGAATCCTGGCGGCGGTGCAGACCTTCACGCCGCTGCTGCTGGTTCTCAAGTACGGCCGCCCGCTGGTCTCGTTGCTGGGGTGGGCTCTCACGCCGATCCCCCGCGGGCTGCTACCCCTGATCGGCAAGATCGTCCTCGACGCGATCCGGCAGGACCATGCGGCCAGCCCCGCCATACTCACCGGGCAGATGATGGGCCGGATCGCGCCGGACCATCCCACCCGGATGACCATCGACATGCCGACCCTGGTCATCGGCCATCCCGGCGACCCCGTCCATCCCCTGGCGGACGCCGAGCTCCTGACCAGTGAGATGCCGCGAGCCCGGCTGGTGGAGGCCAACAATATTCTCGAGATGCGCCTCTATCCCGACCGGCTCACGGGTGAGATCGCTGACTTCCTGGAGTCAGCCTGGCGCCCCCAGCGCGCCCGCGCCGCACGCCGTCGTCGCAAGGCGGGCTGAACAAGCTCAAGCCCGCGATCCCGGCCCGTTTCGAAGCGCATTTGCGCCGGTGCGCCCGAACTGGCGCCGAGTTCCAGCAAACTGTGCAATATTGCCTAGATCGGCAGCCGGCCGGCTGCTAGTTTGGGCGGCGCGGTGATCAATGCTGGAACCGTAACCCTGCTCTTCACCGACCTGGTCGGATCGGCGGGCCTCATCGACCAGCTGGGCGACGAGTCGGCGGAGCTTGTCCGGCGCACGCACTTCCGCCTGCTGCGCGACGCGGTCAAGCAGCACGGCGGTTCCGAGGTCAAGAACCTGGGCGACGGCCTGATGGTGGCTTTCGCCAGCGCCGTCGACGGCCTCGACTGCGCTATCACGATCCAGCAGACCGTCAGCCATCACAACGCCAGCGCCGACGCATCCGAGCAGGCCCTGGCGGTGCGCATCGGGCTCCATATCGGCGAGCCGATCCGCGACGAGGACGACTATTTCGGCACCTCGGTGGCGGTGGCCAAGCGCCTGTGCGACCAGGCAGGTGCGGGCCAGGTGCTGGTGTCCCAGCTGGTCCGAGCCCTGGTTGGCTCGCGCGGGGGGTTCCAGTTCACCGACCTCGGGCCGATGGCGCTGAAAGGTCTGGCCGACCCGGTGGGTGTGCACGAGCTGGCCTGGGAGATACCGCAGCCGGCCGCCGTGATCCCATTGCCGCCGGGGCTGGCCGGGGTGCGCCCGATCGTCGGCGGCCGGGGGGTCAGCGACGTCTTCGTCGGGCGCAGCGGAGACGTGGCCGAGCTGATGCGGGCGTGGGAGGAGGCGCGGCTGGGCAGGACGCAGATGGGGTTCCTGGCCGGGGACGCCGGCATCGGCAAGACCCGCCTGGCCTCGGAGTTCGCCCGCAAGGTCAACGAGGAGGGCGGCCTGGTCCTCTACGGGCGCTCCAACGAGGACATCCTGGTTCCCTACCAGCCGTTCGCCGAAGGCCTCGACCACTACGTCGGCACCTCGTCGCCGATGGAGCTGCGCACCCAGCTGGGGTCCACCGCCAACATCTTGGTACGGATGGTGCCCCGCGTTGGCGAGCGCCTGCCCGGGCTGCTCCCGGCGCCGGACGTGGACCCCGAGGAGTCGCGCTACCGCCTCTTTGACGCCGTCGCCCGCACCCTCCGCGCCATATCGGAGGCCAAGCCCCTGCTGCTCGTCCTCGACGACCTGCACTGGGCCGACCGAGCATCACTGCTGCTCCTCCAGTTCCTGGCCCAGCGCTTGCCCGACGCCCGGATCCTGGTGCTGGGCACCTACCGCGACGTCGAGGTCGACCGCAACCACCCGCTGACCGAGACCCTGGGCCAGCTCCGGCTCGAGGCCAACCACCACAAGCTCGCTCTCAGTGGCCTGACGGCAAATGACATCGGCTTCCTGCTGTCGGCCCTATCGCGCCAGGAGCTCGACGACGCCGCGCTCTCCCTGGCCCGCGCCCTGCACCGGGAGACCGAGGGCAACCCCTTCTTCACCGGCGAGATCCTGCGCCACCTCCTGGAGACGGGACATATCTACGAGCAGGACGGTCGCTGGATGAGCGACGCCACCTCGGTCGAGGACCTCGGCATCCCCGAAGGCGTCCGCGCCGTCATCGGCCGCCGGCTGTCGCGGTTGTCGGAGGAGTGTTACCGCGCCCTCGGCGTGGGGTCGGTTTTCGGCCGGGAGTTCGACGCCGGCGTCCTCCTGCTGGCGACCGACCTCGGCGAGGACGAGCTGACCGTGCTGCTCGACGACGCTGTTGAGCACCAGGTGCTGACCGAGGTCCCCGGCGCGTTCGGCAGGTACTCCTTCGCCCACGCGCTCATCCGGCAGGCGCTGTACGAGTCGCTCACCCTGACGCGGCGGGTGCGACTGCACTACCGCATCGGAGAGGCACTGGAGAACCTCTACGCCGGCGACCTCGAGCCACACCTGCCCGAGCTGGCGCACCACTTCGTGGAGGCGGCTCCCGGTGGGGACCTGCAGAAGGCGCTCGAGTACACCATGCGCAACGGCGCGCGGGCCGCCTCCCAGTACGCCTACGAGGAGGCCTGCCGTCACTACGAGAAGGCACTGGAGCTGCTGGAGGACATCCAGAGCCCGGTGACCCGCTGCGAGGTGCTGATCGCGCTGGGCGAGGCGCGCCTCAACGCCGGCGAGTATGCACGGGCCCGGGAGGCCTTCCGCGACGCAGCCCAGGCCGCCGAACCGCTGGGGATGTCGCGTCACCTTGCGCGGGCAGCGCTGGGGTATCGCGGCCGGCTGGGCTTCGGCACCGGGCTCCTCGACAAGGTCGGGATCGCGCTCCTGGAGAAGGCGCTGCCGGCCCTCGGCGACACCGACTCGGGGCTTAGGGCCAGGGTGATGGCGTCGCTGGCCGAGGCGCTGATCTTCATCGACACGTTCGAGCGCCGCAAGGCCCTCTGCGACGAGGCGCTGGCGATGGCCCGCCGCGTCGGCGACAAGGCGGCCCTGGCCGAGGTCCTGCTGGACGTCAACTACGCGCTGATGGGCCCCGACCTGACACTGGAGTTGCAGTCGGGGGTCGAAGAGGCCTTCGCCCTCGCCCAGGAGATCGGCGACCAGCGAATCCTGCTGGAGGCGCTGATCTGCCGAATCCAGACCCTGTGGGAGCTTGGTGACTTCGAGCAGGCCCACCAGCAGTTCGCGACGTTCAGGCAGATCAGCGGCGAGATGCGGCAGACGTATTACAGGTCGCTGGCGACCACCCTGGCGGGCTGCGAGGCCCTGATGCAGGGGCGGATGGAGGAGGGTGAGCGGCACTGCTGGAAGCTGCTGGAGTATGCCTCTCAGGGGCAGAACTCCAACGCCTTCCAGCTCTTCGGCGTCCAGATCTTCTTCATCCGCTACTGCAACGGGACCCTCGAGACGCTCCACGCGGGGACCAAGACCTCGACCGAGACGTTCAGCAACATGCCCGTGCTGCGCAGCGGGCTGGCGCTGATCTACTGCGAGCTGGGCATGGAGGAGGAGGCGCGCAGGTCGCTGGAAACGCTCGGCGCCGACGACTTCCAGAACGTTCCCCACGACGCCTTCATGCTCAACGCCCTCGACCACCTGGCGCGGCTGGTCGAACACCTCAAGGACCCCCGCCGGGCCGCCAGGCTCTACGAGATGGCGATCCCCTTCGCTGATCGTCATGTCTTATCGGGAGTGTTCGCGGCCTACTACGGCCCCATGACCCTGACGCTGGGGCGGCTGGCATTGGTCTCGGGCGAGCACGACCTGGCGGAGCGCCACCTGGAGTCGGCGCTGCGGACCACCACGGCATCGGGCGCCCGTCCCGCTCACGTCGACTCGTCCCTGACGCTGGCGTCAACGCTGCTGGCCCGGGGCGGCTCCGGTGACCGGGAGCGAGCCCTGGACATCCTGGCCGCGGCTGAGGCCGAGGCCAACGAGGTCGGCATGCCGGCGTTCGCGGAGAAGGTCGACGCCCTGCGCCAGGCTCACTCGGGCGCGCCCGAGATCTCGGCGGTCAAGCCCTTGACCGCACGGCAGCGGTTCGGCCGCCGCGCCGGCCGCTTCCGGGACGAGGCCCGGGCAGTGCTCTCCAGCCGGGCGCAGGCGGCAATGGCGCGCGTCATCCGCGATGCCTCCGACGATGACCTGCAGCGACGCTTCGGCTCGCCGATGGCGCAGCGAGCGATGTTCGCGGGCCTGACCCGGTCGTTCCAGCCGCGGGCCGCCTTCGGCTACGAGGGCCAGATCCTGCTGGAACTGAAGAACCCATCAGCCGCGGGCAGCTCGGACTGGTGGGCCATCGCCATCGAGGGCGATAGGGCCTCGGCTCGACGGGGGTGGACCCCGGACGCGGCCCTGGTATTGCACATGACAGTGGCCACCTTCGTCCGAATGATCGCGGGCGGCAACTCGATGGAGATGTGGTTCGACGGCCTGATCACGCTGGAGGGGGATATCACGCTGGCGCCCCGGATGGAGGAGATGTTTGGCGCCGGCTCATCGTTCGAGGCCGCCGGCTCGGCCGGTACCGAAGCGGCCGTGGCCATGGAGCCAACGGGTTAGTCAACGAGGTCGGTGAGCCTCAGAGCGTAGTCTGGTACTTCTCCATCACCGCTGCCAGGTTGGCCGGGGCTTCGACCCCATGGCGGTGGAGCTGCTCCAGCAGCGACAGGATGTGGCGGACCCCGGCGAGGTTGACGCCGTGCTTGCGGGTCAGCGTCTGGATGACTTGGAGCCGGATGATGTCGCGCTGGCTGAAACGCCGGCGGTTGGTCGACGTGCGCCAGGGGGAGATCAGGCCCAGGTTCTCGTACATCATCAGCGTGCGCGGATGCGTCTCGAGTATCTCGGAGGCCACACTGATGGTGTACACCGGCTTGTCGAGGTCGAGCCCTGGCGCACTCGAGGAAGAGCTGGGGGTTGCGGCGGCCATGCGCGCGCTCATGCCCCCCGCTTCCTGATAATCATGCTGTCGCTATTGTGACGTATCGCCACGCCAATTTGCCAACTGGGCCCATAAACCGCTTCTTTCGCAGTAAAGGAGCAAAGGATCGCGGCGGTGGCTGGAATCCTGCTGACGCAACGAACATCTGTGCTGCTACACTAATTAGTAGTTATGCACAGGAAGTGCAACACGTGTGGAGAAGTCAAAGACACCACCGAATTCCCCCGAAACGCGAGCAAGCCCGGCGGAATTGCTCGACTGTGCAAGGCATGTCAGCGGGCATATCTGAAGGACCACTACTGGAGAAATCGGCAGGCTTACATCGCCAAGGCTCACGCCCGAAACCAGGCGGAGCGTGCGAAGCTGCGGAAGCTCCTCCACCAGCTGAAGGACGTCCCATGCGCGGATTGTGGCGTGGGCTATCCACCGTGGGTGATGCAGTTCGACCACGTCCGCGGCGTCAAACTGTTCGAGGTCGGGCGTGGCATAAGCGCCACCCGCGTACGTATGCTTCAAGAGGCCGCAAAGTGCGAGGTGGTGTGTGCCAATTGCCATGCCCAGCGAACGCATGAGCGCCAAGCGCGCGCCCGTAGCTCAGCGGATTAGAGCGCCACGCTACGGACGTGGAAGTCGGGGGTTCGAGTCCCTCCGGGCGCGCCAGCCCTAACCAAGCTCTGCCGTGGTAATCGGCGTATGCACCGCCGCGGGCTTCCCCAGCCTGCTCTGGTACAGCACCACCGAGTCCACCGCCAGCGCCGGCAGCGACGGCATCGATGCCAACCACTCCCCCACCTCGGCGGCCCGCTCTCGACCCAGCGGCGGCTTCCGCACCCGCGCCAGGGTCAGGTGCGGTCGGTACGGCTTGGGGTCGACCGGCAGGCCGCGCCCCTGAAGCTCCCCCGCCAGCACCTCCTGCGCCGCCACCAGGCGCTCGGAGCCGGCGCCTGGTCCCAGCCATAGCACCCGCGGGCGACGCGCCCCGGGAAACGCTCCCGGCTCGCCCCATCCCAGCTCCCACGGTGACCCGGCCCCCGCGGCGGTCGCCTCCACCGCCGCCGATGCCGCCTCAACCTGGCCAGCGTCTAGCTCGCCAAGGAACGCCAGCGTCAGGTGCAGGTTGCTCGCTGGCGTCACCGACAGCTCCGGGAAGCGCTCCCGCGTCCGCCCCAGCCAGCCGCCCAGGGCCGCGCCCAGATCGGTCTCGCCCCCAACCGCCACGAAGCAGCGCACTGGCGCGCCGCGCTACGGGTTCTTGATGCTGCCCACCTGGTATTGCACGTGGGCGTTCTTTTCCAACCCGGTGACGTAGTCGGCAAACCACTGGGGCCGCATGTTGATGTGGTAGAAGTCGGCGTCGGGGGCCCGCACCAGCACGTAACGGATCTTCATCGTGGTGGCGTCCTTGGCGTCGAGCTTGAGGATGTAGAAACCGTCACTGGCCTTGGTCAGCTCCTGCGTCGTCTGGCCCACCTGCAGGGCGGTCAGCGCACCCTTCAGCGCCGCCAGTGAGCCGGTGTCGAGGTCGGAGATCTTGACCGTAAGCTCGGTGCCGCGGTCGGCATCCTTTTCGTCGCTGTACTGCTTGGCCACCTCGACGAGGTCCTTGCCACCCTTGATCATGTCCAGCGCGTCCTGTGCCCGCCGCTTGGCCTGCTGGTTCTCCAGCCGCTGCTCCGCCAACCGTGCCCGCGCCTGCTCGCGGACCTGGTCGATGGTCACGCCCTCCTTCTTCAGATAGTCGTTGAAGGTACCCGGGTTCTGGCTCCCCTGCTGGTTGGCCTGGTTGGCCCGGAACTCGTAGTCGCGCCGGGCGTTGTCGACATCCTTGTTGACGTCGTCGTCGCTGACGGTGATGCCATGGTTCTTGGCGTCGTCCAGCAGCAGCAGCTGGTCGACCAGGTCCTGGATCGCCTGGTTCTGGAAGTTCTGGTCGATCTTCTTGCCGTCGGTGGAATCGAGGCTCGGGTACTGGCTCGGGTTGGCCTGGCGCGTGATGTTGTAGTCGTCACGCAACAGGCGCAGCCGGGTCTGGTATTCGGCCATCGAGACGGTGTGCCCATCCATGCGCGCCGCTGGTTTTCCGATGAATGGGAGGTCGTCGGCGGAGCAACCAGCCAGGCTCAGGACAGCGACGGCAACCAGGGCGTAGACTGGCTTCCGGGACATGGCGGACGAGTCTAACAAAGGGCTGTGAGCGCCTCGTGAAGATCTGCGAGAGCTGCGTCCACCGGCGGGTCGTCTCCGTTGACGAGGTCCCCATGGGCGTCAACCGCGACAATCGCCGGCACGATGCCAACGGCACGCCCTACTACCTCTACTGCAGCTACTTCTTCTCCTACCCCAGCGCCAACATGCGCCTGACCTGCTCGCAGCACACGCCTGACATCGCATCCCAGCACGCGGCCGAACAGCTGGACAACCTTCCCGCGTAGACACCCCGCGGCTGCCAGGCGCCCTGACTAGATAACCGCGCGCTCCTCGACGAAGTCTCCCTCGGCGAACCGTCCCGGGCGCAGCGCCGAGATGTCGAATGCCGGCTCCCGACCAACGATCAGGTCGCCACAGAGCTCACCCACCGCCGGCGCCTGCATGAAACCGTGGCCGCTGAAGCCGGTGCACATCCATAGTCCGGGACGAGCTGGCATCTCCCCGATCAGCGGTTGGTGGTCGGGGGTCACCTCGTAGAGGCCGGCCCATCCGGTCTGCACCCGCGCCTGCTCCAGCGCGGGAAAACGGGCCACCGCGTGCTCCACCATGTGGTCAAGGAAATCCCAGTCGACATCGGTGCGATAGCTCGGCGGCTCGGCCGGGTCGCTCATCCCCAGCAACAGCCCGTCGCCCTCGGGGTGGAAGTAGAACGTCGTGTGGTAGTCCACCGTCATCGGCGTCTCCCGGGTGGCGCCGTCAAAGGGGCCGGTGACGAATATATGGCGCCGGTAGGGAACCACGGGGACGTCGACCTCGACCATCCTGCCCACCTCGGCCGACCAGGCGCCAGCGCAGCACACCACCAGCCCGGCGCGGATGGCGCCGCGACTGGTGCGAACCCGGCAGTCGCCCGGCTTCACCTTGATCGCCAGGACCTCGACCCCCTCCATGATCCGCACGCCCTTCTGGCGGGCGCTGTGGGCGTAGCCGAAGGTCACCTCGTTGGGCCCGGCGATGCCATCGGTGGGGCAGTAGCTGCCACCGCGCAGGTCGTCGGTGCGCAGGCCTGGGACCAGCCGCCCGATCTCCTCGACGTCGACCTCGCGCGAATCGGCCAGGCCGGCGCGGTGCTGGACGTCGAGGTTGCGGCGCAGCTCCGACATGTCCGTGTCGTCGGGGGCGACGAAGAGGTAACCGATCTGGCGGAAGTCGGCGGAGCGGCCCAGCCGCTCCTCGAAGTTCTCCAGGATGCTGCGGCTGAGCATGCCGATGCGGACGTTGACCTCGGTCGAGAACTGCTGCCGAACGCCGCCGGCGCAGCGGCCAGTGGAGCCTTCGCCGATACCGCCACGGTCGACAACGAGCACGCTCTTGACGCCGCGCTCGGCCAGGCTGTAGGCCAGGCTGCAGCCCACCGCACCGGCCCCAATGATGAGGACGTCTACCCCCGCCGGCAGCCCCAGCTCAGGCCGCGGCACCGGTCAATCCAGCGGTAGGGAGAGGCAGCGAACCCCGCCGCCGGCCTTGATGAACTCGGTCATCGGCAGCGGCAGCACGCTGAAGCCGGCGTGCTTGAGGTCGTGCTTGAGCGACTCCACCCCCTGCGACGACAGCACCCTGCCGCCGACGTTGATGGCGTTGCAGGCAAACGCCACCGCCACATCGATGGGCACCTCGATGACGTGGGCCACCCGCTGCCGGATGGTCCGCGCCGAGGCGGGCGCGAAGGCGTCGGGGGCGTACATCACGACGTCGCGGGTCAGGGGACAGAAGCAGGTGTCCAGGTGGTAGAAGCGGGGGTCGACGAGCTCCAGCGAGACCACCTCCACGTCGAGGGCCTCGCCGATGAGGCGGTGGGCTTCGATGTCGGTGCGGAAGCCGTAGCCGGCGAAGAGACGGTCGCCGACAAACAGAGCGTCGCCGGCGCCTTCGAAGGCGACGCCGCCGGGCAGCAGCTTCATCTCGAAGCCACGGTCATAGAGGGCGGCCCACCAGAATGGCTCCTCTCCCTGGCGCTCTGGATAGGCGAAGTGGGACAGGACCGCCTTGCGGTCATGGACCAGCGCCGCGTTGGCGGTGAAGACCATGTCAGGCTGGCCGGGCCGCGGCTCAACCAGGTCAATCGTCTGGTCCAGGCGACGGTAGCTAAGGTAGAGGTCCTGCCACTGCTTGGACGCCTGCTCCCTGTCGACCGGGTTCCGGACCTTCATCCAGGGGTTGATCTCGTACTCGATGCCGAAGAAGTCGGGCCGGCACATCAGGATGGACATAACGCAGAACCTCGCCGACCCGGGCCGATCGCACCTGGCGGGGACTCCCGTCTCGGACGCATCAATCTTGCCATCTGGGGGCCAAACCGTCACCCCATGGCGATGACAGGGATGCGTCAGCCCGGTTGCGGCCCCGGCTCCGGAGTCCCGTGGTCAGATGGGCTCGGCGGCCAAGAAACCCGAGATCGCGGCGGCCTGGGCCCTGACCAGGGCCTCGGTCCAGCCATGGCCGGCATCGGGGACGACGACCACCTCGGCCGTCTGCATCGCCTCCGTCAACACCTGCATCCGGGCGTGGTCGAGGATCGAGTCGTCGGCGGCGACCACCATCAGCACGGGCTGCTCCCAGTTGCTCAACCAATCCTCCTGGTCCCCGTGCAGCGCGCTCTGGGCCCATTCGCGAGCAGCACGCGGGCTGCACCGGATCTGGTTCTCGAAGTTGACGCGGGCGTCGAAGGGATCGACGTTGGGACCCTCGACGAAGTGGCGCTTGTAAAAGTCGGAGATCAGCCGGCTGCGGGCCAGCCGCGAACCGATGCCGAAGACGATGGGGTTGAGGCAGAGCGCCGCCTGGACCTTGAAGCCGGTGGAGATGGCGGCGCGCGAGTAGATGGGCGTGTGCAGCACCAGCTGGCGGACGCGTCCGGGGTCGATCCGGGCCAGCTCGATCGCGACGGTGGCGCCCAGGCACAGTCCGCCGAGGTCGAACAGCTCGAGCCCGATCGCCTTGACGAAAGCGTCGAGGAAGCGCGCCAACGCGGCGACGTCGTGCCGGCCTTCAAGCGGTGCCGTCTCGCCGAAGCCGGGCAGGTCGGGGATGATCATTCGGCGCCGCGACTCCAGCGCCGGCACCCACTTGTGGAAGTTCTCGGCGCTGCCGATCCAGCCATGGACCAGCAGGATCGGCGCCCCGGTTCCCGCCTCGAGGTAGCGCGTGCGCCGGCCTTCGACGTCGACATAGCGCACGGTGCCCATCGCGGCCAGTCCGCCGAGTCCTTCGGGCGTCGCCGACCCGGTGGCCTCGGTCACATTCGCCTCCCCGCCGGCAGTCGCCATCAGTCCGCCCGAGCGCCCTCGGAAACGCTCACATCGTCGAGCCACACGGGGTCCCACGCCGGCAGTGGATGGGGCAAGTCCTTGTCCTGGCGGTAGCCCAGGGCGTACTCCGCCTGCATCACCTGGTGGATCTCGGTGGTGCCCTCGTAGATCCGCGGCGCTCGAGCGTTGCGCATGATGCGCTCGACCGGGTACTCGCCGGAGTAGCCCGACGAGCCGAAGACCTGGATCGCCGAGTCGGCGGCGGCGAAGGCGGCCTCGGTGTTGACCCACTTGGCCAGGCCGGTCTCGCGGGTGTTGCGAATGCCTTTGTTCTTCAGGTATGCGGCTTTGAAATACAGCATCCGGGCGACGTCATAGTCGCGCTGCATGGCTGCGATCCGCGCCTGGACCAGCTGGTGCCGGCCGATTTCCTTGCCGAATGTCTGCCGCTGGTGGCAGAAGTCGACCGACAGGTCGAGACAGGCCTTGATCGCGCCGGCCGCCCCCGCGGCGACGGTGAAGCGGCCTACATCGAGGCAGCTCATGGCGACGCGAAAGCCGTCGCCCTCCTCGCCGATGCGGTTCTGGGCCGGGATCTCGACGTCGTCGAAGACCAGCGCCCCGGTGTTGCCAGCACGGAGGCCGAGCTTGTCGTGGTAGCCCCCGGTGGTGAAGCCGCGGGCATTCTCCCGCTCCAGGATGAAGGCGCTGATGCCGTTGTGCTTGGCCTCGCGGTCGGTGTACGCGAAGACCAGGAAATAGTCGGCAAAGTCGCAGAAGCTGACCCAGGCCTTCTCGCCGTTGAGCACGTAGGCGTCGCCCTCCCGGCGCGCGGAGCTGCGCATGGCGGCGACGTCCGAGCCCGCGTCGGGCTCGGTCAGCCCGAAGGCACCCATCTTCGACCCCTCCGCCAGCGGCCGCAGCAGGCGCGCCCTCTGCTCCTCGGTTCCCCACTGGTAGACCCCGGTGCTGCAGAGGCCGTTGTGCACCGACGCCACGGTGCGGATCGAAGCGTCGACGTACTCCAGCTCCTCCATCACCAGGCCAAGGGCGAGGTAGTCCATACCCGCGCCGCCGTAGCGCTTGGGGACCGAGATCCCGGCCAATCCCAGCTTGGCCAGCTTGGGGAAGGTCTCCGGATCGTAGCGCTGGAGGCGGTCGTTCTCCTTGATGATCTCGGGGAACTCGGCGCGGACGAAGTCGCGCGTGGTCTGGACCAGCAGCTCCTGCTCCGGTGTCAGCGCCAGGTCGAGCACCGTCCTACCTCAGGCGTGCTTGGCGCCGGTCATGTATGGCCTGGGTTGGCCGAACACCGGCAGCTTCTCTCCCACGCGGTTGATGATGGGCGCCAGGCGCGAATCGATCAAGGGGTTGCGGACGTTGGTGACGTAGAAGTCAAGGAACTTCTCGGCCTTGAGCAGCACGTCGTCGGGGATCGGCTTGACCTGGGCCTGCGCCTGGGCCTGCTTCAGCTGCTGCTCGTCGACCACGCCGTGGAGGTAGGGGCGGTCGTTGATCGCCTGCTGGTAGTCGTTGATCTGTTGGGCGGTGGCGACCCCGGCGGCCAGCATCGGGTATACGTTGCGATCGAAGTCCAGGACCAGGCCGAGGGTGAGGTAGAGGAGGATGAAACCCACCAGGCCGTGGACCACCGCGCCGGCGGGCGAGTCGATCTGCCGCGTGATCGGCAGCCTCTGAAGGATGACGTAGAGGGGCTTGGCCAGGAAGCGTATCGCGATGCCGACGACGACGAAGACCACCACGCCGACCCCGGTTCTCAGGGCCCCGCTGGCGAGGACGTTGCCGAGGATCGGCATCACCAGGCGGATGTCGACGAGGAAGCCGATCAGAAAGGCGCCTTCGGTGAGCAGGGGACCCCACAACCCGCGGGCGATTCCGACATATGCGGCGACCAGGAGCACCATGAGGATGAAAAGGTCTGCGACGAACTCCATCAGCTGCGGAGCTTAAATCAGATCGCCTGGGTCCGGGCCTGGGTGGCCGCCCCGATCACCAGGAAGCCGGCGAAGATGATGGCGATTCCCGCCGCCTGGCCGGCGTAGAAGAGCGTGTAGAGGTTGATCCGGGTCAGCGACGCGATGGCTGCAACCACCAGCGCACCGGCCAGGATCAGGACGTTGCCCATCACCAGGTTGCGGTGCAGCCCGGCGCGGTATGCGCGGTAGGCGCTGTAACCGGCGCCGACGACCAGGACCAGGGTTCCCACGATGTTGCCGATCGCCGCCGAGGCCGCCGCCAGTCCGTTGGCCAGCAGGTAGCCGGTCTCCGAGCCCGGGCTGCACCACATCGTGCAGTTGATCGGGATCGGGGTGGCATTGAGGTGAGCCGCGTGGAGGGGGGCCAGGACGACGGCGGCGACACCCACCAGCGAGATCACCGAGACGAAGGCGCGGTACCCCAGCCGTGCCGGCCGGGCCCGGTCGCTGCGAAGCAGCAGCTCGGCGGTCCCCAGGGCCAGCCAGGGAACGAGAAGGATGCCGCCGAAAAGGTAGTAGATCCGGTATTCGAGCTCGTGCCATCCGCTGAGCGAGCCGGTGACCTCGGGGAAGGCGGCCACCGCGTAGAAGAGGAGGGCCAAGCCCCAGGCGAGCTGGTGGGGGCGGCCGCGGGAGCGGTACTGGTTGAGCACCTGGCCGGCGAAAACCAGGCTTATCAGCACGGTCAGGGCGGGCAGGATGAACATCAGAGGGAGTATATGTAGGCCAAGTTCAGCGGCCGGGTCGCGTTATTCCGTAAACTCAGCAGTCAATGACCAAGGTCATCTCGGTCGCGAACCAGAAGGGCGGAGTGGGCAAGACCACGACCGCGGTGAACCTGGGAGCGGGGCTGGCCGAGCTCAACCAGCAGGTGCTGCTGATCGATCTCGACGCCCAGGCCCATCTCACGGTGAATATGGGCATCCGCAAGCCCGACGAGCTCGACCAGACCATATATGACGTGCTCCTCGACCCCCAGGTCCAGGCCCGCGACCTGGTCCTCCGCGCCGAGCTGATGAACGTCGACTTCATCCCCGCCAACATCGAGCTGGCCGCCGCCGAGATCCAGCTGGTCACCGAGATGGGGCGGGAACGGATCCTGGAGGAGAAGCTCCGGCCGCTCCACGGGCGCTACGACTTCATCATCATCGACTGCCCGCCGTCGCTGGGATTGCTCTCGGTCAACGCCCTGGTGGCGTCCGACGAGGTCATCATCCCGCTGCAGTGCGAGTACTTCGGGATGAAGGGCATGCAGCAGCTCCAGCGCAGCATCGCCCGGGTCCGCGACCGGCTCAACCCCCGCCTCAAGGTGGGCGGCATCCTGCCCACGATCTACAAGTCGCGCACCCTGCACAGCCAGGAGGTCCTTGAGCTGGTCAAGCAGGCCTACGGTCAGGAGGTGTTTCCATTCTTCATCAAGGACAGCATCCGTTTCGCCGAGTGCCCGCCAGCGGGGCGTTCGATCCTGGAATACGCAGGTCACACTGACGGGGCCAAGGCCTATCGCCAGCTGGCCGAGGAGGTCCTGGCTCATGCCTAAGTTCAACCGCATCTCGCTCCAGGGCTCCGAGGAGCTCTTCCGGCCCACCGCCGTCCCCGACGACGACGCGGAGCCTCTGCTGCCTGCCGACCACTACACGGCGCACACGGGGCGCACGATGCAGCCGCCCCGGGCACCGCAACGCGCGCCGCTGAGCAGTGAGCGCAGGTACATCCGGCTGCAGCTGACCGAAGGCCAGGTCCAGGAGCTGGTGGAGGCTGTGCAGCGAATGAAGTACCCGCACATGGCCGCCGCCGCGCAGCAGCCCTCGATGGAAGAGTTCGAGGCGCTTGAGGCCCTCCGCAACGTCCTCCTCGACAACCTCGAGTAGCGCCGTCTCCGAGTCCACCCCCGAGGACCGCGCGCCGGTCGAGCTGCCCTTCTGGCGGACGCTCTACAGGTACCTGCTCTCGATCGTGGCCAGCCTGGCGGCCGGCTTCATCTGGCTGCAGACAGGAGCGCAGCTGCTCAAGCTGAACGTGCTGGGGACGATGTTCACCGGGGTGGCGGCGCTGGCGGTGGGCGTCATCATCGCCGGTTACATGTGGCTCTCGATTGACCTGTCGCGACCCGTGCCCGAGGGCGTCGACGAACAGTCACGCAACTACCAGCTCTTCATCCTGTGGATTGGCATGCCGCTCCTGGTGATCGGTGTCTGTGCCTTGGTTGCCCTGGTGGCGGTGGTGATCAGCTCCACCGTCTTGAGCTCGGGGTTGCCCGGCCAGCGCTAACGGATCAGCTCTCGGATCCGGGCGGTCAGCTCCTTGGAGTCGAAGGGCTTGGCGGCGAAGCCATCGGCGCCCAGCTTGGCCAGCTCGTCCATCTCCTGCTGACGTTTCAGCGCCGACAGGATCAGCACCGGGATCGACTTCAGCTTCTTGTCCGACTTGATCGCCCTGGTGACCTGCTTGCCGTCCATCACCGGCATCATCAGGTCGCAGACCACGATGTCCGGCCGCTCCTGGGCGATCATCTCCATCGCCTCCTGGCCGTCACCGGCGGCACGGACCTCGAAGCCCTCCATCTCCAGGCGCAGCTTGAGCACCTTGGCCAGGGCCGCCTCGTCCTCGACCACCAGCACCCGGGGCTTGCTCACCCGGCCTCCCGTTCTTGCGCCACCTTGGGGTGGTTGACAACGTACTGAGGCGGCTCGCCCTTCAGCACCCCGACCACGTTGTTGAGGCTGTTCATCAGGATGTTGACCTTGCCCTGGGCCGTGGCGCCTCCGATATGCGGCGTCAGCAGCAAGTTGGGCAGGCCCGCGAACCGGTGTCCCGCCGGCAGGGGCTCCTGGCTGAAGACGTCCAGCGCGGCGCCGCTCAACCGCCCGCTCTGCAACGCCTGCACCAGCGCGTCCTCGTCGACAATCTGGCCGCGGGCGATGTTGACCAGCACCGCGCCCTCGGGCAGCTGCGCCAGCCGCTTGGCATCGATCAGGCCCTCCGTCTCGGCATTCAGGGGCAGGGCGATGATCAGCACCTCGCTCCGCGCCAGCAGCTGGTCCAGGTCCACGTACTCGGCGCCCAGTCGTGCCTCGTCATCCGCCGGCATCCGGTTGCGCTTGTTGTAGAGGGTTGTGGCGCCGAAGGGCTTCAGGCGCTCGGCGATGGCCTGGCCGATGCTGCCGAGTCCCAGGATCCCGACGACGCGCTGGTTGAGGTCGCGCACGTCTCGGGCGATCCATGCCTCCTGGTCCCAATCCCCGGCCTCGGCGTCGCGGATGGCGTCGCGAAGGTAGCGCAGGACGCCGAGGGTGCCCATGATGGCGTGCTCCGCCACCGCCGCGGAGTTGGCTGGTCCGGCGTTGGCCACCGGGATGCCGGCCTCGTCGGCGGCGGCGATGTCGATGTTCTCAAAGCCCGCCGACGGCTGCTGGATCAGCCTGCAGCGCGTCGCCCGCCCGATCACGCCGGCGGTCAGCTGGATGGTGTGCGACCAGTCGCCGATGATCACGTCGGCGTCGGCGACCAGCTCGGCCACGTCCTCGGCGGTGGCGCGCACCACGCGCGTGCCTTCTGGCATAGCGCCGGCAAAGAACTCCGGCGGCACCGGCGCGGTGCTGACCACCAGCTGCCCGTCAGCCACGGTCACCCATCCTGGGCTCGCCCGATTGGGGGACTACTTGTAGATGCCCTCGATCTCGCCGGCGTACTTTTCGTTGACGACCTTGCGCTTGACCTTCATCGTCGGCGTCAGCTCGCCTCCCTCCAGCGAGAGGTCCTGGGGCAGGATCGTGAACTTCTTGATCCGCTCGA
>DASZHA010000027.1:0-12139 GCA_035938265.1 Candidatus Dormiibacterota bacterium
GGAGATGCGGAGCAGCGGCCGCGGCTCGAGGAAGCAGGTGGCTACCCGGGCGCCCCACTCCGGGGTGGGCGCAATCGGCGGTAGGACGGAGTCGAAGTTCAGGTTCCAGGAGGCTTCCACGCCATCGGACGCGATCGCGCCGCGGCAGCCGTCGGCGGCGAGGCGGTTGGCGGCGATTTCGACGTAGAACGGCTCCGCCGACGCGCTCAGCTGCTGGATCGGGAAGGTTTGCCGGAGGGCCACGTTGCGCGGCGTGCGCGATCGGTCGGTGCGCATGAACCAAACCTGGGCAACCGGCTCCTCGGCCTCGTCGGTAGGGGCCCTCATGCTGTAGCGGATCCAGAACCCTCGCTCCGACTCGGGGTCGTTGAAGGCCACGTAGTAGCCCTCGTAGTGCCCTCGCTTGCCCGCCTTCCAGCGGAGCCGGTTTCCTACCATGCCCGTGCTGTCAGATTAGGATTAGCGCAACTCTGGCGGGGAGACATGGAAGCGATCCCCCTGTGGTGGTGTTTTAACGATTGAGGCCGCGAGAGGGCGGCAGCCAGGTAGAGGTTCGAATGTCCGAAGAGAAGCAATACGACGTGATCATAGTCGGGGCAGGTCCGGCGGGTTTGGCCGCCGGCATGTACGCCGGCCGGCTCGAGCTGAAGGCACTCGCCCTTGACCGCCTGGCCCCCGGCGGGCAGTTGCTCAACACCCTCGACATCGAGGACTACCCGGGCTTCGAGCACATCACCGGGCAGGAGCTCTCCGAGAAGATGGAGGCCCACGCCAAGAAGTTCGGGCTTGAGATCGACTACGACGACGTCGAGGAGATCTATAAGGAGGGCGACGAAGTCGTCGTCAGAGGCCAGCTCAACCAGTACAAGGCCCCGGCCGTGATTGTCACCGCCGGCGGCGCCCCCAAGAAGCTGGACATCCCGGGTGAGGTGGAGTACGCCGGCCGCGGAGTCAGCTACTGCGCTATCTGCGACGGTGCCTTCTTCAAGGCGCAGGAGGTGGCGGTCATCGGCGGCGGCGACAGCGCCCTCGAGGAGGGCGTGTTCCTGACCCGCTACGCCAAGCGCGTGTACATCATTCACCGTCGGCAGGAGTTCCGGGCCCAGGCCATCGCCGTCAATGCGGCCAAGGCCAACGACAAGGTCGAGCTCATCCTTGACACCGTGGTTGAGGAGATCGTCGGGGATGCCGCCGCGGATGCCGGTGGCAAGGTGGTCCACCTCAAGCTGCGAAACGTCAAGACGGATGAGACGCGCGACCTCCAGGTGGGCGCCGTGTTCCCGTTTATCGGCTTCCTGCCCAACAGCAACATCTTCCGCGAGCATGTCGAACACGACGAGCTTGGCTATCTCTACACCGACACCAGCATGGCGACCAACATCCCCGGCATCTACGCCGCTGGTGACGTCCGCCACCAGCTGACCAAGCAGATCACAACCGCTGTCGGAGACGGCACCACCGCCGTCGTCGCGGTGGCCAAGCTCCTCGAGGAGCGCAACCACCACACCGACCCCAGCGGCCAGCTGGCCGCCGAGGCCTCCGGGGCGCCGCGCCCCCCAGCCCCGAAGCAGGAAGCGAAGCAGGTCGAGGTCTAGCAGACCTCAGCGTGGTCGCCCGTACCGCGGCCTCTGCCGCCCGCCTCAAGGCGGATGCCCTGCTGTTCCCCGTGGTCGAAGGCGTCAAGACGCTGCCCGCGCCGGTCGCCGAGCTGGACCAGGCCCTCTCCGGGGGCCTTGGCCAGCTTCTCAGCGATGGTGGATTCACGGGTCGCCTGGGGGAGGTCGCCGACACGCTAAGCCTGGGGGCGTTGGGCGTAACCCGTGTCGCGCTGGTCGGCATGGGGCCTGCGGAGCGCCTCGACCGGGTCCGCCTGAGCAATGCGCTGCAGCTGGCCCTCCCGAAGCTGCCGGGACCTCGTGGGTCAGTTGCGCTGCAATTCGCCGAGGAAATGGTGCCCGGGGTAAACGCCGCCGACCTGGCGGAGGCGGCCGTCGAGGCTGCGGTTCTCAGCGGCTT
The DNA here is from genome assembly GCA_035938265.1 of Candidatus Dormiibacterota bacterium. Classification (GTDB taxonomy): domain Bacteria; phylum Chloroflexota; class Dormibacteria; order DASZGP01; family DASZGP01; genus DASZHA01. The sequence continues at coordinate 2,017 of DASZHA010000027.1, forward strand.
CACGCAGGCGACACACCGGAGCCTGTCCCGGGAGGGCGCCTCGGCCCGGTCGATCGAGCGCCTGACCCTGGTCGCCTTTCCGCGCGTCGACCGGCGACGCCTGGAGGAGGCAGAGGTCCTGGCCGAGGCCACCAACTGCGCCCGCGAGCTGGTCAACACGCCGGCGTCGACGCTGACGCCGGTGGCCTTTGCTGCGGAGGCCCGGCGGCAGGCAGCCACGGCCGGCCTGGCCTTCGACGTACTCGACGAACGAGCGCTGAAGAAGCGCGGCTACGGCGCCCTCCTCGCCGTCGGCGCGGGCTCGGCCCTGGCGCCGCGACTGGTCACGCTTCGATACCGGCCCGCGGGGAGGGCCGCGCCCCGCGGCCGGCGCCTGGCCCTGGTGGGTAAGGGAATCACCTTCGACTCGGGCGGGATCTCGATCAAGCCGTCAGCCGACATGCAGTACATGAAGGGCGACATGGGCGGCGCGGCGGCGGTGCTCGGGGCGATGATCGCGATCGGACGGCTGAAGCCGCGGATCGAGGTAATCGGTGTCCTCTGCCTGGCGGAGAACATGGTCTCCGATCGGTCCATGCGCCCCGGGGACGTCGTCCGGTCGGGCAGTGGCATCACCATCGAGGTGACCAACACTGATGCCGAGGGCCGAATGGTCCTGGCCGATGGCGTTCACCATGCCGTTGGCCTCGGCGCCACCGACATCATCGACATCGCCACCCTGACCGGTGGCCAGCGGGTGGCCCTGGGCCCGGTGGCGGCCGCTGTGATCTCCGACACGCCGGCGCTGCTGGCCGAGGTGACCGCGGCCTCGCGGCTGGCGGGGGAGCGGCTGTGGGAGCTGCCTGCCTTCACGGAATACGAGACCCTGCTCGACAGTCCCATCGCCGATCTCAACAACGCGCCCGGCCCCAACGCCAGCGCCATCACCGCGGGTCTCTTCGTGCGCCGTTTTGCCGCCGGGAAGCCGTGGGTCCACCTGGACATCGCGGCCCCCAGCTGGAACCGTGTTTCGGCCCTCAAGGAGGTCCCCAGCGGCCCCAGCGGCTTCGGCGTTCGCACCCTGGCGCGGTTGGCCCTCGGAATGGGCCAAAAGAGCTAAATCTGATAGATTTGGTCGGAAATAGCTCAAGATTGATTTTGGTTCGAAACAACGTGGAGACTGGAACCTGATGGCGACTTTTCGCGACTTTCTGTCGGCGGCCCGCCGCGACGTCAAGGAGACCAACCCTGACGAGGTGGCCGAGCAGCTGAAGGGTGTCAACCCGCCGGTCCTGGTCGACGTCCGCGAGCCCGATGAGACCGGCATGGGGATCATCCCCGGCGCCATCGTCATGCCCCGCGGATGGTTGGAACTGCGCATCGAGCGCACGATCCCTGACAAGGACCGGCCCGTGGTTGTCTACTGCGCCTCGGGTATCCGGTCGGTACTCAGCGCGCAGGCGATGCAGCAGATGGGCTACTCCGACGTCAAGTCGATGGCCAGCGGCTTCAACGGCTGGAAGGAGCACGGCTACAAGTTCAGCGTGCCGCAGGCGCTCAAGCCCGAGCAGCTGGCGCGCTACAGCCGCCACACCATCCTGCCCAACGTAGGCGAGGCCGGCCAGCTCAAGCTGCTCGACGCCAAGGTGCTTCTGATCGGCGCCGGCGGCCTGGGATCACCGGCGGGTGTATACCTCGCCGCTGCCGGCGTGGGCACCATCGGTATCGTCGACTACGACGTTGTCGATGAGTCCAACCTGCAGCGACAGATCCTCCACACCACCGACCGCATCGGGATGCCCAAGACGCAGTCGGCGGCGATCGCGATGCGGGCCCTCAACCCCGACATCAGGGTGGTAGAGCACAACACCCGGCTCAGCTCGGAGAACGTCTACGAGATCATCGAGCCCTACGACCTCATCGTCGACGGCTCCGACAACTTCGCCACCCGCTACCTGCTCAACGACGCCGCGGTCTGGAAGAAGAAGAAGATCGTCCACGGCTCGATCTTCCGCTTCGACGGTCAGGTCACCGTGCTGGATGCCGAGCACGGCCCGTGCTACCGCTGCATCTTCGGCGAGCCCCCGGACCCCGACAGCGACCTGGCGCCCAACTGCGCCGAGGCGGGCGTCCTCGGCGTCCTTCCCGGGACCCTCGGCGCGATCCAGGCAACCGAGGCCATCAAGCTGATCCTGGGCATAGGCGAGCCGTTGGTCGGCAAGCTGCTGGTCTTCGACGCGTTGGACATGTCGTTCCGCACCCTCAAGGTGCGCAAGGACCCCAACTGCCCGGTCTGCGGCGAGCACCCCACGATCACCGAGCTGATCGACTACGAGGAGTTCTGCTCGCTTCCGCTGGACCAGCGCAATGGCCACTCGCAGGTGGCCGCTACCCCAGCCCCCGTCACCGCCGGCTAAAGAACGCCGCGCCCGGCGCCAGGCGGTTACTTAACCGCGTGAGCCTCTAGTCTCCACCCCCGCCGCCGTTGCCGCCACCTCCCCCGGAGTCGCCGCCACTCGAACCGCCGCCTGAATCATCGCCGGCCGTGTCGACGTAGGTGGTGGTGGTGTCGCCGCCGTCGTCATCGTCTGATGTGCCCAGCCCGCGCCGGCGGACGGCGACGATCGCAACCACTGCCACGATGGCCACGATGACCGCGATCACGATGATGGGGCTCACTGGTCTCCCTCCGATGCGCTGGCGCGGCCATCATCATAGGGCGCCGCCGTTGGGCGCCGACGCGTATGCGCTGCCTAGAATCCGGGCATGGGCTGGTCAGTTGCGCGCGACCGGCTGGTGCAGCGGGCCCTCGACGACGGTTGGGCCGCCGTCGGGGTTGGTGGCGTGGCGGCATTCGACACAGCGCGCGGGCGGGCCTTGGCGGCCGTCGAGGAGGGGCGGCTCGATGGCATGCCCTGGTTCAGCCGGGAGCGCGTCGAGAAATCAGCGGACCTGCGCCCCCGGTACCCATGGGCCCGCGCGGTGGTGTCGCTGGCCTGGGCTTACCGCCCCGCGGTCCCGCTCGAGGGCCTTGGCGCCGGCGAGGTCGGCCAGGGCCCGGCGGGCGCCCCCGGGCGGCCGCGTGGCAGGGTCGCCGCCTACGCCTGCCTGCCCGGCGAGGGCAGCGCCCCGGTGGATTACCACGATCGGCTGGCCCAGGGCGTCGACCGGCTGGTGCACTGGCTCGAGGGCGAGTTTGCAGAAATGCGCAGCAAGGCCTTCATCGACCACGGCTGGGCCATGGACAAGCCGATCGCCGAGCGCGCTGGGGTGGGCTTTGTCGGCAAGAACACCACCCTGATCAGCCAGGCTGCAGGGTCCTACGTGTTGCTGGCGGACCTGCTCGTCAGCCTGCCCCTGCCGCCAACCCCGGTGTCCCAGCGCAGCTGCGGCAGCTGCCGGGCCTGCCTCCCCGCCTGTCCAACCGGCGCGCTGGTGGCGCCTGGGGTGATGGACGCGCGGCGCTGCATCTCCTACCTGACGATCGAGCACAAGGGCAGCATCCCCGAGGACCTGCGGCCCCTGATGGGCACCTGGGTCTTTGGCTGCGACCTCTGCATGGAGGCATGCCCCATCAACCAGCGGCTGGCCCCGGCGGCCGGCAAGGACCCGGGGCCGTCCACCAGGCCAGGGCCGGTGCCCTTCCCCGACCTGGTCGAGTGCCTGGAGTTGACCGACGACGAGTTCGCGGCGCGGTTCCGGGGCACGGCCATCTGGCGGGCCGGCCGCGGCGGCCTGGCCCGCAACGCGGCGATCGCGCTGGCTAACGCCGGCGATGGCGCCGCGATCACGGTCCTCAAGCGAGCCCGCGACAGCGACCCCGACCCGGTGGTGCGCGAGGCAGCGGAGTGGGCGATGCTGCGGCTTGGCCAGGTGACGGCGTCCGCTGCCAGCGGCGACGTCTAGGTCAGCTCGGGCCCTCGACCACTAGGCGCAGCCGGTGGGTGTTGTGCCAGCCAAGGAGGTGCTGGGCGGTGATCTCTCGCGCGTCCGCGAGGTGGGCGATGTAGGCCGCGCCGGCGATTCGGCAAGTGCGGCAGTCGCAGCCCGGGACCAGGGGGCCGTCGGCCGCCGATGCCAGCTCAGTCCATCCAGAGCTGGAGTGATAGCGTCCCGCCGCGGCCTCCAGGTTGGCCGCCTCGGTGACAACGATGGTGCCGCTGGCCGAAGGCTCGCCGGCCCCGGACCAGACATTGACCTCACCGTCGCCGGTGGTGTCGACGATGCCGGAACCGAGCGAGGCGGCTTCGGTTCGCAGGTCGTCGATGACCACGTCGACCACCGCGCCGTCGACCGCGGAACGAAGCCGGAGCTTGTCATCCAGCTGCTTCAAGAGCTGGGGCAGGCCGCGCCCCCGCCAGCCCGTGGTCGGCGCAGCCTCGTCGGAGTACCGCGCCACCCCGACGATGGGGCCGTCCCAGCCGATGAAGGCACCCAGCCCGCCGGCGGCGCGGATGCGGTCGAACCCGACCCCCATCCAGAGCTCCAGGATGTCCAGCGCCACGATCGAGATCCCGACCTCCGCGAGGTCGGCCGGGCCCAGGCTACCCGCCGCGGTCCCAGCGAGCAGTGGCGCCAAACGCCTTGGTGCGCCCGCCGGCGTCAACCAGCCTCCCCGGTCGCGGAGGTCTCGGCCTCGGCCTCCTTCAGCGCGGCCAGCAGCTCCTCGACCACCCCTCCGGAGGCGCCCCAGATGATGGTGCCCTCGATCTCGTAGTAGGGGAGAGGGAAGGGGACGTTGAAGCCGGGCACCCTGCCAACATGGCGGTTCCTGGGGTCGCGCAGCTTGGCCAGCGGCACCTCCTTCAGCTCCTCGACCTCGTAGTCGACGGGGACGAACTCCGGGTCTGGGACCGGGTAGAAGCCGGCGAAGGGCGTCACCGTGAAGTTGCTGACGAAGGTGTCGAAGGTCCGCATCTCGCCGAGGATGACCACCTTCGCGGGGTCGATGCCGATCTCCTCCTTGGCCTCTCGAAGAGCCGTATCCAGGAGGTTGGTGTCGCCGGGGTCGACCGAGCCCCCGGGGAAGGCGACCTGGCCCTTGTGGGTGCGCACGCTATCGGTGCGGCGGAAGAAGATCAGGTGGAGCTCGCCCGCCTTCTCGTAGAACAGCACCAGTACCGCTGCGGACCGCCGCCGGGCGCTGGGCTTGGGCGGCGAATAATGCTGCGCCCGCCGGGCCAGGACGGCCTCCAGCGCCAGCAGCAGTGGCGGCACCTCGCCGGCCGCCGGGGCGTCGGCGGGGTTGGGAGTGTCCATACGTGAATGGTATTGCCGCCCCCGTGGCGTGGCCGATAATCGCTTTCGAATGCAGACCTACGTCGAGGCGGAGTACAGCACCGCCGAACGGGAGATCCTGGGCCGTCACTTCACCTCCGTCGACGGTCCTGCCTCCGTCCTCGTCGGGCTCCCCGACAGCACCAGGGCGGCGTTGTTCGCTCGCTACAGCCGCACCGCCAAGCCATTGAAGCGCGTCTTCCTCGACGAGTTCTACGACCCCGACGCCGAAGCTTCCGCCGGCGCCGACATTGGGATGGCGCGCGCCTCCGACCTCTTCAGCCGCGTCCTCAGCGACTACGGCGACGACTCCGTGGCCCAGTTGGCGGGGGTCCACGTCAGCTGCGAGCAGGTGTCCAACCTGCTGACCAAGGTCCTGGAGCGCGGCCGCCTGATGGGCTACCTGGAGCAATCGACGCGCTACGTCTCCTACGCCGACAAGCCCGGCGGTATGTTCCGCTACTTCCGCGACCCCGACCTGGTGGCGGGGCCGCACGGCGACCGCTATCTCGCAGCGATGGACGGGCTCTTCGAGGCGTACATCGAGATCGGTAACCGTGTCCGCGAGATGCTCCTCGGCCCCATTCCCCCTGACGACAAGGCCCAGGTCCGCGCCGCCCGAGCGGCGGCACTGGACGTAGCCCGCGGCCTCTTGCCGGTGGGCACGGTCTCCAACGTCGGGATTTTCGGCAGCCCCCAGGGGTACGAGCAGCTGATCCTGCGGATGCGCTCGGAGGAGCTCCCCGAGGCTCGAGCTTACGGCGAGCTCATCCTGGCGGAGCTGCAGAAGGTCATCCCAGACTTCCTCACCCGCCTCGACCGCCCGGAGCGGGGTGGGGTTTGGGTTGACTACCGGAGGGAGCGCGCCGAGGCGCTGGCGCAGGCCGCCGCCCAGCTCGACGGTGAAGCCGACACCCCGCGCCGGGCGCCGGCATCTGGCGTTCGCCTGCTGCGCTGGCGCGAGTCCGCCGAGGACGAGATCATCGCCAACGCCATCTTCCCTCGCAGCACGCGGTCGCTCGACGCGATCCTGGCGCAGGTCCGCGCCCTGCCCGACGAGCGCCGGCGCCAGCTGTTCGCGGCCTCGGTCGGCAAGCGTGGCAACCGCCGCCACAAGCCCGGGCGCGAATGGGAGGCCCCCGACTACGAGTTCGAGGTGGTGTCCGACTACGGTGCCTTCCGCGACCTCCAGCGCCACCGGCTGCTGACCATCGACTGGCAGCCACCGACCCCGCACCTGGGCTACCAGGTCCCACATGAGGTGGAGAGTGCCGGGGTCGCCGACAGCTGGCGTTTCGCCGCCGAGCGGGCCGAGGCCGCGTGGGAGGAGATCGTGCGCACCAACCCCGCCCAGGCCGCCTACCTGGTGACGATGCAGCACCGCGTGCGCTACCTGATGCGCATGAACGCGCGAGAAGCGATGCACCTGGTCGAGCTGCGGAGCTCGCCCCAGGGCCATACCAGCTATCGCAAGGTCGCCCAGGAGATGCACGCCGCCATCCGTGACGTCGCCGGCCACCAGCTGGTGGCTGGTGCGATGCGCTTCGTCAACCAGGACGACGTGCACCTCGGCCGGCTGGAGGCCGAGCAACGCGCCGATTCACGGGCGTCGAGCTGACCGCACGCCAGTAAACTCACCTGCTCATGCCAGAATCCTCGACTGAGATCCAGGTCTACAACACGCTTGGTCGGAGCAAGCAGATTTTCGTCCCGCGCACGCCGGGCGAGGCGTCGATGTACACCTGCGGCGTCACCGTTTATCGCTACGCCCACGTCGGCAACATGCGGACATACCTGATGTCCGACTTCTGGACCCGGGCCCTCCGCTACCTCGGCTACCACGTGCGAAGGGTCCAGAACATCACCGACGTCGGCCACCTCCAGAACGACGTCGAGGGGACCGGCGAGGACCGCATGATGATCGCGGCCCAGGACGAGGGCAAGTCTCCTGAGGAGATCGCCGAGTTCTACAACCAGGCCTTCATGGAGGACGCCGCCCTGCTTCGGATCGAGGCAGCCGAGGCGTACCCACGGGCGACGGAGTTCATCCCCCAGATGATCGACGTGGTCAAGAAGCTCGAGGACAAGGGCCTGACCTACGAGAAGAACGGCAACGTCTTCTACGACGTGGAGAAGCTGGACGGCGAGTACCCCAAGCTCTCCCACAACACCCTCGACCAGCTCCAGGCGGGCTACCGCATCGAGGTCGACCCGGAGAAGCGAAACCCAGCCGATTTCCTGCTCTGGAAGGCCGGTGGCGAGCATCGCCTCCAGATCTGGGACTCGCCCTGGGGGCCGGGCTTCCCCGGCTGGCACCTGGAGTGCTCGGCGATGTCGATGGAGTACTTCCCGGAGGGCTTCGACATCCATACCGGCGGCGTCGACCTGGTCTTCCCGCACCACGAGGATGAGATCGCCCAGTCCGAGCCGATCCTTGGCCACCAGCCGGCCAACTACTGGATCCACGGGGAGCACCTGCAGATGGACGGGCGCAAGATGGCCAAGTCCACCGGCAACGTGGTCCGCATCGCCGACCTGGTGGCGATGGGTTACGACCCGCTCGCCTTCCGCTTCCTTTACCTGAGCGCCAAATACCGGGCCAAGCAGAGCTTCTCCCTCGAGGTCCTCGAGGCGGCCTCCCAGGGGCTGAACGCCCTCCATCACAAGGCCTGGGCGCTGCCGCCGGCGACGGCTCCTGAGAGCGAGGGGGCGCGGGCGCTGGAGCACCGCTTCCGCGCCGCGCTCGCCGACGACCTCGACCTGCCCCAGGTCTCGGTGCTACTGCAGGACGTCTTCAAGGCGGACGTGCCCGACTCCGAGAAGCGTGCCCTGCTGGAGCGCTGGGACGAGGTCCTCCAGCTCGACCTTACGAGGGCACCCGAAGCCGGAGCAGAGGCGACCGAGGAGGCCCCAGCTGAGGTCCACGAGCTTGCCCACCGCCGTGACGAGGCCCGCGCCGCGAAGGACTTCGCCGCCGCCGACAGCCTCCGCGCCGAGATCGAGGCAGCCGGCTGGTCGATTGAGGACAGCGCCGGGGGCAGCCGCCTGCGGAAGCGAAAGGGTTAGGCGGTCCCCTAAGATCCAGAAACTTCGGAGGTGAGGCCATCGCCACCAACCTGAGCTCCGGCCAGCGGCAGACCCTGTCCGCGCTCGCCCAGACCCTGTTGCCTTCGGGCGTCGGTCGGGCGCCCGGCGCCGACGAGGTCAACCTGGCCGGTGTGGTCGAGAGCCAGCTGGCCTCATACGACCGCAGCACCCGGGGGCTGTTGAAGGGGATGATCTCGGCCTTCGACCTGCTGGGCATCCCCTCGCGGCAGATGCGGCCCTTCCACCGGATGAGCCCGTCGCAGCGCGAGCAGTTCCTCGACGACCTGGAGGACGGCCGTCTCAGCTTCCGCCGCGACCTGACCATGGGCCTCAAGGCGATGATCTCGCTGGCCTACTTCTCCCAGCCCGAGGTCGAGAAGACGATCGGCTATGACGGCCTGCCGTTGGTGCCGGTGACCAAGGAGAAGGAGAGCCACAAGCTCCCCGTCATCTCCTACCCCGACATCCAGGACGGCGCCCGCGATGAGGCCGACGTGGTCATCATCGGCACCGGCGCGGGCGGCGCCGTGGCCGCCTACGAGCTGACCCAGGCGGGTCACTCCGTGGTCATGGTGGAGGAGGGTGGCGCCTTCAGTCGCGAGGACTTCACCGACCGGCCCCTGCTGGAGCGGATCGACCGCGCCTACCGCGACAACGGTCTGACCTTCACCACCGGCAACGTCACCATCTCCCTGCCGCTGGGCAAGGCCGTCGGCGGGACCACGGTGGTCAACTCCGGGACGTGCTTCCGCGCCCCGGAATGGATCCTGGAATCCTGGACCCGCGACCACGGCGTCAAGGACACCGACGCCGAGACCATGGACCCCTTCTTCGCCCAGGCCGAGGAGATCCTCAACGTCACGCCGGTGCCGGACGAGGTGCTGGGCAACAATGGCGCGGTGCTGCGCAACGGGGCGGCAGCGCTGGGCTGGAGCGCCGGCCCCATCCCCCGCAACATCCGCGATTGCCACGGCTCCGGCCAATGCGCCTTTGGTTGCCCGCGAGACGCCAAGCAGGCGATGCACCTCAGCTACCTGCCGATGGCCGTTGACAAAGGAGCGCGGATCTACGCCCGGTGCCGCGTGAAAAAGATCCGCCACGACGGCGTCCGCGCCACGGGGGTGTCGGTGGCGATCATTGATCCCGCCACTCACCGGGAGGTCGGGGAGCTAGAGATCCGGGCCGGCACCGTGGTCGTCGCAGCGGGTGCCATCTACACCCCGCTGCTGCTGCAGCAGAGTGGCCTCGGCGGAATCAGCCGCCAGGTGGGCAGGAACCTGCGCATCCATCCCGGCTCCGGGGCGATGGCGCTCTTTCCAGACGAGCTGAAGGGCTGGCGCGGGACGATGCAGTCCTATTACGTCGACGAGAAGCTCAAGAGCCGCGGCATCATCCTCGAGGCGACCATGCCGCCGCCGGGGATCTCCTACAGCGCCGGCGCCCTCCCGTTCTACGGCGAGCAGCTGGTGAGGCATGTCGACGAGTACGGCAAGATGGCTTCGCTGGGGCTGATGATCACCGACTACTGCTCCGGCCGTGTGATGCGGCGACCGGACGGGCGGCCCTTCATGTACTACAACATCGGCAAGGACGAGGTCGAGCGGATGGCCGAGGGGGTGATCATGGCCGGTGAGCTCTACTTCGCCGCCGGGGCCACGGAGTTCTATAGCGTCCTCCACGGGTTCCCGGTGATCAAGTCGGTCGAAGAGCTGCGCAAGATCGAGCCCAAGAAGGTCAAGGCCAAGGACTTCAAGTTCTCCGCCTACCACCCGATGGGGAC
>DASZHA010000028.1:0-3719 GCA_035938265.1 Candidatus Dormiibacterota bacterium
CGCCTGGTCGAGGAGGGCAGCGTCCCCCTCAATCGCAGCACCGTCTACCGGACCCTGGACACCCTGGCCGGGATCGGCGTCGTCAAGGCGACGCGCATGGGCCGGGCGCTGTACTACGAGGTCAGCGCCGAGGGTGAGGAGCACCACCACATCCGCTGCACCCGCTGCCAGAAGATGGTGCACCTCGACGCCGGCCAGGTTGACAGCCTGCTGGGCCGGCTGGCCACCGACCAGGGATTTGAGGTGTCCGACATCCAGGTCCTGGTCCGGGGCCTCTGCAAGACCTGCCGCGGACGCCGGGGCAAGGCGATCAACTAGACCGGACCTCGAGCGACGCGACCCGGGCGACGCCCCGGATCAGGTCGCGGGCGAACCCACTACGGCGGACGCCGAGCCGATGGCGCTGACGGTGCCGTCGATCTTCTCGACCCAGACCTCGCACTCGGCGCGGCCGCGGGGCGCCTCGTCCGAGATCTCCCGGACGCCGACCCTTGCTCGGACCGAGTCCCCACCCCAGATCACGTTGACGAAGCTCATGCGCAGCTTGCCCCCACACCACCAGCCGGCGCCGAAGCGCTCCGTCATCAGGGCCGACACGATGTTGGCGTTGAAGATGCCCTGGACCACGACCGCGGGGAACCCCATCGCCCTGGCGATCTCCGGGTCGGAGTGGTAGTTCTGGAGCCTGTCGGCGGCGGCCAGGCAGAGCCCGGGGGTCAGCTCATGGAGGGGGCCGTCGATGCGCTCGAGGACGTCACCCTCGCCGGGCGCGAACCGTCGCTCCTCCTTCTTCTCGCGCGCCTTGTCGACGACCAGGCCATCGGGCTGCTCCCTGAGGAAGGACTGATGAGTGCGGCCCCGGGCCAGGACCCGCCCGCTGTTGTCCGACATCGTGACCTCGTTGACGATGACGTGGCGGTTGTTGCGCCAGAGGTAGCGGTCCGCAACCATCGCCCGAGACGTGTAGGTGCTTCCCGCTATTACCGGCGCGAAGAGATCCCATTCCTGCTTGGCGTGGAGGTTGCCCCGCATCTCGGCCGGGTACCAGCCGGCGAAGCGCCATGGCTCCTGCGAGCCGATCAGCGCCGGCGCCACCGGGCCGCCGAAGGCGCTCGGGCCGGTGTACCAGGGGTGGTCGTCGGCACAGCCGTCGATGAAGCGCTGGATGAATTCTGGGGTGGTCTCGACCTCGCGGTGCCCCAGGTCCTTGCCCACGTAGATGTCGTCCCAGGCATCGGTGGGAAGAGCCGGGTCGGCGCCGGGCGCGAGGGAGTCGGCCATCGTCGCCGCATCATATCGCCGCCCAAGCAAGGCCAGGACCCGCATCCGCGTTAGCCTATGCACATGCTTGAGCCGCACGATATCGCCGTCCCAACCGGGTCCCATCACATCCCCGAGGTCGAGAACCGCGACTGGTACTCCCAGGACGAGCACCTTCAGTGGCTCGTCCGCCGCGCCGTCGGCGAAGAGGTTTGGCCCACCGCCGAGGCAGCGATGCGTGACGCCGGCACGCTGGTACCGACCACCATCGACCCGCTGGTGCCGGTCAACCACGAGAACCCGCCGGTGCTGCGCCAGTACGATCACCGCGGCCAGCGCGTTGACGAGGTCGACTACCACCCCAACTTCAAAAAGATAGAGTCCGCCGTCCACGAGTTCGGCATGATCCGGATGCACCTGCCAGGCTGGCGAGGACTCGAGGGCCCGGCCCCGGCGGCCCTCCACGCAGCCGTCGAGTACATCTTCCTGCAGGCCGACCAGACCATCACCGGGTGCTGCGTCGCCATGGTGGGCGCCATGGCCCGGGCGCTCAAGCGCAACGACCCCGAGCTCTACCAGAAGTGGATCCCGAAGCTGTCATCGGACGATCCCAACGAGTACTTCACCGCCGCGATGTTCCTGACCGAGAAGGCGGGAGGCTCCGACGTCGGCGCCAACGAGACCCGGGCGGTCCAGGACGAGGACGGCAACTGGCGCCTCTGGGGTGAGAAGTGGTTCGCCACCAACCCCACCTTCGACCTGGCCCTGATCGTGGCGCGACCCGAGGGCCGAGGCCCCGGCACGGGCGGTCTCGGTCTGTTCCTGATGCCCCGCATCCTGCCCGACGGCGTCCCCGACAACCCCATCAACGCCGATCCGCGGCGCAACGCCTACATCTTCCACCGGCTCAAGTCCAAGTTCGGCAACAAGGGCCTGGCCTCGTCGGAGATGGGGCTCCGGGGCGCGTTCGCCTGGCCGGTGGGCGACATCGACCGCGGTATGAAGCAGATGCTGGACATGGTCAACGCCACCCGGGTTGGCATCACCGTCGCCTCGGCGGCGTCGATGCGGCGCTCGGTCTTCGAGTCGCTGGAGCACACGCGGCAGCGCAAGACCTTCGGCGAGATCCTCGACACCCACCCGCTGATGCGCGACACGTTGGTCGACCTGGTCACCGACCAGGTGGCGGCGCTTTCCGCAGGCATCGAGACGTCGCAGATGATGCAGCGCTCGGACGCCGGTGACACGAGCAAAGACAAGCTCCTGCGCATCCTCACGCCGATGCTCAAGGGCTACACCGCCGAGCGCGCCCGGATCGTCGCCACCGAGGCGATGGAGGTCCGCGGCGGCAACGGCTACATCGAGGACTGGCCCAACGGCCGCATCCTGCGCGACGTCTACGTCCACGCCATCTGGGAGGGGTCGGGCAACATCATGGCGCTGGACGTGCTGAGGTCCCTGGCCCACGGCAACGGCCCGGCGTACTTCGACGAGGTCGAGCGCCTCAGCGAGGTCACCGCCGGTGACAACGGGCCCGCCGCCGAGCTCGGCCGGGCCCTGCTCTCCGACCTGCCCTCGCTGCGAGGCGACGTCGACGCCCTCGCCAGCCTCGACCTCCACGCCGCCCAGCTGCGGATGCGCCGCCTGGAGCGCCGCATGGCCATCACCTACATGGCGGCGCTGCTGGCGTCTGAAGCCCAGGAGCACCATGCCCAGACCGGCAGCGGCCGGCTGGCGTACATCGCGGCCCGTTTCGCCGCCCGCCTGGCTGGGCCCGCGGCGGAGGCGGCCGTCGGCGACGAGGCCCTCTGGCTCAAGGACTTCGAGGGCATCGCCCACGGCGGCCACGTGGCGCCGGAGACCGGCGAGCGCGCCGGTGCGGCGGTGGCCAAGTACCTGGGAGAGCGCGCCACCGCCTGACCAACCAACGCTGGCGCGACGATAGCCCCGCCGCTCGCTGGCTGACGCCGCCCGGGCCCGTCCCGCACGATATGCGCTGGCGCTGACGGCGCCACCCTGGTCGTGTTGGAGGCTGATTTGTGAACCTGGAAACGGACTTTCTCAAGCTGGGCGTGCCCTTCCTCGAGCTGGTGATCCGCTGCACGGTCATCTACCTGGCGCTGCTCCTGGGCATGCGGCTCTTCGGCAAGCGCGAGATCGGGCAGTTCACCCTCTTCGACCTGGTCTTCGTGCTGCTGGTCGCCAACGCTGTACAGCCGTCGATGACCGGTCCTGACTCGTCGCTGACGGGCGGTTTGATCATCGTCGCGACCCTCATCCTGCTGAACTTCACGATCAGCTTCGTGCGGCTGCGGGTACCGTGGTTCAACCACCTGGTCGAGCCCGCCAGCGTCGTCGTCGCCAAGAACGGCAAGTGGGACAAGCTGGAGCTGCGGCGCCAGGGAATAACCGGCGAGGAGGCAGACGCGGCGCTTCGCGAGCACGGCGAGACGTCGGTC
>DASZHA010000029.1:0-11370 GCA_035938265.1 Candidatus Dormiibacterota bacterium
CAAGGAGGCGGCTCAGGCCGCCAAGTAGCGGCTCGAAAGAGAGCCGGGAAACGGATGGACCGGGTGCAACCCCTCAGTGCTAGGCTGGCCGTGATGGCGACTGTGCGAACGACAGCCGGAGCGACCGAGCCCCTCGCCGAGCTGCACCCGGTCTGCCCGCGCTACCACCACGCCGTCGAGCTGATCGGTCGGCGCTGGACCGGCGCCGTGGTCCGCCTCCTGACGGAGCGGCCCCAGCGCTTCACTGAGATCCTGGCCCAGGTGCCCGGGCTGTCCGACCGCCTCCTAACCGAGCGGCTACGCGAACTCGAAAGCGAGGGCCTGGTCGAACGCACCGTGCTGGCGGGCCCCCCGGTTCGGGTCGAGTACTCGCTGACGCCCCAGGGCCTGGAGCTGGAGCCGGTCGTCCTGGCGATCGCGACCTGGGCCGAGAAATGGCTCCCTGCCCCACCCCTTCACACCTCAGACGACTGACGCCCTGAGGCCGCCGGCCGGTGCGCTGGCCAGCAAATGGCCGCGCAAAATCTCGCCTTAGGTATTCCCTTAGGTCCCGATCGAGGGTATCCTTCCGCCTAAGGCCGTCGCGGGGAACGGCGCAAAGGAAGGAGCTCGCTGACATGCCGGGGGAGAACCTGCTCGCAGGTTTATTACCGCAGCTGCCACCCATACCTGGTGTCGGCGCGCCCTCAGCTGTTGAGCTCCGCCGTGTCGCCCGCCTCTTCTCCCGCGCCGGCTTCGGCGCCTCGAAAACGGAGCTGATCGCCTGGGCCACCCTTGGCTACGCCGCCACCGTCGACCACCTGCTCGGTTTCCTCCCCGCCAACCTGCGCCTGCTCGACAGCCCCGATCTCACGTTCGCGTCGACCCGGCAGATGACCGGCCAGCTCAACGAGGCCCAGGCCTGGTGGCTGCAGACGATGGCCACCACCACGCACCCGCTCGAGGAAAAGCTGACCCTCTTCTGGCACGGCCACTTCGCCACCGCCAACAACAAGGTCGACAACATCAGGCTGATGCTCGACCAGAACAGGCTCTTCCGCGACAACGCCGCGGGTGATTTCCGAAAGCTCTGCAAGCTGGTCACCAGCGACCCCGCGATGCTGATCTGGCTGGACGGTCAATCCAACCGCGTCGGCGGCCCCAACGAAAACTACGCCCGCGAGTTCATGGAGCTGTTCACGCTGGGTCGGGCCCGCTTCAGCCAGAACGACGTCCGCGATGCCGCCCGGGCGCTGACCGGCTGGGTCGTCAACCTGAGCACCAACAAGGCAAATTTCGTACCCGCGTACCACGACAACGGCGTCAAGGTGATCCTTGGCCAGGCGGGCAACTTCGCTCCCGCCGACCTGACCGACATCGTCCTCGACCGGCATCCCGAAGGACCGGTGTCCTCCTGGTTCCTGGCCACCAGGATGGCCAGCTTCTTCCACCACCCGGACCCCGAACCTGCCGTGGTCAGCGCCATGGCCCAGAGCCTGGGCGCCGCCGCCAAGGGCCCCCGCAACGTAAAGAACATGCTCCGAACCCTGTTCCAGCGACCCGAATTCATGGACGGCGCCGGGCAGACGATCAGGTCGCCCGCTGAGCTGGTCGCCGGCACCATGCGCGCGCTTCAACTCCAGGCGCAGGCGGGACAGCTCGCCGCCAAGATGAGGGGCCTCGGCCAGGATCTCTTCAACCCGCCCAACGTCGGTGGCTGGCCCGGTGGCGCTGGGTGGGCCAACAGCGCGACCGCCCTGGCGCGGTACAACTTCGCCGCCCAGGCCGCCGCGATGGCTCGCCCCGACGTGGTCAAGTCCCTGGTGAGCCTGGTTACAGGCCCCCAGGAGCCGGTCCACGCGTCAATGGACGCGCTCGGCATCCTGGAGCTGAGCAGCCAGACCCGCGGGGCCATCGAGAAATACGTGGCGAGCGCGCAAGGGGATGGCAGCGACAAGGTGACACGCGGCATCCTCACCCTGCTGATCGCGTCGCCCGAGTACAACCTGCGGTGAGCGTCGGCGACGAGCTGAGCCGGCGGCGGTTCCTGCAGGTGAGTGCGGCGGTGGCATCCGCCGGGGTCACGAGCCCGCTGTGGCTACGAGCCGGGTCGCTGTTCGGGGTCGAGGATGCCCACGCCGACGGCAACGCCCGCAAGCTGCTCGTCCTCCTCCTGGCCGGGGGAAATGACGGTCTCAATACCGTGGTCCCGTATGGTCTGCCCGAGTACTACGACAACCGGCGCCAGGGACTGGCCTACGGCGCCAATGAAGTCCTCACCATCAGCGGCAGCAAGACCGTGGGCCTGCACCCCAACCTGTCGACCATCCACCACGGTTTCGAGGACGGCAAGGTGGCCATCATCCAGGGCGTCGGCTACGACCGGCCCGACCTTTCTCACTTCGGCTCGATGGACATCTGGCAGACCGCCAGTCCGTCGCACAAATACCTGGCGGGATGGCTCGGCCGCTGGCTCGACCGGAGCCCCGCCGACAGCAGCGTGGTCAAGGCGGTGGCCATCGGCGACTACCTCCCCCAGGCCCTGGTCGGCGACACCAACAGCGGGTGGGCGATCCCGTTCAGCGGCTTCACCTTCTGGGACGGCGCCGACGCCAACCCCGCGAGCGCGGCGGCCAGGCTGCACAGCGCCTTCCTCAAATGCGCCGACGCCCACCCCACCGACCGCGTTGCCAGCGCCCTGCTGACGGCGGATCGCAACGCGGTGGCGGCGGTCAGGGCCGTCAGCTCGATCGGCCATCCCGAGGCGCCGCCGACCAACTCGCTCACCGACCAGATGACGGCGGCCATGAGCCTGCTGTCCTCCAACCTTGGCGTGGACATCGCCTTCGTCACCCTGGGGAGCTTCGACGACCACGCCTCCGAACGTGGACCACACGCGCAGCTGCTAAAGCAGGTCGACGGCGCGGTGGCGCAGTTCCAGAAGATGGCGACGGCCACCGGGAAGCCACAGAACTACCTCCTGTACACCTTCTCCGAGTTCGGCCGCCGGGTCGAGGAGAACGGCAGCGGCGGCACCGACCACGGCACGGCGGGGCCGATGTTCGTCGTGGGCGATGCCGTCAAGGGCGGGCTGTACGGCGCGCAACCGCTGCTGGCGAAATCCAAGCTCGACGCCGACGGCAACATGATTCGCCAGGTGGAGCTTCGCGATGTGTACGCCACCCTGCTCGACAACTGGCTCGTGGGGGCAACCTCGACGGACGTCCTCGGCAGCGTGTCCGGGCTGCACCCGGTGCCGTTCCTGAAGTAGCCCTAGGCCGCCCGGATCTCGAGGTCGCCGAGGCGCCGCCAGAAGTCGTCGAGGTCGGCCTGCGTGTTGAGGAACTGGACGCTGTCGCGCATTCGCGCTGCGCCGGCGACGCCGCGGACCGCCCAGGAGACGTACTTGCGTCCCAGCAGCACCCCCCGGCGCTCGCCGTAGTGGTCGACGACATGGTCCACCAGCCGGCGCACGAGGGCGACGTGCTCGTCCCAGTCGAGGTCGGGCACCACCTCCCCTAACCCCAGCAGCGCCGCGCATTGCCTGATCAGCCAGGGGTTGCCCATCATGCCGCGGGCCAGGAGGACTCCGTCGCAGCCGGTCTGCTCGATGCGCTGGCGGGCATCGGCCGCGCTCCGGATGTCACCGCTGCCGAATACCGGGATCGACACCGCGGCCTTGACAGCGCTGATGTGGTCCCAATCGGCCAGCCCGGAGTAGCCCTGCACCCGGGTGCGGCCGTGCACCGCCACGGCGGCGACGCCGACATCCTCCAGCGCCCTCGCCAGGTCGACGCAGTTCTTGGTGGTGTCGTCCCAGCCCAGGCGCATCTTCACCGTCAGCGGCACCGGGCCGATCGCGGCGATCATGGCCCCAGCCACCTCCACCGCCAGCGGGATGTCGCGCGCCAGGCCGGCGCCGGCGCAGACCTTCTTGGCGACCTTGTCGACGGGGCAGCCCATGTTGATGTCGACGATGTCGGCGCCCTCGGCCACCACCATCCGCGCGGCCTCCGCCATCGAGCTCGGTTCGCGACCCATGAGCTGGACGGAGATGGGGTGCTCGTCCGGCCACACCCGCGTCAGCTCGCATGTCTGCGGGCCCTGCCGCACCAGCGCGATGGCGCTGGCCATCTCGGTGCACAGCAGTCCGGCGCCCATCTCGCCGGCGATGCGACGGAAGGGACGGTCGGTGATGCCGGACATGGGCGCCACCACCACGGGGTTGCGGATCTCGACTTCGCCGATGCGAATCATGGGTCCAAGGCTACCGTGACCAGCCGCTCAGTCCCACTCCTTCCAGACGCTGTTGGCGGCGGTGCCGGCGTGCACCAGGCGGTCGCGGGCCAGCGCCAGCGCGGCGGCGACGACCAGGATGATGATGGCGACGATGCCGAAGACGGCGTAAAGGGGGATGAACTGGGCCACCTGGTAGAGGGCCCGAAGGGCGGCCAGGGCCGCCCCGACTCCCCCGGCGACCACCAGGACACGGCTCCGCCAGGAGACGCCCACCACGATCGCCACCACCGACTCGGCCAGCAGCAGCGCGATATAGAAGGAGGCGTTGGCCGCGACCCCGCTGGTCTGAAAGAGGCTCACCAGCAGCAGGCCCGCGGCGCCGGCGCCGACCAGGACTTGGGAAAGGCCGAGCTGGGCCCGGTCGCGGCGAACCAGCAGGCGGCCGGCGAGTATCAGCGCCAGCCCGGGGCCGAGGACGTGGAACTGGACGTTGGTCAGGTCGAGGTACGTGGCCAGCCGTCCTAGGATGAAGCTGGCCGCGATCATCGCCATCAGGTCGGAGTGGGCGCGCTGGCTGAGACGTCCGTCGAAGTAGAGCAGGCCGGCCAGCGCCAGGATGGTGACCACGGTGCTGAGCACGGCCGCGTTGTGCGGCTCGGAGTAGGCCGGGATGGCATAGCCGTACAGGGTGGTGAGGCCGAGGATGGCGGCGCCGGTCCATCGATGGGTGTTGACCCATGCGCCCGCCTTTTCGCCACCACCCTGCCAGAGGAAGTGGGCCATGTAGAAGGTGACGGCGATGGCGGTGAGGACCAGGGGGAAGACGCCGGCCGGGGAATCGGTGCGCACCAGGAGGACGGTCGCGCCGAGCGCGATCCCGCCCCCACCGAAGGGAACAGCTATCGGTTGGCGCTCGACCAGGCCGACCACGTATGTCAGCAGGCCGTAGCCGACGAGCAGCCACCCGACCAGGTTCAGGCTGCCGGTGCCGTGCGTGCGCGCGATGGTCTCGGTGGCCGCCGCCGAGGAGGCAATCAGGACGGTGATCACGGCCATTCCGCCGGCGGACAGGTACAGCGGCGCCGCCCAGGCCAGGCGGCGGGGCGGCTGGAGCCAGGCACGGAGCGAGATGGCGGCGGCGGAGAATACGACTGGCAGCGGGCTCAGCACCTGGGCCAGCACATCGGGGCCGGGGTTGGGCGGTGGCGGCACCACCGCCTTGACCAGCCAGTACCACGCATCGCTGAAGATCGCGGTGAAGACCAGCAGCCACCAGGGCTGCCGGGTGTCGAGAGCCAGGAGCACCCCCACACCGGCCGCCACCAGGAGCACCGCGGCCTGGAGGCCGGGCTGGTCGAAGTTTGCCAGGACGCACGCCAGCGCCTGGACCGCGGCTGCAACCCGGAAGAAGTCGGTCAGGCCCCACCGATTCGCCGGCCGCGCCGCGATGGCGTATCCATAGGCCAGCACCAGCAGCGTCAGGACCGCGGAGTTGGCGTCGCCATGGAGGCTGACGTTGGCGGTCAGGGCGCCCAGCGAGATCGCCGTGGGTACAGCCCAGCTGAGCCAGCCGGCGCGCCACCGGGCGCTGTGGCCGGCGTAGGCAGCGGCGAGGAGGAAGAAGGTCATCGGCAGGTAGGGCGCCCGCAGGCCGGCGTCGTTGATCTCCTGGGTGGCGTATCCCGCCGCCAGCAGGATCGCCAGCGGGCCGACGACGGCGGGCAGGATCTTGGCCGGGAGGTTGAAGAGGGCGGCTGCGGGTGAGTCGCGGACGAACGTGGGTACCAGGTAGACGACGCAGACCCCGGCGAGCAGAAGCGGCGCCCACCGCTCCACCCCCGTCGCCGCCGCCAGCCCCCAGGCAGCCACCGGGAGCGCCACCAGGCTGAGCCACGCGTACGCCACCGAGCCCAGCCGGGTGGCGAGGATGCCGTAGAGGATGGTGCAGTAGGTCGCGCCGAAGAAGAGCGCCTGCTCCGGCGAGACCCCGTGCTCGCGCAGCACCAGGAACTGGTAGGCCGCGACCACCACCAGGGGCGACATCAGGGCGAAGATGCCGATGTACGACCTCCCCACAACCCGCAGCCGCGTGCTTCGGAGGCAGAGCCAGCCGAGGACACCGAAAAGGAGGTTGAGCGCCAGCACCGCCGAGAACTGGAAGACGCCGTTGGTGCCGCGCAGTCCATAGATCTCGAAGAGCAGCGTCGCCACCACCAGCAGGAAGGCGCCGATGTAGGAGAGCACCAGAATGCCCTGCTCGTCGAACCATGCCTGGGCCGTCCGCGGGGCGGTCGGGCCGGCGGGCCCGGGGGGTGGACCGGTGGCCGCCTCTGCGCCGGCGGGGGCCCCCGCAGGGCCAGGGGCTGCGCCCTCGGCCGCCGGTGCCGCGGTGGCGGTTGTCGGCGCCGCAGCCGGGCTGGTCACCGCCGCTGCCTCAGCGCCCGAGAGCTCCTGGCGGCGCTGCGTGTAGTGGTCGACCAGGTTCTTGCGGGCGCGGGCCGAGAGCTTGTCGGGGTCGATGGCGTCGAGGTCGGACAGGACCCATTCGACGTGGCTCAGCTCGCTGCCGCCACCGCCGACCTGCTGGCGCGCGGCGGACACCGCCTGGGCGGTGGCGCGCGCCGCGGCGGCGGCGTTGGGTGAGGAGCCGCCCGCCTCCAGCTGGCGCATCGCGGTCAGCGCCGCCGCGTAGACGACCAGCTCGTCGTCGCCGAACTCAGCCTGGGCCCAGGTGAACCACCGCTCCCACAGGCCCTGGCGCTGTGCCGGATCCAACCGAGGCAACCTCCCTGTCTCTCTAGACCGCTCCGCGGTCGCCTCAGGGTAGTGTACGTATGCTCAAACCATGGTCCTGGTCGTGGGCAGCAACGGTTTTGTCGGTCGCCACGTGGTCAAAAGGCTCGCCGCCGGGGGCGCGAGGGTGCGGGCCATGGTGCGCAACCAGAGCGACTACCGGGCGCCCGAAGGGGTTGAGGTCGTCGAGGCGGACCTGACCAAGCCGGAGACGCTCGGCCCCGCACTTGAGGGCGTGACCAAGGTGGTCCACGCCGCCGCCATCGTCGGCAACATCAAGGAGCCGTACAAGGGCGCCTACGACGACGTGCACCGCACCGGGACCGAGAACCTGGTGCGCGCCGCCACCGATGCCGGGGTGAAACGCGTCGTTGCCATGTCCGGCCTCGGCACCAAGCCGGCGCCGAAGGGCACCTACATGGCGCCCCGCTGGGCCATGGAGGAGGCCATCCGCCACAGCGGCATCCCCCACGTGATCATCCAGCCGTCGGTGCAGTTCGGTCCCGGCTCCGAGTTCATCAACGCCCTGGCCCGGCTGGCCAGGATCTCGCCCGTCGTCCCACTGCTGGGGGGTGGCCGCCTTCGCTTCCAACCCATCTGGGTCGAGGACGTGGTCACCTGCGTCGAGAAGGCGCTGACCGACGAGTCGTTCAGCGGCGCCTACACCATCGGCGGCAGCGAGTACGCCACCTTCAAAGAGGTCGTCCAGGTGATCCTCAAGGCGATGGGCAAGCGACGCCTGCTGGCGCCCCTGCCGATGCCAATCGCCAGGATCCAGGCCCGTCTCCTCACCGCACTGCTACCGAAGCCACCGCTGACACCGGCGACGATCGAGCTCTTCGACTTCGACAACGTCACCGAGCTGGACGCGGTCGACAGGTACTTCGGCTTCCATCCCACCGGGTTCCGCGCCTACATCCAGGAACACGGAATCGAGGCCTAGCTACTCCCCCAGGTTCATTTCGTGGATCAGGCGGAGACCGTCGAGGGTGAGCCGGTCGTCGACGGTCTTGATCAGCCTGGTGTGGTCGCTGATCAGCTCGGCCAGGCCGCCGGTGGCAATCACCGTGACGTCACCGTCAAGCTCGGCGGTCATCCGCGTGACGATGCCCTCGATCTGCCCGACGAAGCCGTAGAGGAAGCCGGACTGGATCGACTCGACGGTGTTCTTGGCGATCACCGACCGAGGCTCGAGCAGCTCGACCCGCGGCAGCTTGGCCGCGCGTTCGAACAACGCGTCCATCGATATCCGGATCCCCGGGGAGATCGCCCCACCGAGGTAGTCGCCGTTGTCGGCGATGACATCGAAGTTGGTGGTGGTGCCGAAGTCGACCACGATGGTGGGGCCGCCGTACTTGTGGAAGGCGGCCACGGCGTTGACGACGCGGTCGGCGCCGACCTCCCGGGGGTTGTCGTAGCGGATCTGGATGCCGGTGCGAATGCCCGGGCCGATCATCATCGCCTCGGTCCCGAGGTACTGGCGGCACATGCCAAGCAGGGAGCGGTCCAGGGTTGGGACCACGCTGGAGATCACGACACTGTCGATCTCGTGGATCTCCACCTCGGCGGTGTCGAAGAGCCCTCGCAGCGTGACCCCGAGCTCGTCCGCGGTGGCGTCTCGGCGGGTGGAGAGGCGCCACTGGTGCGCCAGCTCCTCGCCCCGATAGGCGCCGATGGCGATGTTGGTGTTGCCGGCGTCGATGGCCAGGAGCATGGGCTGAGTGTAGTGGCGAGGGGTCGGCTCAGTAGATCGGCTTGTGCGCTGCGAGCCAATCGCGGTTGCGCTTGACCGCGAGGTTGGCGCGCACCAGGGCGCGCTTGGTCGCGCCCGGGCCGGGGCTGCCAGTGCCGCGCCGCGCCGAGAGCGCCCGCGCCGGGTCGAGGGCCTGCTGGACGTCTTCGGTGAAGGCGGGATGGAGCGCCTGCCACTGCTGCAGGGTCAGCGCCGCCAGCGAGGCGTTCTTGCCCGAGGCCACGCGCTTGACCGCCTTGCCGACGACGGCGTGCGCCTCGCGGAAGGGCACCCCCTTGCGCACCAGGTAGTCGGCGACCTCCGTCGCCAGCAGGCCGGGGTCGCCCGCGGCGGCGGCCATGACGTCGTCGTGGAATGTGAGCCGGGGGAGCATCCGGGCCAGTACATGGAGTGCCGCCAGGGCGGTGTCGACGCTGGCGAAGAATCCTTCCTTGTCCTCCTGCAGGTCGCGGTTGTAGCTGAGGGGGAGGCCCTTGAGGTTGGTCAGCATCGCCACCAGGTTGCCGATCACGCGCCCGGCCCGGCCGCGGACCAGCTCGGGGACGTCGGGGTTTTTCTTCTGTGGCATCAGGCTCGAGCCGGTGGCGTAGTCGTCGGGGAGCTCGACGAAGCCGAACTCCGTCGAGGACCACAGCACCAGGTCCTCAGCCAGCCGGCTGAGGTGCACCATCAGGAGCGCGGCGGCGGCCTCGATCTCCACCACGAAGTCGCGGTCGCTGACGGCATCGAGGCTGTTCTGCGAGATGGCGTCGAAGTCGAGCTCCTTGGCCACCAGCTCCCGGTTCAGCGGCAGGCTGCTGCCGGTGGCCGCGCCTGAGCCCAGCGGCATGACGTCGGCGCGGTCGTGCGCATCCTGCAGCCGGTCGAAGTCACGCTGCAGCATTGCCAGGTACGCCAGCAGGTGGTGCGCCAGGGTGGTCGGCTGCGCCCGCTGAAGGTGCGTGTAGGCGGGCATCAGGGTATCGACGTGGTCCTGGGCGACGTGCAGCAGCGATTGCTGCATAGCCCCGATGGCGCCCCCGAGCTCGAAGATGGCGCTCTTGGCATACATGCGCAGGTCGAGGGCGACCTGGTCGTTGCGGCTGCGGCCGGTGTGCAGCTTGCCGGCGACGTCGGCACCGATGGTCTCGTGGAGGCGGCGCTCCACCGCGGTGTGGATGTCTTCGTCGCCGTCGGTGAAGACAAAGGCGCCCTCGTCGATCTCGCGGCGGATCGCCTGCAGCCCCTTGATCAGCTTGGCGGCATCGGCCCGGGGGATGATGCCGGTGGCGCCGAGCATGCGCGCGTGGGCGACACTGCCGGCGATGTCCTCCCGGTAGAGGCGCCGGTCCACGGCCAGCGAGGTGGTGAACTCCTCCGCCACCCGCGCCGGGCCGGAGCTGAACCGCCCGCCCCAGAGACGGCCGCCCCTGGCCTCGACGGCGCCACCCTGGTCGCCGTTCTTGGAGGGCGCGTCGCCGTTGCGGCCGGGGCGGTCAGGCATCCGGCTTCTTCTCGCCCGCGACCAGCCGCTTGACGTCGGCGGGTAGAAGGCTGCGCTGGCCACCGTCGCCGAGCACGCCCTGGACTCGCGCCTGGGTCCGCAGCGGCAGGCCCCAGAGGTGGATGAAGCCGGCGGCGGCACCCTGGTCGAAGGTGTCGCCGGCGCCATACGTGGCCAGCTCCTTCTGGTAGAGCGCCTCCGGCGCCTTGCGCCCCACCACGGTGGCATTGCCCCGGTAGAGCTTCAGTCTCACCTCGCCGTTGACGTGCTCCTGGGTGCTGCTGACGAATCCGTAGAGGTCGTGCCGCAGCGACGAGAACCAGAGGCCGTTATAGGTCAGGTCGCTCCACTCGGCCGCCACCTTCTGCTTGAACCGGAGCACGTCCTTGGAGAGCGTCATGTCCTCCAGCGCCGCGTGCGCCGCGACCAGGATCACCGCCGCCGGGGCCTCATAGATCTCCCGAGACTTGATCCCCACCAGCCGGTTCTCGACCATGTCGATGCGACCCACGCCATGCTCGCCGCCGAGGGCGTTGAGGCGCTCCACGATGGGCAGCGGGTCGAGGGCCTCGCCGTCGAGCGCGACGGGCACCCCGGCCTCGAATTTCACCTCCACGTAGGCGGCCCTGGCCGGCGCCTTGTCCGGATCTGTGGTCCAGGCGAAGACCTCGGCGGGGGGCTCCTCCCAGGGGTCTTCCAGGATCCCCGCCTCGATCGAGCGGCCCCAGAGGTTGACGTCGGTGGAGTACGGCGATTCCACCGTCGCGGGCACCTCGACGCCATGCTCGCGGGCATACTCGATCTCCTGCTCGCGGGTCATCCCCCACTCGCGCACCGGGGCGACCACCGTAAGGTCGGGCGCCAGCGCGCCCGTCGCAACGTCAAAGCGCACCTGGTCGTTGCCCTTGCCGGTGCAGCCGTGGGCCACGTAGCGAGCGCCGAACTTGCGAGCGGCCCGCACCAGGTGGTCGCAGATCAGCGGCCGGGACAGGGCGGACACGAGCGGGTACTTGCCCTGGTAGCGGGCATTGGCCTGCAGCGTCGGGAGGAGGTAGCGGTCCGCGTACTCGTCGCGTGCGTCGACGACGACGGCGTCGAGCGCGCCGGCAGCGAGGGCGCGCTC
>DASZHA010000030.1:0-1785 GCA_035938265.1 Candidatus Dormiibacterota bacterium
CGCCTCCTGGAGGCAGCGAGCCAGCGTCTGTGAACGGCATGGCGCGGGTCCCGGCCGCTCTCACGGTCGTGCAGCGCCCCCGGCTGGGGTGCCGACCCTGTAACCGCCACGTGCTGAGCTGGCAGATTCCCTGGCGGTCGCTTATGCGCGCTGGAGCCATCATCACCCGAACACCACTTGACCCGCTTGTGGCCTTCGCCGAGCTCGGCCGGATGAAGCTGGCCGAAAGCGACCTGCAGGCCGTCCTCGGCCGGGTCGCGGAGCTGGCCAGGCAGACGCTGCCCGGCGTGGTCGGCGCCTCGGTCACGCTGGTCGAGTCCGACCGGGCCTTCACCGCGGCGTTCGCCGGTCAGCTGGCCCTGGACCTGGACGAGACGCAGTACCAGGAGGGCTTCGGCCCCTGCCTCGAGGTCGCCCAGTCGGCAGGAACCGTCACCGTCCCCGACATGGCGGCAGAGACCCGCTGGCCAGCGTTCGCCCGCCAAGCCCTCGCCGCCGGGGTGCGCTCCTCCCTGTCGGTGGCACTGCCTCTCCAGGAAGCGGTCCTCGGCGCACTCAATATCTACGCCACCCAGCCCGCCATGTTCGACCGGGACGCCACCGAGCTGGCCCGGACCTTCGCCGGGTACGCCGCCGTCGCCATCGCCAACGCCCGCCTCTACCAGGCCACCGCGACGCTGGCCGAGGACATGCGGCGGGCGATGGAAACCCGCGCCGTCATCGAGCAGGCCAAGGGCATCCTCATCGCCCAGCAGCACTGCACCCCCGAGCAGGCCTTCGAATTGCTCACCCGGCTTTCCCAGTCCACCCACCGCAAGCTCCGCGACTGTGCCACTGACCTCGTCACCAGCACCGCCGAAGACCGCGCCCGCTGACCCTCTCTCGCCCGGGGCAGGTCAGATCACAATGACCAGTCAGGACGGCGGCTGGCGGCGGCTCCAGCGTCGCTGAGGTGACCGACGATCTGGCGGAACGACCCGACGAAGCTTTCTTCGCGGTAACCGAGATCGGTCGCTACGCAGAAATCCCTGACGACGCCCTGGACCCGTCGCAGATTGGGCCGGGGCATCGACTCGAACAGGTGATGCTCGATCTGGTAGTTGAGGCCGCCGAGCATGAAGGTGGTAAACCAGCCGCCCCTGACATTCCGGGCCGTGACCACCTGACGGCGGGCGAAGCCGGCCGCCGTCGCGGATTCGATGATCGGCATCCCCTTGTGGTTGGGCGCGAAACTGATGCCCAGGTAGATCGAGAAGACCGCCTGCTGCACGGCGACGAAAGCGAGGGCCTTGAGCGGGGAGAGGACCCACAGCACCACCGTCAGGTACAGCGCGGCATGCAGCATGATGAGAGAGGCTTCGACCGCCGAGGCACGGTCTCGCCGGCCCAGAAGCCGCTTGATCCCGAGTACGTGCAAGCCGGCGCTTCGCAGCAGCATGAGCGGGAAGAAGAGCGGCGCCTGCCACCGGGCCAGCCACGATGCGAGAAGGCCGGGCCCGTCAGACGAGGCCAGGACGACTCCTTCGCCGATATCGGGGTCGAGGCCCAGCTCGTTGGGGTGCGCGTGGTGAGCGTTGTGCTTGGGAACCCACCAGCCAAAGCTCAGCCCGATGAGCGCGTTTCCCACGATGAGGCCGAGCAGGCGATTACGCCGGCGCGCGCCGAAAACCTGGTTGTGCCCCAGATCATGGCCGATGAAGCCCAGCTGGGTGAACATCATCCCCACCAACGGGGCGACGGCCAGGGCCGCCCACGAGTTGCCGACCATGACGAACAGGGCCCATC
>DASZHA010000031.1:0-6717 GCA_035938265.1 Candidatus Dormiibacterota bacterium
GATGGGCAGCGCGAAGAGGTGCTTACGGAGCAGGTACCAGCCGCCCACGAAGAGCGCCACTTCGGTCAGCCCCGTCGCCCACGCCGCACCCATGTATCCGCCGACGTACGGGCTTGGCAGTGGGATCAGGATCAAGTTCAAGACGACGTTCAAAACCAGGCTCATCACCGCAAGCCGAGTCGAGTCGCTCTGGCGACCCATTGCGTTCAGAGTGTAGATGAAGACGTTGTTGAGGAAGATGAACAGGACCCCCAGGGACAGCACCTGGAGAACAGGGATGGCCTCGTCAAGGCCGATCGCGTAGTGGATTATGGGGCCGGCGAAAACGATCATCCCGAGTGCCACCGGTACCCCGACCACCGCCAGCATCTTGTAAGACTTGGTGGCGGCGCCGGACAGCCGATCGGGGTTGTTGTGGGCCAGCATCGCCAGCGATGGGTAGATCGGGTCCATCAGCGTCTGGGGGACGAAGATCACCGCCTCCAGCAGCTTGTAGGCGGCGGAGTAAATCCCGACCGCCGCAAAGGTGGTGAAGAACTTGAGGATGGGGACGTCGACCTTGAAGTACAGGGTCGTGATGATGAGCGCCAGGGCAAAGGGGAGGCTCTCCCGGGCCAGCATGTACAGCCGGGGTCCGTTGAGGTCGAAACGGAAGTGGTGCCCGAACCAGAACCGGGTGATGACGATGGCATAGACACAGGTGAAGAGGTAGGAGGCGACGTAGGCGAACATGAAGTACCACCACTCGAGGCGCAGGAAGGCCACCAGCAGGGCAACCACAAACAGGACCACCGTCTCTCCGACGATCGCGTAGGCCTCGTAACGCAGCTTCCCCAGCGCATAGAACGTGGCCCGCAGCTGGTTGGCAAAGCTCTGGCTGATCAGCAGCAGGAAGGTGACGACGACGTAGTCGGTGAGCGTGGGCAGGCCGAGTCGAACCGCCAGGTAGAGGACGACCAGGACCGGGATGGCGAGGACCAGGCGGATGCTCAGGATGCTGTTGAGATAGGGGGTGAGTCGGGTGCGCTCCTTGGCAACCTCGCGGGTGAACAGCGGTCTGAGTCCCAGGTCGGCGAGGATGCTGACCAGGGCGGCGTAGACCACCAGGGACGTGTATTTGCCGTAGTTCTCCGCCCCCACGGTGCGGATCATCACCAGCACCACCACCAGCACCAGCACCTTGGACGCCATCCGCGCGGTGACCACCATCACGGTGTTGCGCGCGGTCCGGACCGCGAGGCTCATGGGCTTGCCCGGCTACGCGGCCAGCGCCACGGTGGCGCCCTTGCCGGAGGCCGCGCCCCCATCCTGGCGCAAGGCCGCCACCTGGATGGCGATGACCGAGAGCGTCAGCAGCGCCAGGTCGTTCTTGAAGAAGGGCACGTCGAGGAGGCCATGGACCAAAAAGGTGATGCTGGCGGCGGCGACGGCAAGGTAGTACGGCCGCAGGCGCCCCTTCACCTTCACCGTTTGCCAGGTGGTGCGGACCCACTGCACCGCGAGCCAGCAGAAGGCCCCCAGCCCCAGGATCCCGGTCTCGGTCCAGAAGTTGAGGAAGATGTTGTGGGGGTAGATCAGGTTCTCGCTGTAACCGGCAAAGGCCTTGTAGGGCTCGATGTCGTGCTTGAAGCCGCTGAGCCCGGTGCCGAAGATCGCGTGTCGCCGGTTCGACTGCATGTCGATGGTCGCGCGCCACAGGTTGCGCCGGAGGTTGATCGAGTTGAGCGGGTCGTTGGGGTCGAACTGGTGCGCTAGGCGCTGCCGCAGCGGCGGCACCAAGAGCCCGGCGACCAGGGCGACGGCCACGCCGCCGAAGATCTGAAGCCGGGCCCGGTGCTGCCAGGCGAGGAAGAGGACCGCCAGCACCAACGCCAGCCAGGCGCCGCGAGAGAAGCTGAGGATGAACGCGGCCGCCATCGCCAGCAGCGGGCCGAGGAAGAGGCCAGTGGCATTGGCGCTCAGATAGATCGCCACCACCGGGTCGTCGACCAGGTGGGGCCGTCCCACGGCGACGGCGTAGAGGAACGTCATCACCTCGATCGCCGACACCACGATCCCGGACCAGAAAAAGCCGGCGACGAAACTGTCCAGGTGCCAGGGGGCTCTCATCACGTCGGCGACGACGTAGGCGAACAGCATCGGCTCGAGGAAGTAGGCCCGCCAGATGCCGGCCGCGGCGCGCTGGTCGGGGGCCACGAAGATGGAGATCGTGGCCGCCACCAGGAGCAGGGCGAGCGGCCAGAAGTAGACCATCCGGCGCGGGTCGGGAAACCCCTCGCGGGCTCGGCGCTTCTCCACGACGTAGGCCAACAGGGTCGCCAGGATGCAGAGCTCCAGGAAGGTGAAGGGCACGCCCAATAGCTGGCCGCGGATAACGTAGGCGAAGCTCAGGGTCGCCGTCAGGCGAGCCAGAGAGCGGGTTGCGAGCATCGGCTGAATACTAAACTCTGCCCTGATGGCCGGCTCCTCGACCTCGACGAAGCGCGTCCTCAGCGGCATGCAGCCCACCGGGCGCATGCATATCGGCCACTATTTCGGCGCCCTCCAGAACTTCGTCCGGCTGCAGGACGAGTACCAGGCGTTCTACTTCGTTGCCGACCTCCACGCCCTGACCACCTTCGACGAGCCCGCCGACCTGTGGCCCAACGTCGTCAACATGGTCGCCGACTGGATCGCCGCCGGCATCGACCCCGAAAAGGCCACCATCTTCGTCCAGTCGCACGTGCCCGAGGTCACCGAGCTGCACTGGATCCTGAGCTCGACCACGCCGCTGGGATGGCTGGAGCGGGTGCCGACCTTCAAGGAGAAGAGCGAGCAGCACCCCGACAACGTCAACTATGCCCTCCTCGGCTACCCCGTCCTGCAGGCCGCCGACATCCTCCTGTATGACGCCGAGAAGGTGCCGGTCGGCGAGGACCAGCTGGCCCACCTGGAGCTGACCCGCGAGATCGCCCGTCGCTTCAACCACAAGTACGGCCCGGCTCTCAAGGAGCCCAAGGCGGAGCTGACCCAGACGCCCCGGATCATGGGCCTCGACGGCGTTACCAAGATGAGCAAGAGCCGCAACAACTACATCCCCATCAGCGCCGACCCCGAGGAGATCCGCAAGCTCATCGCCGGGGCGGTGACCGACGTCGACCGGCCCTACCGCAAGGATCCCGGGCACCCCGAGCACTGCAACGTGTGCCAGCTGCACAGGGTCTTCAGCCCCGACTACGAGCAGATCTGGGAGGGCGAGCGCACCGCCCGCACCGGCTGCGTTGACGTCAAGAACCTGCTGGCCGATCGGGTGATCGAGTACTTCGCCCCCATCCGGGAGCGCCGCCAGGAGATCGACCGGCGGGAGGGCTACGTCGAGGAGGTGCTGACCCGGGGCAGCGAGCGGGCCCAGGCGGTGGCGCGGGAGAAGCTGGCCGCGGTCAAAGAGGCCGTCGGGCTGCGGTGATCGACCGGGCGGAGGGAGTCGCCGAAACGGCGGCGTCCGCGGCCGCAGCTCGTCCCGCTTCCCTGCCCGGGCTGGAGACCGCCCGCAGCGTGTCGGGCTACGCGTGGTCCGTGCTTGGAGCGACGGCGCTGGGCCTCGCCCTGCGCGTCTTCTTGCTGGGGACGCCGCCCCTCTGGCGTGACGAGGCCTTCACCGCGGTGGCGGTGCGGCGCGGATGGCTGGACATGCTCGACGTCGTCCGCCACGACAGCGCCCCGCCCCTGGGCTACATCCTGGTCAAGCTCGCCAACACCATCTCACCCGCGGCGGGCAGCCTGCGAATGGTCTCGGCGCTGGCCGGCACCGCGGCGATGCCCATGGCGGCGGCGCTGGGCCGCCGCATCGGCGGAAAGCGCGCGGGTATGGTGGCGGCGGCGACGATGGCCGTGCTGCCGTCCGCGGTGATGGCCTCGCGGGACCTGCGCATGTACGCGCTGGCTTCGACGCTGGTGCTGGCCGCGGCGCTGGCGCTCTGGCGTGCGATCGAGCGGCCCAGCCGGGGCCGGCTCCTGGTCTACTTCCTGTGCGTCGTGCTGGCCGTCCACACGCAGTACTTCGCCGTGCTCGGCGTCGCCGGTCAGCTGGTGGCCGCGTTCGTGGTCTTGCGTCCTGGCCGGGTGGTGCTGCTCAAGGTGGGGGGCGTGGCGGTCGCCGCCTTCGCCTGCCTGGTGCCCTGGCTGCTGGCGGCCATCCCTCAGTTCCAGCACACCGGCTCGCCCTTCTGGGTCCAGCCTTTCCACCTGGACCAGCTGCAGGGCCTCAGCGTCCAGTTCCTGGCCAGCACCAGGACATCGCCGTTCTCGCACGCCGGGACCCTGGACTGGCTCGAGCTGCCCATCCGGGTGGCCGGCGCCGGGCTTTTCCTTGCCCCGCTCTACCTGCTTCTGCGCCGGCCCACCCAGCGCCGACCGATGGCGTACGTCGCGCTGGCGGCGCTGGTGCCGGTGGGATTGCTGCTGCTGGTCGGCGTCTTCCGGCCCCTCTTCGACGCCCGCTACGCCAGCGTCATGTGGGGCCCGCTGATCCCGGCGATGGGGGCCGGCCTGGCCGCCGTACGCTGGCCCGCAATGGCGCCCGTCGTCGCCGTCGTCCTGCTGCCTCTGGGCATCGCGGCGGCCATGATCGCCCCCTCCCCGCCCAACGATGACGTCCCCGCCGCCATGGCGCCACTGGCGGGGCACGTTGGACCCGACGACTTCGTGGCGGTGAACGGCGCCCACCACTACTACACCGTGGCGTACTACGAGGACGCCGCCGCCATCCCGCGGACCCACGTCATCGCCAACGGCGTGGCCTGGTTCGAAGGCACCGCCGGCTACGGCCCGGACACCTGGATGACGCGGATCCCCGACTCGGTGACCGGGCGCATCTACGTCGTGGGGGAAGCCGGCCGCGATCCGCTGCCCGTGCCATCAGCCTTTTCGCTGATGGAGACTCGATGCGTAGACCATGTCTGCGTCGAGACCTGGGCCCGCAGGTAGGGCTACTCCTTCTCGGTGACCCGGTACTCGAGGTAGAAGCCCATCATCAGCCGCGTCTGCGACTCCAGCGCCGGGATGACCGAGAACAGCAGGCCGAAGAACGGGTAGAGCAACACCTCGACGTAGGACTTGGCCCGCCGCAACAGGCCCCAGTTCTTGGGCCGGGGCGGCACCAGCTTCTCGTCGACGTAGATCAGGACCAGCACCGAAGCCAGGGTGATCGTCAGGATCATGGCCGAGGTGAAGCCGAGGTAGTCAGAGGTCGACGTCAGGGAGTAGTCGTAGGCTCCCACGATGTGGATCCCGGTGGCCTGGCTGAGGACGGCGAGATACCCGGGAATGCTGGCGCCGAACAGCAGCAGCAGGGGCATCGCCACCCACATCAGGTGGTTGAAGACCAGGTTCATGAAGCGGTACAGCCGTAGCCACAGCGGGATCTCAGGGTGGGTGAGCATGTTGAGGAAGGCAAATGGCACGTCGCTGACGCCCCAGGCCCAGCGCTTGATCTGGTTGTACTGGGAGGCGTGGGTGGCGCCGTAGGACTTGGCCCGGGGGCAGTCGCCGTAGAACGGCATGCATATGGGCACCACCTTGAGGCGTTCGCCATAGCGGAAGAAGGAGCGCCAGAAGAATCGCGAATCCTCCTGGATGACGTGCGGGTCCCAGTAGCCGACGTCGCGCACCATCTGCATCGACATCGAGTAGGAGGCGAAGGTCACCAGACGGTGGGGCCTGGTGTGGAGGAACATCTGCCACTGCGTGGCCGCGCTGGCCAGGACGTGCACTGCCGCGGGGACTCGCCAGATGTTGTTGTGGAACATCGGCACCGGCTGGTATAGGCGGAAGTCGCGCTCCGGGTCCTGGACGTAGTCGAAGGTCACCCGGCCCATGTACCGGGGGTGGACGCGGAAATCGGAGTCGAGGTCGGTGACGATGACCTTGCGGGGGTCGAGGCCGGCGTCCTCGATGCGGTCGTAGAGCTCGGGGCCACCGTAGGCCATGGCCGCCGATTTGCCCACGACGATGCCGGGCAGGAGCGGGTCGAGGATATGCCAGAAGTGGCGGAAGTCGTCCTGGTGCTCCCGCTGCAGCCGCTGGATGTTCTCGATCCCCTGGGTGTCGGTGGTCCGGGTGATGATGGCCACGATCTTGCGATCGGCGGGGTAGTCGGCCTGGGCCAGTGCCTGGACGGTGGCCTTGAGCACCTCGTACCTCTCGGTGTAGGTCGGGATCAGCGCGGCGTGGACGATCTCGCGGGGGTCCCAGCGGGTGCCGTCGGCGTCGGTCCAGGCCGACTCTGGCAGCGCCTGGCAAAGCTTCAGCCAGTCAGCGGCGACCTCCTGACGCATGCGCCTGTGGGTCTTGAGGATGCCCCGGACCACGATGATCGAGCGCACCAGCCAGTAGAAGTCGACGACGATGATGGCGCCCACCACCAACGTGGGGTAGACGAAGATCGGGGTCAGCACCAGGGCCAGGATGATGATCCAGGTAGCCGTCCCGGGGAGGACCTCGAGCACCCGCTGACCGAAGGTCAGAGGAATGGGCGCGGGGTCGGGTTCGGCGGGAATCTCGTCTCCGCCCTGCACCAACTGGGGAGCGGGCAGGGGCAGGTCGCCCCCGGTAGGGCTGGCCGAACTCATGTCCAGCAGTCTAGCTAGCCGAGGTTCGGGGGACGTTAGGCCCTCGTTGGGCTCAGACCACCAGCTTGCGGCGCATCAGGTTTATCGCCGGCGGGGTCAGCACCAGGAT
>DASZHA010000032.1:0-23986 GCA_035938265.1 Candidatus Dormiibacterota bacterium
GCCCAAGCTCCAGGCCTACCTCTCCCGTGACCTGCCACGGATCACGTCGGGACGCTATTCCGAAGCGGTGGTCAACGACAAGTTCGAGGTCATGGTGAGGGCTCCCGAAACCAACCAGATGGTGGACCTGGGCCGTCTCAGTCGGGGCACCCAACAGCAGGTCTACCTGCTGCTGCGCCTGGGCCTCCTCGACATCGTCGGCTCCAAGGCCGAACGGCTGCCGCTTTTCCTTGACGACGCCCTCGCATTGAGCGACGACGACCGCCGCTCCGAGCTGCTTAAGGTGCTGGAGTCCGAGGACCGCCAGGTGATCTACTTCACGGCGCAGGAGACAACGGCCGCGTCGGCGTTCGGGGATGCCTGGCACCGCGTCGCCCTGCCCGGCCCCAGGGCCGCCGGCAGCGCGCCGCCCGAGCTGAAGGTTCTCGACTCGCCGCGGGGTTAGGCGCTCGCCCCGCCTCCGGGTCGGCGCTCCAGGATCCCGACCCGCGTGATGTCCTCATCGTCGGAGAGCGGCCACTCTGAACCGGGATGGCGGGTCAGCCACTCCAGGCCTTCGGCTGTGACCAGGTAGGTGTCCTCCGACTTGGCCCCGGGGACCGTCGGGTTCCAGGCGGTGGCCATGCCCGCCTCCAGCGTGTAGGACTCGTCGGGCTTGCCGAGGACCTCGCGGCCGGCATATCCGGTGGTGCCGCCCTGGTGGTGCTCCTTCCAGTCGTCGTAGAAGCCGCCCGCGGCGTAGGCCTGCTCACCGGCGCGGAAGGCGTCACCCAGCGTCATGCCGGGGCGGCTGCCGGCCAGGTAGGCGCGGTCGACGGCCACTACGGTGGCGTGCTTCTCCAGCCGCTCCGCCGGGGGGGCGCCGAAGCTGAGGCAGCGGGTGACCGAGGCGTGGAGGCCGTGACGTTCGGCCGTCACCGACGCGATCAACCCGCCCTCGACCGAGGCTGGGGTCGGAACCAGGTGGCGGAAGCGCTCGGCCCGGGCCCGGGTGCCGACGAGGACCACGCCGGCCTCGATGTCCCGGGCCTTGAGCGCGGCAGCGATGGTGCCGGCCACCTCGAGCTCGGACCAGCCTTCGCGAGCTTCCAGCAGCGCGGTCTCGAGCGCCTCGCTGGCGTCCACGCCCAGCGCCCGGTAGCGGGAGGCATCGGACTCGCCCAGCCGCTGGCGGTCGTGGGCCAGCAGGGGCTCGGCCAAGCCCCAGCCGGGGACGGCGACGTCGCTGGCCCAGCGCGTGGCCGAGGGCACCTGGGCGCGGGCCGACTGCCAGAGGGGCAGCTGGTACCAGGGCCGCATAACCACCGGCAGAGGCAGGTCGGCGAACGGCTCGGCTCGCACCCGCGCCTCCTCGTTGTTGGGGACCAAAAGCCAGGCGCCGCTGTCGGTGACCAGCAGGCCGCAGAGCCCAAGAGGGGAGTCGAGGACGACGCGGTTGCCGCGGCCGCCGGTCAACCAGGCGACGTTGGCCCAGCCCTCGAGGTAGACGGCTTCGACCTCGGCCGCGCCCATCGCTGCCCGCAGCTTTGAGAGCTTGGCCCTGACCTCGGCCTGGTCGCCATAGGCACGGCTCGCCGGGCCGGCCTCGACCAGCCCCCAGTCCGCCATCCGCCTAGCCTGGCGGGCTGGGGTTGAAGGCGACGTTGCCGGGGTCGAGCTTGCGGAAGTCCCAGCTGACGATCTTCTCGGGTCGCAGCCGCAGCCAGGCGTGGCGGCCGTCGTGGAAGACGACATCCCCGCCCATGTACCGGCGCGCCAGGATCAGCTCAGGCGCCTCCAGCTCGGGGTTCGGGTCCCCGGTTCGCGGCTGCTCGCCGACGGGCTCGACCCGGCCGATGAACTCAATGCCACGGAGCTCGAAGTAATCGTCGCCGGTATCGACCACCACCGAAACCCGCGGGTCGCGCATCAGGTTGGTCCACCGCTGGCTCTTGAGGATGGAGTAGAGCCAGATGCTGGCGCCATCCCACGCGTACCACATGGGGGTGACGTGGGGGCGGCCGTCGAAGCCGATCGAGCCGACCCGGCAGGTTCGCTGCTCGGCCAGCAGCTGCTCCATCTCCTCGGGCGTCAGGGCAATCCGGCGGGCCCGCCGTTGCTGCTGGGGTGGGGTGGGGGTGCTGCCCTCGGGTTCGGTCATCGAGGCGGATTATGCCCGACCCGGCGGCCGAGCCGCCTCCACATCCTCGGCGTCGGCGGCCCATGGTGGGGGCATGTGTCAACGTTCCATGTCACACGATTTCGGGTTGACTTTTTAGTGCGGCTGGGGGTACTGTCACGTACAACGCACCGCGTCATGACTGATGTGTCATATTCTATGATCCGTCGGACGGACGCAGGCTTGAATCATTGTCCGGCCGGGGGTCCTTCGAGCCCCCGGAGGACTATCGAGGTACCCCATGATCAGCTTTGAACTGAGCGCTGAGCAGCTCGAGATGAAGCAGTGGATCCACGAGTTCGCGGAGAAGAAGATTCGCCCGGCGGCCGCGGAGTGGGACGAGAAGGAAGAGATGCCCTGGCCCATCATCCAGGAGGCGGCCGAGGTCGGCATCTACTCGGTTGACTTCCTGCAGCAGACCTTCGCCGGCGACCCCACCGGGCTGCTCGGCCCGATCGCCCAGGAGGAGCTCTTCTGGGGCGACGCCGGTATCGGGCTGGCGATCATGGGCTCCAGCCTGGCCGCCGCCGGCATCTTCGCCAGCGGTACCCCCGACCAGGTGATGCAGTGGATCCCCGAGTGCTACGGAAGTCCCACCGACATCAAGCTGGGCGCGTTCGCCGTGACCGAGCCCAACGCCGGCTCCGACGTCCGCAGCCTCAAGACCACGGCCAAGCGCGACGGTGACGACTGGGTGCTGAACGGCACCAAGGTCTTCATCACCAACGGCGGCATCGCCGACACCCACGTGGTGGTGGCCTCCGTCGACCCCGAGCTGGGCGCCAAGGGTCAGGCGACGTTCGTGGTCCCCAAGGGCACCAAGGGCATCAGCCAGGGCCAGAAGCATAAGAAGCTCGGCATCCGCGCCTCCCACACGGCCGAGGTCGTCCTCGACGACTGCCGCATCCCCGGCGACTACCTGCTGGGTGGCGAGGAGAAGCTCGAGGCCCGCCTGGCCAAGGCCAAGGAGGGCCACGTGGGCAAAGGCTCTGGGGCGCTGCGCACCTTCGAGATGACCCGCCCGCTGGTGGGCGCCCAGGCCGTCGGCATCGCCCGCGCCGCCTACGAGTACGCGCTCGACTACGCCAAGGAGCGCGAGGCATTCGGCCGCCCCATCATCGAGAACCAGGCGATCGCCTTCAAGCTGGCCGACATGTGCACCGAGATCGAGGCGTCGCGGATGCTGGTCTGGCACGCGGCCTGGATGGCGGCTCAGCAGAAGGACTTCGACAAGGGCCAGGGCTCGATGTCCAAGCTCAAAGCCGGCGAGACCGCGGTCTGGGTCACCGAGCAGGCCATCCAGATCCTGGGCGGCTACGGCTACATCCGCGAGTACCCCGTGGAGCGCTGGTATCGCGACTCCAAGATCTACACCATTTTCGAGGGCACCTCAGAGATCCAGCGGCTGGTTATCAGCCGCGCCATCTCCGGCAACCGGGCGATGTAGCCGGCGGGGGTCCGCCCCCGCCTCTCGGTGGCGCTATGGCCTGCGGGCCCGGATCGAGAAGCTCAGCGGGATCCGCGGCCGGCCCGGTGGCATCCGGTACCAGCGGCCGGGCTCGTCGGGATCGTCTTCGTCCAGCTCCAGGATCGGCAGCATCTGGAACGTGATGCGGTCGTGCTCGTGGACAAACTCGATCACCAGGCCGGCGTCGGCGAGGGCGCTGACGACCTGGCCCAGGGTCCAGGTCCACTCGTACGTGCGGCGGTTGACGACGGCCTCCTCGCGGTCGGCATAGCTGCCCTGGCTCTCGAACTCCTGGGGGAAATGGCCGGGGAAGTAGTCGTACCTGACCGCCAGGTCGGGACTCTCGTCGTCGAAGGTCCAGGCGACGGGATGGCCCTCGGCGATGTAGAACACGCCACCCGGTTCCAGGAAGTGGGCCACCACCTCGGCCCAGTGGCCGAGGTCCGGCAGCCAGCCGATCACGCCCCACGAGGTGAAGACGATGTCGAAGGTGCCATCGAGGTTGTTGGGCAGGTCGTCGATCGCCGAGAGCACGAAGGTGGCGTCGACGGCGCAGGCGGCGGCCAGCCGGCGGGCCTCGTCGACCGCCGCCTCGGCAAAGTCCACGCCGGTGACCAGCGCCCCGAGGCGCGCCCAGGAGACGGTCTCGGTCCCGATGTGGCACTGCAGGTGCAGCAGCCGCCGCCCCTCGACCGGGCCCACCTCGTCGACCTCCAGGCGGTGCAGCGAGCTGCCGCCGCCGCGCAGCCGGTCGAGGTCGTAGAAGGCGGTGCCGGGGTGAAGGCGGGCCAGCTCGTTCCAGCGGCGCTTGTTGACCTCCAGGTACTCGCTCATCGGCTATGGGACGACGGCGATCACGCCTACTGCACCACGACAGTCACGCTGTAGGCGTTGCCGTTGGCGATGCCGATGCCCAGGTCGGTCCTACCGCTGGCGAGGCCTTGATATGTCGTCACGAAGCCGTTGTCAGTGCCGCCGACCTTGTCGCAGGCGACCTGTCGTAGCACCTGCGGATTGGAAACCTCAGGGCAGGCCTCGGCGCCCCGGAAGAGGATGGGTGAGCTGGTCTGGCCGATGGAGAGTGTGGCGATGATGTTTTGACTCTGCGAAGGCGTCACCACGACACAGCCGCGGGCACAGGGGTTGTTCTGGCCCTGGGCCGCCCCGGTGGCCCCCGCGAAGAGGGCGGGGAGGAAACGGAGCCCGAAGAAGATGCCGACGACGATCAGGAGGACGGCGGTGCCGCTGAGCCCGGCGGCTCGCGCGCGCCGGCCACGGCCGTACATCAGGTTGCGCTCGACGTAGTCGACCTGGCCGATGCCGGGCGCCGCCTCGCCGCGCTCCAGTCGCTTTACGACGTCGCGGACGAGGCCGGCCGAGGGACTTCCCGGCGGCCGTCCCCTGGCTTCGACGACGCCCCCCGGCGCGATGGTCCAAACCGCCGAGCTGACCGCCGCACCATCCACCGGCCCGGCCCGGGCGCTGCCGTCGACAGCGATCACCAGCACCCCGGGGGTGACGCGTCGCTGGATGGCGTTGGCGGTGAGGTTCTGCGCCGCCCATGCCGCCACCGCTCGAGCCGCCTCCTGGGGGTCGACGCCGGGCTCGGTGAAGCCGATCAACGAGGGCCGCGGCCCCAGGTGCTTGAGGGCCAGGCGGACGAAGCGGTCCCGGATACCGGTGAAGCGCTCGTCACTGGCGTCGATTAACCGGTAGCCCGAGGGCACGATACGCAGCAGCGCCGCCCGGGCCAGGTCGTCGGCGGTGTAGGGCTGGTTATCCTCCATGTGGATACGATAGGGCGCATTCGCGAGGAGGTCTGGACGTGGGCAACACGGTTGAGAACAGCATCGAGATCGACGGTCCCATCGGCGACGTGTTCGCCTTCGTCGACGACTACCAGAACGTGACCAAGTACATCGTGGGCATGACGGAGTACAAGCCGCTAACCAAGCAGACCAGCGGCAAGGGCTCGCAATTTCGGTTCGTCAAGAAGACAACCGGGCTGCCGGACATCAAGTCCGACGTTGAGATCACTGACTGGACCAAGGACAAGAAGATCAGCTTCAAGTCGTTCGCCGGCTTTGACAACGGCGGCACCTACACGTTCTCGACCAAGGGTGGGGCGACGGTGGTCAAGCTGAGCAATTCCTATGACCTCGCCAGCCTGATGGGGGGCGGCCGCGGTGGGATCTTTGGCGGCATCGGTAAGGCCGTCGGGGGCGTCGCCTCCAAGGCGGCCGAGGGCCAGGTGCGCAAGGACCTGACCAGGTCGCTGGAGAACCTCCGCGACAAGGTAGAGGCGACAGCCAAGAAGCCCCCGGCCAAGAAAGCGGCGGCCCGAAAGGCATAGGACAGACGGTGAGCCCCCGCCGGCAGGCCGGCGCCGCCGGCAAGCTCCACGCTGCTCAGACGGCGCCGGACAACGCACCCGTCGAGCTGGAGCCGCAGCATGCCCAGGTCGGGCCGGCCAGCGTCTACCACTACGACGTGGGCACCGGCCCGGCGGTGCTGCTGCTGCACGGCTGGAACCACCACGCCGAGGCCTGGATCCGAAACGTCGGGCCGCTGTCGAAGGCGGGGTACCGGGTGGTGGTCCCCGACCTGCCTGGCTTTGGCCGGTCAGGCATGCCCCGGATCGACTACTCGCTCAAGGGCTATGCCCGCTTCGTCACCCGCTTCCTCGACGAGCTGGGCATCGACCGGGCGACGATCGCGGGCAGCTCGATGGGCGGCGCCATCGCGCTGAAGACCGCCGCCGACCACCCCGAGCGCGTCAGCGCCGTCGTCGGCGTCGACCCGGCGGGGATGTTCACCAGCGCGCCCAAGCTCTGGTCGCTGCTGGCGTCGCCGCTCTTGAGGGCCGCGGTGCGGCCCTTCGTGGGTCACCGTCGCATCCTCGAGGAGTCGCACAAAAACGCCTATTACGACCGGGCGCTGTCGTCACCTCAGCAGGTCGACGTGATGGCCGAGGCCCACCTGCAGCCGGGGTACAAGGAGCACTTCATGCGGATGGCCGAGCGCCTGACGGACTCCGAGCAGGAGCTGCTCTGGGATGTGCTGCCGCAGCTGAAGATGCCGGTGCTGGTGACCTGGGGACGCCAGGACCGGACCCTGCCGGTGCAGCACGCCTACCGGGCCGCACAGCGCATGCCGGGCGCCGAGCTCATCCTCTACGACCAGTGCGGGCACCTGCCGATGTACGAGAAGGCCGAGGACTTCAACCGCGACCTGGTCGACTTCCTGCGCCGGCGCCTCTGAGCCGCGAATCCAACACCGCCACCGCAGAGGCGGTGCCGGCTAGGCCCGGAGCTGCCTGAGCCGCAGCCCGGCGGCGACCAACAGGGCCAGCGCCAGCAGGCTGAGCAGGGGGATGTCGGTCTGGGGGTGTCCGCCGAGGTCGCGATCGATGACGTGGCTGATGACGTGGACCGTGGCGGCGATGCCACCGGCGGTGAGGCTCACGAGCAGGGCATCGCTCCACGCCAGGGCCAGGAACAGCGCCATGCCCAGCCCCAGCTGGAACGCGCCGACGTCGTGGATGAAGTGCTGGTTGTACGGCGGGAAGACCGCCAGCCGGGCGAAGAACGACTGCGGGTCGAGGAGGGCCCAGAAGCCGATGCCGAGGTTGAAGAGGCCCACGACCACCGCAACCACGCGCGTGACTAACGTGGCCGGCTTCCCACCCCTCAACGTTTCGCCTCCGTCGTCAAGCCAGGACCTACTTCGCCGGCTGCATCCGGGGCCGGCCGCCGCCCTTGGCGGAGCCGCCGGTGGCTTCCAGGGCTTCGACCCGGGCCCGGCTCATGCCGAAGTGCGGCCACCAATTCCATTTGCCCAGGAGCACCGCCACCGCGGGGACCACGAAGCTGCGCACCACAAAGGTGTCGAGGAGCAGCCCGAAGGTGATGGCGAAGCCGGTTTCGGCGATGTTGAGGACCGGCGACGTGACCATCGCCGCGAACGTGACGGCGAAGATGATCCCGGCCGAGGTGATGATCGCGCCGGTCCGCCGAATGGCGCGGCCGATGCCCTCCTTGGGATCCGCGAGCACCTCCTCGCGGACGCGCGACATCAGGAATATGTTGTAGTCGGCGCCCACCGCCACTAGCATGACGAAGGCGAAGATGGGCACCGTCCAGTCAATCGCCCCCTTGTGCAGGATGTACTGCCAGACCACGGTGGTGAAGCCCATGGCGGCGGCGTATGAGACCAGCACCGACGCGAGCAGGTAGACCGGTGCCACCAGGCTGCGAAGCAGCAGGACCAGGACCAGGAGCACGCCGACGAGCACGGCAATGGCCACCACCTGGAAGTCGCGGGTGAAGAGGGTGCGGAGGTTGTCGTTCTGGGGCGCGAACCCGGCGGCGAGGACGTGGGCGTTGGCCAGACGGGTCCCGGACAGGGTGGTCGAGGCGGCGGACTTCTCCTTCTGCACCCGGTCCATCGCAGCTGTGCTGAAGGGGTCGTCCTTGCCCAGCACCACGATCCGGGCGGTGGTGCCGTCGTTGGAGATGAAGTAGTAACGCGCCAGCGCCAGCTGCGGGTTGTTGAGCTGGTCGGGCGGGATGAAGAAGGTGTCGCTGCCATTGGCGGCGACGGAGTTGAGATAGTCGGCGGCCTGGCCCAGGCCGCTCTTGAGCTGTTCGGTCCCTGAGGCGATCTGGCCGACGCCGCCGCTGACCTGGCTGGCGCCGCCGCTCACCTGGCTGGCGCCACCGGCCAGCTGGCCCAGCTTGTCCTTGAATGTCTGCTCACCCGCCTCCAGCTGCTGCACTCCCGCCTGCGCCTGGACCAGGCCGGTGTGGAGCTGGCCGAGGCCGTCGGCAAGGCTGCCGTTGCCGGTGGCGATCTTGTCGGCGCCGGCCTTCATGCCTCGCAGGCCCGGCAGCAGCTGGTTGGTCTCGGCGTCGTACACCCCCTGGACGTGAGCTTTGGCCGTGGCGCAGTTGACGCTGATGGCGCAGGTGGGGTCGGTGTTGAGCAGGACCAGGGCGGTGTTCAAGTGTTCCGTCGCCAGCTGCACGCCGCCAATTGACGCGTCCAGCCCGGCCGAGAGCTGCTTGGCGCCGTCGCGAAGCTGGGCCGAGCCGGCCTGCGCCGACGCCGAGCCTGACACCGCCTGGCCCAACCCGGCGTTCTCCTGTTGCAGGCCGGCGATGAAGGGGTCCACGCTGTTGTGCGCCTGCTGGGCGCCGCCGGCGACCTGGCCGGCGCCGTTGGCCACCTGGCCGCTGCCGTCTTTGAGCTGCTGGACGCCGCCGCTACCCGCCTGCAGCTGGTCGCGCGCCTGCTGCAGGCCCTGGCCCACCTGGCCGGCCTGGTAGGGGATCGAGGCCTGAGGGATGCGGTCGCCACCCGGCTGGGTAAAGCTGCGCACCGACGTGACGCCGGGGACCCTGGTCTCGGACTTGGTGACGCTGTCGAGGAGGGCCAGGTCCTGGGGGTTGCGGAGGTCGTGGTCGGACTGGACCAGGATGTAGTCGGGCAGGATCTCGCCGGCCGTGTAGTGACGGTCGAGGGTGTAGAGCCCCTGGATGCTTTCGTTCCCCTGCGGCTGGGGCGTGCGCTCGTCGTAGGTCAGCTTCATCAGCGGGTAGAGCCCGGCCAGCGCCAGCAGAGGGATAAGGGCCATCACCAGCACCCGGCGGGGCCGCGACACGATCAGCCGGGAGGCGCCACTCCAGAAGCGGCTGCTCTTCTCGTTCTCGATCTTCTGGGGCCAGAAGAAGCGCTTGCCACCGACCGCGATCAGCGCCGGCGTCAGGGTCAGGCCCGCCACCAGGGTGATCGCCACTGAAACCGCGATCGCCGGCCCGGTGGTGTTGAAGAGCGACACGTTGGCCTGGGTCATGGCCAGGCCGCCGATGACCACGGTGGCGGCGGCGGTGGCTATCGCCTCACCGACGCGCCGGGTCGCGGTCCTAAGGGCTTTGGGCTTGTCCTCCCCGCGCGACATCTGCTCTTTGAAGCGGCTGATCAGGAAGATGCAATAGTCGGTGCCGGCGCCGAAGACGATGGCCAGTAAGAACGTCTCGGTGAACGACGCCACCTTGATGTAGTGGAGCCCGAGGAGGGCGACGATGGGCCGAACGACCAGGATTGCCAGCACGATCGTGGTCAGCGGGATCAGCGGCGTAACCGGGGAGCGGTAGATCACCAGCAGGATCACGATCAGCAGGATCAACGTGATGACGGTGGTCTGGCTGACGCTCGACTCGATGCTCTTCTGGAAGTCGGCGATGATCGCGGTGTCGCCGGTGACGTAGGTAGTCAGGTCGGCGGGGCGATCCTGCTTGACCAGGTCGCGGAGGAAGAACGCGTCGCCGTCGGCGCTGGGGGTGCCCACCGCGGCCTTGAGCCCTACCGGGATGTAGAGCGCATTGCCGTCCTTGCTCTCAACCGCCGATTTGAACTCGGGGTGGGAAATGTAGTCCTGGACAAAGGCGACCCGGTCGGGATGCTGGTTGAGGCGGCCCACCACCTTGGCGTAGTAGTCCCTGTCCAACTGGGAGAGGCCGTTCTTGTTCTCCAGGACGAGGATGGCGTAGCCCCCGGCGTCGGAGCCGGCGAACTTCTCGCCCATGACCTTGTAGGCCTGCATGACGTCGGCGTTGGCAGGCAGGAACGGCGTGGCGTCGCGCTTGACGACCTCCTCGAGCTGGGGGATGAAGACGTTGAGCAGCACGGCGGCCACCACCCAGGCCCCGATGATCGGGTACCGGTAGCGGGTGGCGAACTCGCCGAGCTTGCGGAAGACCATCAGCTGGGCTCGGTCTCCGGGTCGATCGCTCCGGCCTGGGCCTGGCCGAACGGTGACGGCGTAGCTGGTGTGTCGGCCGAGTTCAGGATGTCCTCGAAGACCTCAAGCGGAGGCGTCTCTCCCGCCCACGCGTAGCTGGCGGCGGCGCTGCTCGCCCATAGGAAACCGAGACCTCGGAAGAGCCGGTCCTTGCCAAACTCGGGTTCCAGCACGTTGCGCAGCAGGACTCCATCGATGGTCGCCAGCAGGATGGCGGCGAACTCCTCTTCCGGGATGGGGGGCGCCAGCGGCAGGTCTTCGGACAGCCGGTGCACCATCGCGGTCGTCTCCGCGGTGAGGTCGCGGTACAGCTCGGCGACCTCCTTGCGCAGCCGCTCATTGGTGAAGCTGAGGCTGATCAGGTCAAAGAACAGGCGGCAGGAGTCGGATTGCGTCGCGTACTCGTCGCGGATCACCCTGAGGCTGGTCCACATCTGGGTCAGGGGATCGCCACTGACCTCTGCCATCCCGGCCTTGATGTTGGTCAGCATCTGGTCGTT
Organism: Candidatus Dormiibacterota bacterium; assembly: GCA_035938265.1. Lineage (GTDB taxonomy): Bacteria > Chloroflexota > Dormibacteria > DASZGP01 > DASZGP01 > DASZHA01. Next base: position 10,929 of record DASZHA010000032.1, read on the forward strand.
GAGGTTGCGGACCACGGCAACCAGGAGGTCCTCCTTGGTGCCGAAGTAGTAGTGGATCAGACCCTGGGCCACGCCGGCCTCGGCGGCGATGTCCTTCATCGAGGTATTGCCGTAACCCTGGCGGCTCATGGCCGTGCTGGCGGCTTCGATGATATGGCGGGCGCGCTCCTGGGCGGCGGGGCTCTGTACGGTGGCGGGGAGGGCGACGTTCAACTTAGAAACCCCTGCTAGTTGATCGATCAGTCAACATTATTTGATCATTCAATCAAGGTCGTAAACGGATGTCAAGGCCACGGTCCCCACTGGCACAACCTACCGTGGCAAAGCTCCTAGCCCATAGGCAAAAGGACACATTCGACGGAGGCGGAGATTGAGAGTCGCCAGGCGCGCTTGACAGCAACCGGCGCTGGTGCCAGCCTTCCCCGCTGGAGCGGCGCTTGGCCGCCGAGGTTCGCAGGAGGAGTGCAATGGGAGCAGCAGAGAACGCGGAGGCGGCCAGGCGTGGCTACAAGGCCTTCCAGGAGAACGACGTCGAGACCCTGCAGCAGGTGCTGGCGCCAGACGTCAAGTGGCACGGCACCGGCCGGAACCAGGCGTCAGGTGACTACGACGGGCTCGACGCCACCCTGGGGAGCTTCCTGAACCTGGCCCAGCTGACCAGCGGCACGTTCAGCGTCGAGGTCCACGACGTTCTGGCCAGCGACGACCACGCGGTGGTGCTGGCCGTCTCCAGGGGCGAGCGCAATGGCAAGACCCTGGAGTCGAACTACTGCAACATCTTCCACTTCAACGACAGCGGCCAGGTCACCGAGTCCTGGGTCGTGCCCGTAGACCCCTACGCGGGGGACGACTTCTTCGCCGACTGAGCCGCCGGTCAGGTGACTATGGGCACCTCCGCGGTGGCCTCCGCCGGCGGGCTGGTCAACGTCACCCCCACGGAGGCGCCGACGACGAGAGCGAAGCCGGCGGCCTCGAGGGGATGGACAGCCTGGCTCAGCACGATCGCGCCGACCAGGGCGCCCATCAGCGGGTGGAGGCTGAGCAGGACACCGAACACATATGACGGGATCCGCTTCATCGCCAGCAGCTCGACGCTGTATGGCACCGCCGAGCTGAGGATGCCGACCAGGATCCCCATCAGGAGGACCACCGGGTTGGTCAGGGTGCCGCCGCCCTGCCACAGCGCCGGCGCGGTCAGCAGGATTGCGGCCACCACCATCGCCATCGCCAGGGTGTCCGCCTGCCGCCCACCGGTCGCCACCCGCCGCCCCACCAGGACGTAGAACGCCCAGCAGGCGCCGGCCGCCAGCACCCAGGCCAGGCCCACATAGTTGAGGTGGTCGGGGCCCGGCTTGCTGATGGCGATGACCCCCGCCGCCGCCATCGCCACCCACATCAGGTCACGCCGGCGCGGCGAGAGGATGCCGGCGATCACGATCGGCCCGGTGAACTCCACCGCCACCGCATCGCCCAGCGGCAACAGGGCGATGCCGTAGTAGAAGGCGGTGTTCATCAGGCCCAGGACAAGGCCCAGCGCCAACGCGTACCCCGGCCTGATGCCCCGCAGCGACCCTCGCCGCGCCAGCAGCAGCAGCAGTAGCGCCCCAGCGCTGACGACGTTGCGGATCCAGCTGGCGGTCACCGGCGGGGTGAGCAGGAAGAGACGGGTGGCGTAGGCCGCGCCCAGCTGGGCCGACACCGTGCTCAGCACCACCAGGCTGGCGGCGACCAGCTTGTGTCGCGACGCCCCCGCGGGCAGCGGCAGGGTATGGGTCTCTGCGGTCTCCCTAGCCACGGGCGGCGGCCAGGGCTCGGTCCACGGCGTCGGCCGCCGTGGGACAAGCCTCCAGCAGCGGCTCGCCGTCGCCGGGCCTCGACGCCGACCAGGTCTCGAAGCCGAACACCGGCACCCCCAGCTTGCGCGCGATGGCGATCTCGCTGAGGGTGCCGTAACCCCCGCCGATGGCGACCACGGCGTCCGCCGAGCGAACCAGGATGACGTTTCGGGCTTCACCCGCCCCGGTGGCGATGCGGACCTGCGCCGGCGCGATGGCCGAGGCCGTGTTCGCCGCCGGCAGCACGGCGCAGGCCAGTCCGCCGGCGGCGCGGGCGGCCTCGGTCGCCGCCAGCATCACACCGGTCAAGCCGCCGGTCAGCAGGACCGCTCCCGCCTCCGCGATTCGCCTGCCGGCTTCGGCGGCCACGCCGGTATAGGGCGTGTCGGGGTCACCGTCGCCGCAGACGGCGACCTGCAGGGGTAGGGGATTGGGGGACATGGATCTGGAGCGAGGCTAGCATCGGGGGGTGGAGGCGGCCTGGCGGCCGGGCCACGGTGGGCAGGCCTTGAAAGTAGTCCTACAATCCGGCCATTCGCGTCGGCGTGGTGGAACGGTAGACACGCCAGCTTTAGGAGCTGGTCCCCGCGAGGGGGTGGAGGTTCGAGTCCTCTCGCCGACAGCCTCAACCAGCCGCGGCGCCGGCGACGATTTCTGACGCCCTCGTCAGAAACTGTGGTACTTTGGCCACTGGCGGAAGGTTTCGGAGGTGCCCATGGCAACTACCACCAGCGATGTCGAGCAGGCCAGCCTGGTTCAGCTCGGCAACACCCATATCGACGAAGTCCTCACCCTGCTCGACCATGGGCTGGAGCGGCTGCCCAGCTACCGCGAGCTCTACCTCCGGTGGGAGCGCCAGCAGTGGAAGACCCAGGACCTCGACTTCACCCAGGACAGGATCGACAACGAGCGCCAGAAGGCCGAGGGCAACACCCGCCAGCTGGAGGAGTCGGAGCGGACCTACGCCTCCTTCTGGATCGGCGAGCACCAGGTCACCGTCGACCTGCTGCCCTTTGTGATCGCCGCCCCCGACACCGAGCAAAAGCTGTTCCTCACCACCCAGGTGGTCGACGAGGCCCGCCACATGGTCTTCTTCGACCGCTTCTACTCCGAGGTCCTGGGGGTCGACGAGCCCACCCTCCACGACCGGATCTGGGCGCAGAAGCCCCACGTCTACCGGGCCTACGACGACATCTTCTTTGGCACCCTGGCCAAGCTCGCCGACGACCTCCGCCAGGAGCCCGACAACTTCGACACCCTGGTCCGCGGCGTGACCGTGTACCACATCATCATCGAGGGCTTCCTGGCCCTCACCGGGCAGCGCTTCACCCTCGACTACCTGCGCCGCGAAGACCAGCTACCCGGCTTCCGGGCGGGGTTCACCGCGATCATGCGCGACGAGTCTCGTCACATCACCTTCGGGACCAAGTTCCTGTACGACGCCGTGCACCAGGACCCCAAGTGGGTCGGAGTGATCCAGGACCAGCTGAACCAGACGCTGCCGCTGAGCCTGACGTTGCTCGAGGATTCCGATCCCACCGTCTCCGGCTACACCCAGGACGAGGTCACGACCTGGGGGATGCGGTCGCTGGAAAAGCGCCTCAAGGTCATCGGCGTCCCCTTCGGCCTGTAGGCTCCGAGCCGGGCCAAAGGGCCGGTACACAACGTTTTACTGAAACTTAACAGTCACAGTGCACTTCTACGTACTCTGAGGCGTCCGGCGAACATACACTCAGGTGGCCATGGGACTCAGCGGGATCGCGGTGGCGTCACACGGGTTGAGGTACTACCTCGACCAGGTCCCTGGCGGGCAAGCGATCACCCAGCAGATCTACGCCCACAAGGCAATTGCGGTATTCGGCGTGATCGCCTTGGAGGAGGTGGGGATCCCGGTCCCCCTCCCCGGCGACGCGTTCATCGCCTTTGCCGGCCACCTGGTGGCGCGCCGTTCGCTGGACCCGGTGTCCGCCTTCCTGGCGGTGGTCCTGGGGGCAATGATCGGCTCCAGCGTCCTGTACTGGCTGGCCCGCATCTACGGGAAGCCGTTCGTCAAGCGATACGGCCCCTACATGCACGTCAAGCAGTCGCGGATCGACAGGCTGGAGCGCTGGTTCAAGCGTTGGGGTCCGCTGGCGGTGATCATTGGGCGCCACGTCCCCGGGTTCCGGATCGTGCTCTCGGTGTGCGCCGGGCTCTTCGGCGTCAGCTACCCGGTGTTCGTCAGCTCGGTGGCGGTGTCCGCCAGCCTCTGGGCAGGCATGTTCCTGGTCATCGGCTTCTTCCTCAGCCGCCAGATCGGCCCATACATGGACATCACACCCCTGCACCTCCTGCCCAGCACCGTCGTCATCAGCAGCAGCATCATCTACGCGCTCATCGTCAAGCGTCGCGCGACCCGGGCCGAGGCCCTCGCCGACGCGCCACTGGTGGTCGGCGAAGCCTCGCTGGGCGCCACCAGCCGGGCCCCCTTCTAAACCGCAGGCCGGCCCGCTGACCTCCTCGCCGCCGCCCTCGGATTGGGGCGAACGCGAAACCAGCGACCTGATGTCCGAGATGGAGCGGCTGGAGAAGGCCGCCGTACCCCTCCGGGTTGAGCTCGACCGGCTCCGAAAGGAGGCTGACCTGGTCCGCAGCGAGCTCCGGCGCCGGGAGCGGGCAGAGCGGCTGCGCCAGCGACAGGAGGCCCGGGCGGAGATGGCCACGGGCGAGGTGCCGAGCCTCGAAGACGCGATCTCAGGCGCGGCCGCCGGCTTCGACGACGCGGTCCTCGACGACCTCCGCTTCCTCCGTGAGAGCGCCACCGAGGTCCGCCTGGGGTACGCCTCGGCGTCACACCAGAGCCTCAGCTTCACCGACGGCGCCGCCACCGAGGAGGCCTTCGACGTCGGCACCGCCCGCGAGCTCTGGAAGCGCGGCTGGGAGTGGGGCACCCCTGCCGCACCCGGGGTCCGGGTCTACCCGGTGGGCAGCCGGGCGGAGCGGGTGGTGCCCGCGGCCGAGGTCCACGTCGAGCCCCGCCCGGCCTGACCGCCGCCGGCATCGCCTCCCGCTCGGGTTGGGATAGAATCCCTAGCAGATTAGTCGGGTATTGTCCGGAAGGAGGTTCGGCATGGCTGTCCAGGCATTCGACCGCACCGTCCTCAAGGTGGGCCAGGTGTTCATCATCGGCGTCAACGTGGTCGCCTTTACGCTGGGGTTCGTGCTCCAGGTGAACTACGCCTGGCTGCTGGTGCCGTTGGTGGGTGTGATCATGGCCCTGGGCGTGGTCAACCCCCAGCTCAACCTCTTCCGGCAGTTCTACCTGCGGGTGCTCAAGCCCAGCGGCATAGTCAAGCCCAACGTCGCCCAGGAGGACCCGACTCCCCACCAGTTCGCCCAGGGCGTGGGCGCCAGCTTCCTCGGGTTCAGCACCGTCGCCTTCCTGCTGGGCGCCACCGGGGCCGGCTGGGTCCTGGCCTGGATCGTCATCGTCCTGGCCTTCGTCAACTTCGCCTTCGACTTCTGCGTCGGCTGCCAGGTCTACTTCCAGCTCGACCGCATGCACCTCCTGCCCCGCCGGGGGTAGGCGACCCAAGCCCACAAATCTTGATCGAGCGCCTCGGGCTCCTCGCCGTCCTCCTCCTCGGGCTGGCCGCGCTGTTCCTGGCGGTCAAGCTGGCGGCGGTCTACCGACGTGGCAAGCGGGTCAACCGCGTGGTCGACCCCGCCCTGAGCCAGGGGCGGCCCACGGTCCTCTTTTTCACCGCGGACTATTGCACCGTCTGTCGCTATCGGCAAAAGCCGGCGCTGGACGAGCTCAAGAGCGCCCTCGACGGCGAGCTCCGGGTGGTCGAGGTCGACGCCCCAGCCGAGGAGCCGCTGGCTCGTCGGTTCGGGGTCCTGACCCTGCCCAGCACTGTGGTGCTTGCCGCCGACGGCCGCGTCTCCGCCGTCAACTACGGCTTCGCGCCCAGCGACCAGCTACGCGCCCAGGTGGCCAGCGTCGGCTGAGGCCGCGGGTCCGGGGCCCGGAGCCCCGGTGGGAGCGTCATTCAGCAGCCTGGCGCTGTACCACGCCTGTCCCCTCAAGTACCGCTACCTGGAGGTCGACCATCTCGATGAGCCGGCCACGCCCCCAGAGTGGCGGCGTGCGCCGGCTTTGATCGCAGAGACGGTGGCGTCCGAGCTCGACCGCCGGCTGGGGGCGGGAGTGCACGCCGCCCTCCTGCGCTGGCAGCGGCGGGTCGACGGCGGGGCACCGCCCCGGGCCGCCGACCTGCTGGCCGTGGTGCGGGAGGAGGCCGATGGGCGAGGGCTGGCGGGAAAGGAGTTCGAGGCCGCGATGAACCGGATGGCCGCGGGCCTGGGCGCCTATGCCGAGGGGCCCTGGCCGAAACGGACAACCCTGTTCCTGGAGCAGGCGGTTCGCCACGTGATCCAGGACACGGACGGGTTCGGCATTGAGCTCAAGCTGAGGGTCGACCGTGTCGTCCGCTACCAGCGCCGGGTGGCCATCCTTGACTTCAAGACGGTCACGCCGCACGCCTTCGAGATGGCGATCGACGAGTGGCAGCTGCGGACCTACGTGATGGCGGCGCCGGAGCTCCTCGGCCTCGACCCGTCGCAGGTGCGGCTGTTCCTAATCGACCTGCGATCGGGCGCGGAGATCCCGGTCGCCGCGGGCCTGGCCGCACTCGCCGGCGCGCGGCGCGAGCTGCTTCGCGCCGGGAGGGGCATCGTCGGTGGCGCCTTCGGTGTCGACGGTGTTCCCGCGCGTCCCTGCTGGGCCTGCGGCTTCCGGCTGGCATGCCCGTCGTCGCTGGCGCCCGATCCCCCTCACGCCCACTAGACTCGGCCCATGCCCCAGTGGGAGATAGTGGAGGAGATGCGGGAGGTGCCACCCGGCAGGGCGGGCACCCTGATCCCATCTTGGAACACCGGCTTCCCGCTGCGATCGGAGCCCCATGGCGGGCCCACGGGCGGGGTCGTGCGACCGGGTCAGAAGCTCCACGTGCTGGAGGCGCGCGACGGCCACCTGCTCGTGCAGCAGGAGGCCGCCGGCCTTCATGGCTGGATACCGCGGCACATCGTCGCCCCCTGGCCCGAGCCCTAACCCGCCTGACGCGCGTTCAGAGGAGGTGAGTCAGGCGCTTCCTCAGGAGCCGCGGTCCCGCGGGCGCCTCGTACACGGGCAGCAGCGCCGACATCGCCGCCCGGGCTTCAGCCATCACCGTGTCGACGTCTTTGCCCTCGGGTGAGATCGGGCTGCCGATGATGATCCGGACGGTCTTGCGCAGCCAGAGGTCCTGCGTCCCCGAGAGCGCCACCGGCATCACCGGGACCTGGTTGTCGACGGCGAAGTGAGCGAAGCCCGAGTGGAAGTCCTGGATCGCGCCCTCCCGGTCGCCGTAGTGCCCTTCAGGAAAGAGCCCGACGGCGCCGCCTCGGCGCAGGCAGAGGTCGACGTAGTGGTACAGGGTCTGGTCGCCGTGCCGCGCCTGGTCGACCGCGATGTAGCCGCCCACGCTGCGCACCACACGCCATTGGAAACGGTGGGTGACAAGGCCCTCGGGATTGCCCAGGAAGTGCACCCGGGGGACGACGGGCAGGGCGTAGAGCAGGACGAACGGGTCGAGCCAGTTGAGGTGGTTGGCGATGGCGATGTAGGCGCCCCCATGCGCACCGACGCGCGGCAGGTTCTCACGACCCTCGACGCGCAGCCGGAACACGGCTCGGAAGATGGGCAGCAGGATGGCTCGCGCGGCGCGGTACGCGGCCGTCGCCTCGCGCTGTACCGGCAGCAGGTCGGCTGGAGGTAGCCCGGCGGCCGGCATCGCGGCCTAGGTTGCGGCGGTGAGAGCCTCGCTCCCCGGCGGCGGACCAATCGACGACGCCGCGCCGGCGGCGGCAAGGAAGTGCTCGGCGATCAGCCGGTAGACCTCCTCATGGTCGATGTCCACCGACATCGCGTGGCCGCTGCGCTCGAAGAGTCGGACCTCGGCCGAGGGGCCGATGGCCTCGGCGATGAGCGCGGCGTTGGCATACGGCACCACGCCGTCCCGCTTGCCGTGGAGGAGGAGCGCCGGCACCTGGATCGCAGGTGCCTCCCTGAGGGCCAGCCGGTACAGCGACACCAGGTCGGCGTGCGACTTCAGGGACCGCCGGTTGTAGCTGCGCAGCTGCTTCACCGCCTCCTTGTCCCAGAGGTCGACGCTGCTGCGGTCCGGGTAGTGCCAGCGGAGGATGCGCCGGCCCAGGCTGATCTGCAGCTCCGCCCAGCGGCCCAGGTTCACCAGGGCGGCGGTGGTGGCGACCGCAACCACGTCGGGGTTGCGCGCCGCCAGCAGCAGGCTAAGGGTGCCGCCCATCGACTGGCCTCCGACGCAGACCACGCGGCATTCGCGCTTGAGGGCGTCGAGCTCCGCCTGGGCGCTGTCGATCCAGTCCTGCCACGAGGTCAGCTCCAGCTCCTCGGGGGTGCGCCCATGCCCGGCGAGGAGGGCCCCGCGGACCCGGAAGCCGCGACCGGCGAGGTATTCCCCGAGGCCCCGGACCTCCGGTGGCGTGCCGCAAAAGCCGTGGATCAGGAGGGCGCCGACTTCGCCCGACCCCAGCTGGAAGGCCTCGAGATCGCCGGGCTGCGGCGGATGACTCCAGATCTGGTCCTTGACCCGCTCCATTTCCCGGATAGTATCCCCCCGCCGGGGCGCCTCACCGGGTCTGCTATACAGTCTGGCCATGATCCGCGACGCCATCGCCCGGCTGATCAACGGCGAGGACCTGGACCGCGCCCAGGCCGAGGCGACGATGGACGACATCATGAACGGCGATGCCACCGAGTCCCAGATCGCCGGCCTGCTGGTGGCGCTGCGGCTCAAGGGCGAGACCGTCGATGAGATCGTCGGCCTGGTCTCGTCGATGCGCTCCCACGCGCGCACCCTGACCGCGCCCGATGGCGCCGTCGACACCTGCGGCACCGGCGGGGACGGCGCCGGCACATTCAACATCTCGACCGCCGCCGCCATCGTCGTCCGTGGCGCCGGCGCGCCAGTCGCCAAGCACGGGAATCGGTCCTCCTCCAGCCTCTGCGGCAGCGCCGACGTGCTCGAGGCGCTGGGGGTGCCGATGTCGCTGACGGCCGACCAGGTCCAGGCCTGCCTCGACGCCACCGGGATCTGCTTCATGCTGGCGCCCACCTTTCACCCCGCGATGCGGCACGCCGGGGTCCCGCGCAAGGACCTCGGCATCCGGACCGTCTTCAACATCCTCGGACCCCTGGCCAACCCGGCCATGGTCCGGCGCCAGTCGCTGGGCGTGGCCAGCGCCCAGATGGCGCCCCTGATGGCGAGCGTCCTCAAGGAGCTGGGCCACGAGCGAGCGCTGGTCTTCTGCGGCAGCGACGGCCTCGACGAGCTGAGCGTGGCCGCGCCCTCCCGGGTCTGGGAGCTGCGCGACGGCGAGATCCGTGAGTACGACATCGACGGCGCGTCATTGGGCCTGGCGGTGGCCCAGCCGGGCGACCTCAAGGGTGGGGACGCCGCCGCCAACGCGGTCATCCTCAACGCCATCCTGGACGGCGAGACGGGTTCCCGTCGCGACGTCGTGCTGCTCAACGCCGCCGCCGCCCTGGTGGCCGCGGGTGCGGCCGACGACCTCCCCCAGGGCATCGAGAAAGCGCGCGCGTCAATCGACAGCGGCGCGGCCCGGCAGGCGCTCGCCGACCTGCGCGACACCGCCCAGTCCCTGGCCTCGGCTCCCTAGTCCAGGCCCCGTGACCGAGGACCTGGCATTCCGCTTCCCGGACCGCTTCCTCTGGGGCGCGGCCACTGCCGCCCACCACGTGGAAGGCAACAACGACAACTGCGACTGGTGGGAGTGGGAGCTGGAGGGTGGCCATATCAAGGACGGCAGCGTAAGTGGCGCCGCCTGCGAGCACTACACCCGCTACAAGCAGGACTTCGAGATGCTCCACTCGATGGGCCACAATGCCCACCGCATCTCGATCGAATGGAGCCGGATCGAGCGCTCCCCGGGGGAGATCGACGGCCAGGCGGTGGCCCACTACCGCGACGTGCTCGAGACCCTGCGCGGGCTCGGCATGACGCCGCTGGTCAGCCTCCACCACTTCACCAGCCCCACCTGGTTCGCCCAGGCGGGCGGCTTCGAGGCGGACACCTCGGTGCGGGCCTTCCGCCGTTTCGCCCGCCTCTGCGCCCATGAGTACGGCGACCTGGTCGACATCTGGACGACCTTCAACGAGCCCAACGTCTACGCCTACCAGGGCTACGCCATCGGCGAGTGGCCGCCGCAGAAGCAGGACCTGGGCGCCGCCTCACGGGTCCAACGCAACATGGTCCGCGCCCACGCCGCGGCCTTCGACGAGCTCAAGTCCGGCCCCCACGGCGGCGATGCCCGGGTCGGTGTCGCTCAGCACATGCGGGTCTTCGCGCCCAGCCGACCCTGGCTCCCTCTCGACCGGCTGGCCGCCCGGTTGCCGCATCTCGGCTTCAACCACTGGTTCCTGCGCGCCTGCACCGACGGCTACGCCGGCTTCCCGCTCGGGTTCCGCGAGCGCATACCCGAGGCGGCGGGCACCATGGACTACGTCGGCCTCAACTACTACAGCCGCGACATGGTCGCCTTCGACCTCACCCGGCCGACCTCGCTCTTCTCGCACAATTTCGCCAGGCCCGGCGCCGAGCTGTCGGACTTCCAGATGGAGGTCTACCCGGAGGGCATCCACACGGTGTTGCTGGACGCCTGGCGGACCTATGGCAAACCGATCTACATCACCGAGAACGGCGTCGCCGACGCAACCGACCGGCTGCGACCGCGGGCGCTGGTGTCGCACCTGGCGGAATGCGGCAGGGCGATGCTGGACGGCGTCGACCTGCGCGGCTACCTGCACTGGTCGACGATGGACAACTTCGAGTGGGCCGAGGGCTACCGCATGCGCTTCGGCCTGGTCGAGGTCGACTTCCAGACCCAGGAGCGGATCCCTCGACCCAGCGCCGCGCTCTACAGCCGCCTCATCGCCCAGCAGGGCCTGGTCTGGAGCGACCTCCAGGACTACTACCCGCGGGCACTACCCTACTTCGTCGGCGCCGGCAGCAGGCTCAGCCGCTCGAGGCGGAGAAGCCCCTCGTAAGACCGGAGGGCTCCCGTGGGATCGAAGGTCAGCCGGGCGGCGTGGCCGGTGTCGAGGGCGCGGCTGAGGAGGTCGGGGGTCGGGCCCTCGGTAGCGACCGCGGTCAGCTCCCGCGCCACCACCTGGAGGATGAGGTCCTCGGCGCCGATATAGATCGTCTCCAGCCGGCGCGACTCCCCCGCGTTCAGCTCGGTTCGGGCCGCCATCACCATCGGGAAGGCGGCCGACAGGTGGTCAAGCTCGGCCTGCGGTCCCCAGCCCAGCTCGACCTGGGTGGGGCCGTCGGGCGCCAGCCGATGGGCCAGGAGCCCGTTCCCGGTGACAGTCAGCTCCAGCTCGCACTCATCACCCCACCCGGTGCGGCTCTGCAGTAGCAGGCGGCGGGTGACCAGCCTGGCGTCGAGCTCCCAGTCCAGGGTCGTGGTCAGCGTCACCGGGTAATCGGTCCGCAGACGGCTGGTCACCCGCAACCCGGCGCCAAAGGCGTTCACCGTCAGCTCCTCGCTGCCGGCGTCGGCGCCTGCCGGGTCGAGGATCGTATAGCTGGCCTGGTGTGGCAGGGGTAGCTGGGCCATGCCGCTGGGATTATGGCTACTCTTGCGTCCAAAGGAGATCGCCAATGCCAGAAGCAGACGTGCCCTCTTCCGACGTGGCCGCGCCATCCGAGATCAATGTCCAGATCCCCGAGCCCCATTTCGACATCCTCTACAGCGACCAGGCTTTCATCTCGCATACGCCGGTCGGGTTCACGCTTGACTTTGCCCAGCTCACCCCGCAGGCGGGCCTGAGCCGGGTGGTGGCTCGGGTGGGAATGAGCCCCCTGCACCTGAAGCTGCTGGTCAGGGTGCTGAGCGACAACCTGAAGCGCGATGAGGCTGAGTTCGGTGAGGTCTCGGTGACCAAGGAGATGATGGAGCAGCACCAGGCCCGGGCTCACCACATCGGTTTCCAGCCCGACCCCAACGAGCCCAAGAAATGATCCCGCTGCCGGCCCGGCTGGAGGGCGTGCTCCGGCTGGTCCCCATGACCGGCGCGGTGGCCGACATCGGTAGCGGGCACGGCGCCCTGGCGCTGGCGCTGGCGGCCAGGGGGCAGCGGGTGGTCGCCACCGAGCGCACGCCTGCGGCAGCGGCACGGCTGACCGCCGACATCGCCCGCCGCCTGGAAGCGATGAGGCGCGCGAGGGTCGCGCCGGCCCCGGCCAACGCCGCCGTCGTATCGCCGACGGTTCGGATGGGGGAGGGGCTGGCGCCGCTCGCCGAGTCGGAGGTTGCCACGGCTGTGATCGCCGGTATGGGGGCCCGCAGCATCGTGGCGATCCTTGACTCGGCCCCATGGCTGCCCCGCTGGCTGGTGCTGCAGCCGATCCAGGAGCCAGGGCTGGCGGCGGCCTGGATCGAAAGCAGGGGCTGGCGATTCACGCTCACGGAGACGAAGCAGGGCCGGCGGACCTACCGCGCGTGGCGGATCGAGGTCCCGGCGTCCGTTCGCCGCCGGCGCGCCGCCGCTTGAGCCACCTGGTCATCCATACCGACGGGGGTTCGCGCGGCAACCCCGGCCCCGCGGCCATCGGCGTGGTCATCGAGGTGGAGAAGGAGGGCCGGTCGGAGGTGATCCAGGAGATCGCCGAACGCATTGGGGTGGCCAGCAACAACGTCGCCGAGTACCGGGCCATCATCCGGGGCCTGGAGGCGGCGCGGGAGCTCGGCGCCGACAGCGTCACCTCATTGCTCGACAGCCAGCTGGTGGTGGAGCAGCTGAATGGCAACTACCGGGTCAAGCACGCGGACCTAAAGCCGCTGCACGCGCTGGTGAAACAGCTCGCCGCCGAGTTTCCCCTGGTCACATTCCAGCACGTCAGGCGGGAGCAGAACGAGGAGGCCGACCGCCTGGTCAATGCCGCCCTCGACGGCAACCCCACCTCGCAATAGGCTGCCCTTTAGCCGGGCTCCTCGCGGGGTAGAATCCGGGCTGCGTGACGAGTCGGCAAGGTGACCGCGGCGGGAGCGATCCCGTCGAGGAAAGTCCGAGCTCCGTAGAGCAGAGTGCCGGGTAACACCCGGCGGGCGTGAGCCCAGGGAAAGTGCCACAGAAAA